>NZ_CP188819.1:37500-368437 GCF_051550205.1 Sporosarcina sp. FA9
GTCTCTGCAAAACCGCAAGGTGAAGTATAGGGGCTGACGCCTGCCCGGTGCTGGAAGGTTAAGAGGAGAGGTTAGCGCAAGCGAAGCTTCGAATTGAAGCCCCAGTAAACGGCGGCCGTAACTATAACGGTCCTAAGGTAGCGAAATTCCTTGTCGGGTAAGTTCCGACCCGCACGAAAGGCGTAACGATCTGGGCACTGTCTCAACGAGAGACTCGGTGAAATTATAGTACCTGTGAAGATGCAGGTTACCCGCGACAGGACGGAAAGACCCCGTGGAGCTTTACTGTAGCTTGATATTGAATTCCGATGCAACCTGTACAGGATAGGTAGGAGCCTTAGATTCCGGAGCGCTAGCTTCGGAGGAGGCGTTGGTGGGATACTACCCTGGTTGTATTGGACTTCTAACCCATGCCCCTTATCGGGGCAGGAGACAGTGTCAGGTGGGCAGTTTGACTGGGGCGGTCGCCTCCTAAAGAGTAACGGAGGCGCCCAAAGGTTCCCTCAGAATGGTTGGACATCATTCGTAGAGTGCAAAGGCATAAGGGAGCTTGACTGCGAGACCTACAAGTCGAGCAGGGTCGAAAGACGGGCTTAGTGATCCGGTGGTTCCGCATGGAAGGGCCATCGCTCAACGGATAAAAGCTACCCCGGGGATAACAGGCTTATCTCCCCCAAGAGTCCACATCGACGGGGAGGTTTGGCACCTCGATGTCGGCTCATCGCATCCTGGGGCTGTAGTCGGTCCCAAGGGTTGGGCTGTTCGCCCATTAAAGCGGTACGCGAGCTGGGTTCAGAACGTCGTGAGACAGTTCGGTCCCTATCCGTCGCGGGCGCAGGAAATTTGAGAAGAGCTGTCCTTAGTACGAGAGGACCGGGATGGACATACCGCTGGTGTACCAGTTGTCTTGCCAAAGGCATCGCTGGGTAGCTACGTATGGACGGGATAAATGCTGAAAGCATCTAAGCATGAAGCCCCCTTCGAGATGAGATTTCCCATTACGCAAGTAAGTAAGATCCCTCAAAGAAGATGAGGTTGATAGGTCCGGGGTGTAAGCGCGGCGACGTGTGTAGCTGACGGATACTAATTGATCGAGGACTTAACCTATTAAATGAAGAGGTATGATTGACCTCGATTCGTCGGAAGAATTTAACGATTCTTCCAAAAAAAAATGTCTGTTTTATCCAGTTTTGAACGAACAAGCAACGTTCATAAAAATAATGCTTGTAATTTTAGAATCACTTGATATAATGAGTAATGTCCTTGAAAAAGAACATTCAGGTCTGGTGGCAATAGCGAAGAGGTCACACCCGTTCCCATCTCGAACACGGTAGTTAAGCTCTTCAGCGCCGATGGTAGTTGGGGGTTTCCCCCTGCAAGAGTAGGACGTTGCCAGGCACTAAAGAAGTCATTACCTTTAATGGTAGTGGCTTTTTTTGTATTCAATTATGAGTTGTATTTAAGCAAACAACTTTCCCCAAACCTCGCAATGGGCTAACCTCACAACACCGCCCATAAATTTGCAACTAGTAGTTCACACCTAAACAAAAGGTTTTACTAGGGACTAAGAAAAGTCATTACCTTCAATAATTCTATTCAATCAGATTAACCTTAATAGCATTTAGATTGAGATGTTTTCCTTGTAGTTTAGTACGTACTACATTCAGAATATGTATAATACGATATAGGTGGAATGGGAAGGGGAGCTATCGATGATGAAGATACTTGTTGTAGACGATGACTCGAATATTTTAGAACTCGTAAGCATTCAGTTGGGTCAAGCGGGTTATACAGTACAAAAAGCGGCTAATGGTTTTCAAGCAATGGAACTTTTGGAAGAAGAGTTGCCCGATTTAGCGGTTGTGGACGTAATGATGCCGGGTATGGACGGCTATACGCTAACAAGGAAGATTAGGGCGTACGCAGATATCCCGGTTCTATTATTAACCGCGAAAGGTGAGCTTGAGGATAAGGAAAAAGGATTTCTTGCGGGTTCTGATGATTATGTCGTAAAACCTTTTGAGCCAAAAGAGTTACTTTATCGAATCAATGCAATCCTAAGAAGATATGATAAAGCGGTTGATATTTTTATTCAAGCGGGTCCTTTAAAAATTAATCGGCAAAGCTACGAGGTGTCTGTTGGAAAGAAAGTGCTTCTTCTACCTTTAAAAGAATTTGAATTACTTTCGGTACTGGCATCGAAGGTGAACACGGTTTTTACGAGGGATATGCTCATTGAACGTGTATGGGGATATGATTACGAAGGCGATGAGCAAACGTTGAATGTACATATTAAAAGGGTGCGTGGAAAACTGGAAAACCTAACTGGTGAGGTGACAATCGCAACTGTGCGAGGGGTTGGTTACAAATTAGAGGTCGCATCAATATGAGGTCGCTTTACGGGAAGTTTATTGGATTTACGATTGCCATTATGTTAATAAGTGCGCTGGTAGCGTTTCTTGTTGTGAATACATATTACCATCAGCAATTGAAGGGGCAAAATGATGAGAAGAATATGCTCATCGCAGAAAGTATTGCTTCTTTTATCGAATCGACTGAGGACTTAGATCTTGAAAAGTATTTAGAAACACAATCTTCTGTAGGGTATAAGCTGTATGTTGTAGATGAACAAAGGAAGTCCACGATGTATGGGAAATCGTTTCGTATTGAGAACCTTAAGCAGGATTCGATAAATCAAGTGCTCGAGGGGGACACCTACCATGGGATGAAAGAATTGCCGGGTGAAACATTTGTAACTGGATTCTTTTCAGATGAATTAGCGAATACGGTGGGGGTTCCTTTTGAATATAAGGGAGAATCTTATGCACTATTTTTACGCCCGGATATAAAATTACTTTTTACAGAAGTACATTATATTCTAGGTGGAATGGTACTTGTTATGGGTATCTTTAGCTTACTTTCTATGTTAATTCTTGCGAAGAAATTAATTGACCCCATTACAAAACTGACTGAAGCAGCAAAAGAGGTTGGTAATGAACAATTCTTTGGAACCCTAGACATTAATAGGAAGGATGAAATTGGACAATTAGCTAAGAGTTTTCAAACTATGGTGCATAAACTTGATGAAAATGATCGAATCCGTAAAGAATTTATAAGTGATGTATCGCATGATTTCCAATCCCCACTACTAAATATTAAAGGGTATGCAGAACTATTGATGGATAACGACCTCGCCGAACAAGAACGAAATAGCTATGCAAAAGTTATACAAACCGAAACAGAGCGTTTATCTTCACTAACAAAGCAACTGCTCTTGTTAACGTCACTTGATCAGTTGACAGCTCCTTTGGAAATAAAACTATTTCCTTTGGATGTTCAACTGAAGGAAATTATTCGTAGAAATAGATGGTTGCTTGAGGAAAAGGGAATGTCTTTATCGATGGATATTGATGAGGTGGAGTTTAGAGGTGATCCAGCATTTCTTGAAAAAGTGTGGGAGAATATTCTATCCAATGCATTAAAGTATACAGAAAATGATGGATTAATTGATATTGAGCTTGTGAAAGAAAAGGGCCAAGCAGTGGTGAGCTTTAGAGATAATGGTATTGGAATAGAAGATAATGAGCTTACTCGTATTTTTGATCGTTTTTACCGAGCTGACGACTCCAGAACGCAGGAGATTGGTGGGACTGGCCTAGGTTTATCAATTGTTCAACAGGTGGTGAGACTCCACGGTGGAACGATTGAAGTGACCAGTAACAAAGGAGCTGGAACAACATTTGTCGTTAAACTTCCCACAATGTAATCTCTAGTTAATGTTGTGTTCATATTGGACGTTTATAATAGGGGTATAGCTTAAAAAACATAGGGGGAATTCAATATGCAAGAAAAATGGAGTATTCGACTCATTCGTATAGCAGCATTATTTGGTTTACTTGGAACAGTTTTGGGATCACATATGGCGGGATCGGGTTCATATGCATTTAAACCAATTCACGCTCATATTTTACTAGTTGGTTGGTTGTCTGTGTTTTCGTGGGGTGTATTCTATCGTATTTATAAAGTACGGGCAATCAAACTTGTTGCAGTTCAAGGGTGGACGGCAATCATCGGGTCAATTGGTCTTACTGGAGGAATGTGGCTTCAGTTTTTGAAACCATTTGATGTGAATCCAACAGTTTCACTAATTCTGTATATCGTGGGAGGAACAATTCTCTTAATCAGTTTTGCCCTGTTTGCGGTTATTACGTTTTTAATCGAAAAAGATGGAAAGCAATAGTGTTTCGACCAGTCTTGATACCTTCAATATTAATACTGCTTAGGAAATTGAGTTTTGGACGAAACAAATAAAATGTATTATAGAAGAGACTTAAACAATAAAAATATTGTTTAAGTCTCTTTTATGGAATAAAGGACAATCGAATTTCGATGGATATGCATATAAAGAATTACCTCCGTGTTGATCACTTATTTAGCCGTTTCTTTAAATTGAATGTTCATCACTTTTTCAGTTTCGGTGGAATACTCAATTCTTACAAAGACACCAAATTCATGATCACCGTCTCTTAACCAAAGTTTAAACTTTTCAATTACAGAGTGTTCCTTTATTTCATAAAGATCTAGGCTGGCGGAAACTCGTGACTTCAGTCGTGAGAGGTGCCAGCCTGCACTTCCTTTCTTTAGCTTATTTGAACGAGAAGAGTACTTGCTTTCCCGACCACTCCCAACCTTTTAAAACTTGCACTTTTGTGTATGCTCGTACCATCTATTTTCCGTAAATCAAAGTAGCCTGTTTTTCGTCGTCCAAACACGATGCATTCAATTCCTTCATAAATAACCTTGTCGAACAGCTGGAAACCTTTGACGAATCGTTCGGCTTTGTTGGCTTTGCGATAGCCACCTTTCGCAATAGTCATCTTGTGTAGTTGGCGATTATTTTTTCGTACTTGTCTAAACGAATACGTGTTTTTAGATGGGGTGGCAACGGGATTCCCACTGATGCACCGGGCATCAACCACATGACTTTTTTTCAAGCCGTGACGAATACGTGTGTTTTTTGTTTGGAATCCATAAGTTAACCGGGCGTGTGGATACAGCTCTTTTACCTTGCGGTGAATAAACCATCGCATCACGGTCATTTGAGTTGCATCACGAAAAGAAGCGCTTTTACGAGTAAATAGATGCTCTTTTCCTTCTTTATGGATTTGATTGTGACAGGTTTCACAGAGCGTCAACAGATTATCTGGTCCGTCCCCGCCTGTTTTACGGCTTTCGATGTGATGGACATTCAAAATCATGTCTTTTGTTTTGCCTTTACAGTGCTGACACAAATGCTTATCACGGAAGAAGACATATTCCCGGACGTTCCAGAAGCCCAACTGGTCTCCTTTTTGATATAAGTCACCGGAAATGTCGGGATTCTTTATTTTCTGAATATCGAATTGTGCAACTTCAATGATTACGTTCGTAATCGGAAGAATTTTATGCACTTTCGTGATCATCTTTGCGTGCATATCCACTTTATTTTGAACGGATGGGGCGAGCCATCCTTTATCTTTCTTACGATTTAGGAATCGAGGTTTCCGGTAGCGAGTTTTTCGATTACGTCTGGCTCTACGTAAGGATCTACGAGTGGCCAACAGTTCCTGAATATCGGTGCGCAGCCTAACTTCACCTTCGAATAACACCCGGTCTTCCGTTGTTGCCGAAACCCCAATATGTTTCGTTCCAGCATCCACACCGAGTGAAACAGGCTGAGTATACCTGCTGGATCCATATTTCAATTGAATCGTAAACGGTGTTCGTTGAATCACGTTCGCTTTTCCTTGTTCCAGCAACTTTCGCGCTTTCTGTGGTTTACAAGGCATCAGCGGTTGTCCGTGTTTGTTCAGTACGTAAACGAGCATGTCGTTTCCCTCCTTCGAGTTGGTTACTCTTCGCCAATGTTGTAAATGCTTGTTCGGCATGCAACACCGCTCCTTTCCCTCAGAGCTTTTAATCACACGCGACAGGGCATAGAACTAGAGTGGGCATTCTATGGTGTCATGACACAAACAACGTAGTCAATGAAGACTTAGGCTAGTCAATCAAGGCTTTTACAAGCCTGCGATTTCAATCGCGGGTAATTGACTACCTTCGTGCAAGTAATCAATAATGTTTGCATGTGGATACTTCAATTGTGTTTCTTTTACAGCAAGTCTTCCCCATTTCGCGTAGGCAGGTATTTCCAATTGCGCAATTTCAAGTGCGGGGAGATCTATCGGCACGGAGTTTGACGTCATAAAGATGCCAAGTACAATAAATGTTTTATGCAAAACTAACCTCATCTCCTTTGATATAGGATGAGTAGTTTACATGAAATCATTCAAAATAGATGTGAATCCTTTTTATAGATTTCTTAAAAGATTAAAACTCAAATTCTAATTTGCCGTCGACGAGTGTTAATTTTGCATCAAACTTTTTTCCTGCATTTGAGGTAAATCCTTTAATTACATTTGTTTTTCCATTCGTACAAAGAAGCTCGACTTGTTTCGCTGTAAGCTTCTTTTCTAAAAAGATAGATGGGAATGTTTGTTTACAACCAGCTGCGTAGGCACTGCATCCGTAAAACTTTTTACGATCAACGATAACACCAGTTTTGCATTTTGGACACGCAGCAACATCACCATCTCGCTTAGGGCGCGGAGTCCCTGCACTGTTCATAACTATATTCTGTGAGCTCAGTTGTTTTGGTACCTCTTCTAATAATTTGAAAATAAACTTTGAAATGTTTCCGAGAAAATGTTCTGGTGTTCCTTCTCCGGTACCGATTTTACGCAAATAAGTTTCCCATTTGGCAGTCATGGAAGGACTCGCAAGAAGGTTCCCCTCGATTGCCTGACAGAGCACTCGTCCTTTATCCGTAATGGAAACAATGTTCTTCTTCACTTGAATATAATCATGTCTCTTAATCGTTTCGATAATCCCACTTCGTGTTGCCTCTGTGCCAAGTCCTTCAATTTCTTTTAGTATATCGGTCTCTTCTTTATCCACAACGAGTTTTCCACAGGTCTTCATCATTGCGATAAGTTGGCCTTCCGTATACGGTTTCGGTGGCATTGTTTTTCCTTCTTTAATACCGATATTGCTTTGTACCGGCTCATTTTGATGAAGTGGCGGTAATGCTGGGTCGTCCTTCTCGGCTTCTTTTTCCGAACGAGAAAACAATGCTTTCCAACCTTTGTCCCGTTCTGTTTTCCCTGTTGTGAAAAAAGGGAGTCCATTTACATCGGTCGTTACTTTTGTTTCCGTATATAGATAGTCTGTATGGAACATAGCAAGTGTCGTCCGAACAACTTCATCGTATAAGTTCCGCTCGTCAGTAGACAATCCGGCTAATACTGCTTGTGAAGGGATTTTCTTCGTCGGAATGATTGCGTAATGCTCTTGCACTTTTGAACTGTCTACATAGCGCTTTTTCGGAGCAAGAGATGTAACGGGAAAGGATTGACCGACTACCTTCTGATAATCTTCAACTTGTTCCGCAAGATAAGCAAATTCACTTGGTGTAATATGGCGAGAATCGGTTCTTGGATAGGTGACAATTTTCTTTTCGTACAATCCTTGCATAATTTTTAAAACGTTCGCAGGACTCGTTTTCCACAACCGGTTTGCTTTCGCTTGCAATGTCGATAAAGAATGAAGTTGGGGAGGCGGCGTGCGTTTTTCGACATGTTTCACAGATGCAATAATGCCTGGTGATTTCGGACTTAGTTCATGTTTTCTAAGAAGGGCAACAATCACATCTTTGTTTTGATCCTTCGCTTTCGCTTTTCCTTTATACTGCCCATGTTCTGCTGTAAAGGTCGCTTCAATTTCGAAAAAAGGTTCAGAAACAAAATCATCAATATCTTTTTGTCTTTGATAAATCAGGTAAACGGTTGGTGATTGTACGCGTCCTATTGAAAAAACATCTCGCAGCCCACGCTTTTGAAGTAACAGTGTATAGAGACGTGAGCCGTTCATTCCAACAAGCCAGTCGCTGATTTGACGGGCTTTTGCTTCCTCATACATCAAAAGATCCCTGCGGTTGTCTTGAAGATTAGAAAACCCTTTCCGTACTTCATCTACTTCGAGCGAATTAATCCACAACCGTTTAATCGTCTGGTTTTTCGCACCCGTTTGATAATAAATACTGTAAAAGATGTTAGATCCTTCACGGTCCACGTCGCAACCGTTAATAACAGTATCGGTCCCTTTAATTAGCTTTTTTATGATGTTAAACTGTTTGCTTTTTCCTTTAGCAACTTGGAATTCGTACCGCACTGGCAAAATTGGCAAACTATCAAGGGACCATTTCGTCCATTTCGGGTCATATGCTTTCGGTTCTTTAAGTTCGACAAGATGGCCAATACCCCATGTAATATATGCACCAACTGGAAAAATAGGTGAAGGCAAAATCTCCAAATAACCCTCATGCCGCTTAACTTTAAAAGCATCCGCATATGCTTTTCCTTGGCTCGGTTTTTCAGCTAAAATGACTGGTTTCATGATAGCACCTCTTTTCTTTTTGCGATGAAACGTTAGTTCTTGTATTTATATTATCGCATAAGTGAGGGAGGTTATCTAATGTGCGAGTGGGGCTCGTAGTTATGATTCAATCATGAAAGTTTAAATAAACATGTTTTTTAACATTAATGTGATTGTTTGGGTGACTGTGGCACCTTTTACGAGCTGATTTGACGAAATATTTAAAACTATGGTATATATTACGATGATAGGTTACTATGGAAGTATTATTTCTTGTGAAAGGAGGATAATGGTTGCATGGAATTGAACGAGGCACTACTACTTCTGATGACCCACTTACTACCAATTTTATTTTTGACATATATGGCAACGGATATATTTCTTCGTAATAAAAGAAAAACGGAACACATTTTACTAAGCCTTATTGCTGTTTGCTTTTTATTACTATTTGTGGAAGAGTACTTGAGAAATCAGGTTTCGATAGAGAATAGTCCTATTCTTTCTGCCCTTTGGCTAAATAGTGTAGGTTCTATTATCCCTGGATTATGCTTTCATTTTCTTATAAAATTTACAGGTCTTTATACCAAGTGGCCTCGTTTTCTGTATCCGTATATCTTTTATGTACCTCTGATTTTTGTTATCTTAAATATTTTCACTGGTGCTAAATTGATTTATACACAAGACTTTTTTGAAGTGGGGATGTGGAAATATCCAATCTATAATAAGAACTATTACATAGCCATGACCGTTGGTACTATCATAGATTTTCTTTACTTAATCCCTTTATCGATTGCAAAATCCAGGGCGAAAATTGAAGAACAACGGGCAATCTACCACCAACTGATAGTCGGGGTTTGTGTAGCGATTATTTTAAATATTGTATTGGGCTATTTTCAATACGAAAACACGCTACCGCCCTATCCCTATATATACGCCGGAATCGTTTGGTGTTATTTCCTACGCCGGATAATGAAACAACATGATTTTCTTAATTTGTACGATAAACGTTATGAAAAATTATTTCGTTTAAATCCAAACGCTATTTTGCTTCTTGACTTTAAAGGAATTATTCATGATGCAAATCCTGCAGCAACAAAATTGCTTGATAATTTGAATCTACGACAAGAGCAATTATTTTCTTTACTAGACGATATGTTAAAGGAACAGCTTTTAAGTGAAAAAGAAATTAAAGATTATGCTCTGAGTATTTCAAATAATGATGTCCAATTTTTATTGCTCGTCAATGCAGATTATATATTGGTGGACAATCAGATGCATATTCTTTTAATCCTCCAGGACGTGACGTTACAAAAACAATATCAAAGGGAAATCGAATTTATCGCTTACCATGATGCCTTAACGCGCTTACCAAATCGTCGGTCGTTTACTATACAACTAGAAGCAGCGATGGAAATATGTCGAAATGAACAGCAAACACTTACATTACTTTTAATAGATATCGATAATTTCAAATCTTTAAATGATACATATGGTCACCAAGTAGGGGATGAACTGCTTCAAGTTACCGCACAAATATTGCAAGATGCGGTGAAGGATACAGGAGATGTTGCACGATTAGGCGGGGATGAATTTGTCCTTTTCCTACGAGATGTATATTCCAAACAGCTAACGAATCAGTTTATCGAACAATTACAAGCAACATTTTCACAACATATTACAACAACCCATCCTGATTTACCTATCTCGCTTAGCATTGGTATTAGTCAATTTCCTGAAGATGGAAAGGATGAACAAACACTTATGCATCATGCTGACCAAGCCATGTATGCCGCAAAGCGAAGTTGTAAATTGGAGGTTACCAGCAAAAGGGGAATACACGAGTAGCTTACCGAATGGGAAATACATTCAGTAGGCTATTTTTGTTTGGATGTCTGTGGTCAAGCCCCATTTTCACGGGGCTTGACCACACTCAGCGCTTCACTTAATCTCAAGTATAATCTTACCGATATTGCGATTCTCTTCCATATGTAAATGAGCTTTTCTAACCATTTCTAAAGGAAATGTAGTGTCAATAACAGGTATTATATTTTTTTGTTCAAAATAAGGTGTTACTTTTTCGGCAAATTCTTTAGTTAAAAGAGCTTTGTATTCATCACTTCTTGGGGTTAGTAATGTCCCTGTTAATTGAATACACTTTGACATCAAATTAAATAAGTTTACCTTTTCTAGTTCATTTCCACCAAGTATTCCGATAAGAACCCATCGTCCTTCATTCTTTATACTTGCTAAGTTTTTCTCCCAATAATCAGCACCAATAAAGTCTAAAATCAAATCTACACCTTTGCCGTTTGTTGCTTTTAGAACCTCTTCATCAAATGACTGCTCCTTGTAATTTATAAGGACGTCAGCTCCAAGTTTTTGGCAAGAATCGAGTTTTCTTTTAGAACCAGCGGTAACAATAACCTTTGCATTACAAAGCTTTTTTGCTAATTGAATTGCTGCTGTTCCAACTCCGCTTGCACCTGCATGAATTAATACGGTTTCCTGTTTTTGAAGTTTACCTATCCAAAATAATGTTTGATAGGCAGTTAGGAACACTTCAGGAATAGCTGCAGCTTCTTCAATCGATAAAGACTTGGGAATTTTCATCGCTCGATCGGCTGGCATGACAGCAAACTTGGCGTAACCACCACCATTAACCAGCCCCATCACTCTATCTCCAACAGAAAAGGAACTATCACCATTTACTTCAACAACTGTTCCGGCAATTTCTACGCCTAAAATAGGATTTTCAGCATACCCTACTTTCCCTTCACGGGTTATAATATCTGTACGATTTACCGCTGCTGCATGAACACTTATAAGCAATTCACCTTCTTTTGGTTGGGGGATAGCAACTTCAACAAGCTCCAGTTGCTCTGGACCACCTGGTTTCTTTACAATTATAGCTTTCATAAATACCCCTCCTTTTAAAAATACCCTTAGAAAAATTTAAGGGAAAAAGCTTCGCACCATTTTTATAGACGGTGCAACTTAATGTTGCTATGATAATCCGTCATATCAAGTATCAAACCTGAACCCCTCCAAATTTTATGTGAAGCATTGGTCATCTAAGAACCTTTTATATGATCGACTATTTTTCGTTAAAAGCCAAGCACATAAATAGTCCGTTTTCCTTGTCTGGTTAGGATTAATCCACATTTAATCCAAGATTGAATTTTACTTGGCCACAGTTATCCACATAATAGTATTACCGGTTTCATGGTAGCACCTCTTTCACTGTTAAGGTAGAAACGTTAGTTCTACTATTATCGCATAAAAGTGGGATGTTTTCTAATTTGATTTGCTTAGAGAGAGGAAGTGCATAATTACCTATCGTTCGACTTAATTTAATGATCTACATTATTTTTATCATAATTTGGTGATGTACTAGAGTGTATTAATATGCGGTCTAATACTTTTTCAGTGAGTGGCATAAAGTAATTAAGTATTAGCCTCCCTAAACAAACGGTTAATAAAATCCCAACGCCAATTAATCCATTGAAAATCAGTGCTATTATCAAGAATACGAGGTAAATGAATGTTCTCGAAAAAAACATAGTTGTTTTGGTTAATTCTTGTATGATTAATGTTAATCGGTCAACTGGAATCGGTGCAAAGTTTGTGTGTAAATATGTTGCAGTTCCCAATCCAATCATAACTAAGCCGATTCCAAAACAAATAACTTTGCTGTACCATAGTTCAGGTGTTATCAAACTTTGTAATAAAAAAAGCCACATATCAATCCCAATCCCCGTAATAAATGCTGTTAACAACCCCAAAATTTCTGTTTTTGTCTTTTTAAAAGTGAGTTACAACATATCAATATTAAAGCTATTATTACTTCCCAACTTCCCACAGAAGCCCCACATTTATGGACAGTCCTACCAAAAGTGCATCAAAAGGTGAAGTTCCAAGGCCTGATTGTATAGTGAAAGAAATACCAAGCGTTAATATTAAAATTCCTAATACATAAAAAACATATTTCACTTTACTCGACCTCTTTTCGTTTTTTTTATTGCAAATACAACAAATTTAAGTTAAATTTAATGTATAACCTTTTTATTGCATTTGCAACAAAAATACAAGCAAAGGAGTTAATTATGAAAGAAATTCTTCGTGAAATTGGAATGATAGCAAGGGCATTGGATTCTATAAGTAATATAGAATTTAAAGAATACAACCTTACAAAAGGGCAATACCTGTACATTGTGCGAATATGTGAAAATCCGGGAATCATTCAAGAAAAGTTAGCTGAGATGATAAAAGTAGATCGAACAACAGCAGCCCGTGCTATAAAAAAGCTTGAAATGAATGGATTTATTGAAAAGAAGGGTGATGAACATAACAAAAAAATAAAAAAACTCTTTCCAACAGACAAAGGGAAACATGTATATCCTTTTATAAAAAGTGAAAATGACCATTCGAATAGTGTTGCATTAGAGGGTTTTTCTGAAAGAGAAGTAGAGAACATTTTTCATCTTCTACAAAGAGTTAGAAAAAATATTGAAGTTGACTGGGAATTTGTGAAAAAGGGAAACAAGAGAGAGTACTAATTATATATAAAGGGGGCCATTAAAATGACTATAAAAATAAAAAAGTGTAACCGTGAAGATTTAGAGATACTTCAAGAAATAAGTATTGAAACATTCAACGATACATTTAAAGATCAGAATTCACCTGAAAACATGAAAGCTTATTTAGAAGGAGCATTTGATTACAGCCAATGAAATGTACCACCTATGACATCTTTATTACCATTGAATGACAAGGAATTTACCAGCAAGTGACAAGCTATTTACCATACGCATATCTCCTTTATAATTAATGGGCACACCTTATGGTGTGACACTAATTGTATAGGGGGTATTTTTGTATGATTCAATATCGTAAGATTTTGGAATTACATGACGAAGGTATCAGTCTTAGAGGCATCGCTTCTAGTACAGGTAATTCCCGTCAAAAAGTAACTGAGGCCATTCAATTGGCTGAAAAGAAAGGGATAGTATGTCCACTTGATGAAGAAATGACAGATCTTTGGATTGAAGACTTTCTCTTTCCAGAAAAGTCCTTAGAAGCCTCGGGACGACAGATTATGGATTTTGAATATCTTCATAAGGAACTGGCGAAACCAAATGTGACACTATCACTTCTCCATTATGAATATGAAGCGAAAAGTCGAGCCGATAAAAAGATTCCGTATTCTTATAGAAGCTTTTTACGGCATTATAGTCGTTATGCAGAGAAATATAAAGCGACATTACGGATTCGTAGAAAACCAGGTGAGATTATGGAGGTTGATTGGGCAGGGTCAACAGCTTTTATTATTGATCGAGATACGGGGGAAAAAATCAAAGCCTATATTTTTGTTGCGACGCTTCCATGTAGCCAAATATCGTACGCAGAAGCAACGCTTTCAATGGATCTGCAATCATGGATCACCGTTCATAATAATGCGTATGAATATTTTGGAGGTGTTACGCAGATAGTAGTACCGGATAATCTTAAGGCTAGTGTAACAAAGCATACTTTTACAGAATTAATATTAAATCCTACTTACAGAGAGATGGCTGACTATTACAATACTATTGTCATGCCGGCGCGTGTTCGTACTCCTAAAGATAAGGCCAGTGTTGAAGGCTCTGTTGGAGTTATTTCTACATGGATTATTGCGGCATTAAGAAACCTTCATTGTTTTAATATTGACGAGTTGAATGAAGAGGTATTGAGGAAGCTAAATGAGTTTAATCAGCGGCCTTTTACTCGCAAAAAAGGTTCTAGATTTTCAGCATTTGAAGAAGAGGAGAAATTTGCACTTTCTCCCCTTCCAGCTAGCCCTTACAAAATGTCTGAATGGAAATCGGCAAAAGTACGTCCTGATTATCACATTTCTACTGAAAGTATGTTTTATTCTGTTCCATATGAATATATCAGTAAACAAGTTGAAATCAGACTTTCAGACAATCTCGTTGAGATTTATTTTAATCATATGCGAATTGCATCTCATAAACGATTATATGGTAGATTTGGTCAGTTATCTACCGTCCGTGATCATATGCCGGATAATCATAAGCTATTTGTAGACCAAACTCCTGAAGCCGCAATTGAATGGGCAGAAGAGATTGGGTCATCGACCCTAGTTGTCATTCGATATATTCTAGATACTTATAAAACTGAGAAACAAGCGTTACAATCTATTTTTTCGTTAAAGAAATCCGAACGGAGTTACACAAAGTATGAAATTGAACGTGCATGTAAAATGGTCATTTTCATTACAAAAAGACCATCTATCAAGAGTATTCAAACGACTTTGAAAAACAATAAGAAAAATGATGCTGAACAGGAATTAAAACGTAATACGGAAAGCAACAAAAATAATTATGGCTTCACACGCGGGGCAGCCTACTATGGAGGGAAGACACATGATGAATGAGCAGACATTAACAAAGTTGCATGAGATGAAATTAAGTGGAATGGCTGAAGCATATAAAGAGCAGTCTGGAAATAAAGATTTTCAAAAGATGGATTTTGAGGACCGACTTTCGTTACTCGTTGATTTAGAGTTTTCACGCCGTAGGAGCAACAAACTCCAGCGATTGATTCATTCAGCAACCTTCTTAGATTCAAAAGCTTGTATTGAAGATATAGAATACTATGAGGATCGTAAGTTAGATAAAGAATACATTCTTAGACTAGCAAGTGGTACCTATATTGCGGACAATCATAATATCATTCTCAAAGGCCCAACCGGTTCCGGAAAGTCATTCCTAGCTTCAGCATTCGGTGTAGCTGCTTGTCGACAATCCTATAAAGTGAAATATATTCGGTTACCAGAATTGTTGGATGAATTAACACTCGCCAAATTAACAGCGGATGGAAGTTATCGTAAACTGATTAAAAAATACACAAAAGCAGACCTACTTATATTGGATGAATGGCTACTTACAGATCTTTCAACAGATGAAGCCACAATCTTATTAGAAATCACAGAATCACGTCACAAGTCAGCCTCTACAATCTTCTGTTCACAGATTGATCCAAGTGGATGGCATTTGGGTTTGGGCAATGAGACGATTGCGGAAGCAATCTTGGATAGAATCATACACGACTCTTATCAAATTATGATTGATGGAAAAATTTCTATGCGTGAACGTCATGGATTAGGATCAGAACAATAATCTATCATACCGATGGGCAGAAATATCTAGGTTAACGAGCTTTCAAGAACGCATAACATAGTGCTCCAACATGCCAAAAACGGTCTGTTGGAGCAATATATGTATTGGTAAACAGTTTGGCGGGATGTGGTAAAATCCCTGTCACTCGATGGTAAATAAGATGGCACGACTGGTACATTTCGATGGCCGTAATCAGCATTTAACCCTAACCAGCTGGAAAATGAATTATCCAATATATCATCAGAATTCTTTTTACTTTATTTTAATGACGAACTTGCTGGATATTTAAAGATAAATATGAATGATACTCAATCTGAAAAAATGGGTAATGCGTCGCTTGAAATAGAGCGAATTTATATAAAGAATAAATTTCAAAAACATGGCATTGGTAAATATCTACTCAATAAAGCTATAGAAGTTGCGATGGAACGTAATAAAAAGAAAATCTGGCTAGGTGTATGGGAAAGAAATGAAAATGCTATTGCTTTTTATAATAAAATGGGGTTTGTTCACACTGACTCACACTCTTTTTATATGGGTGATGAAGAACAAATTGATTTAATAATGACCAAAACACAAATATAACTTTTTCTGAAAGGTGGATTACTATGTACATCCCTAAGCATTTTAAAGTCACAGACTTTGATGAAATCAGAGACTTTATTCAAACGAACTCTTTTGGAACGCTTGTGACAACAAAACAAGGAACACCAATTGCGACTCATTTACCTATGGGGTTAAATATGCAAGGCGACGATTACTATATTACTGGACATATGGCTTATGCGAATCCTCAATGGAAAACGTTCGAGGTTGAAAATGAAAATGTGCTTGTGATGTTTCAAGGTCCGCATGCTTACGTCTCATCAACTTGGTATAAAAATGAAAATGTACCAACATGGAATTACCAAGCTGTCCATATATATGGAACAGCTAGTATTATGAGTGAACAAGAGCTAGAAGAAGACCTTAGATTACTATTACAAAAATACGAACATCGTCGGGAGAATGCAGCATTATGGGAAAATCTTTCTCCGCAAACTAAAAAACAAATAAAAGGTATTGTTGGATTTAAGATTAGAGTACAAGAAATTCAAGCCGCCGATAAAATAAGCCAAAATCGTAATGAAGAAGACTATCATAACATCGTTAATAAACTCTTTGAAGAAAAGGATTTAAATTCTGAGCAAATGGCACAATTGATGGAGAGGAAGCTGAAAAAGGACAAATAAGTATTAAATCTCGTTCTTAGATGAAGTTGTCAAGACGCATCCTTAAATGATAAATAATTTCTCCATAAGGAAAAGGTAGAGGAACCCGAAATGTCCGTCTGTTTTTTTTATGAGATATTAAGATTAAGACTATATATATATTGTACTCATGATTCTGGGTTCAATCTAGCGAAAGCGCCTTACAAGGGTGAGGCTAACCCAGTGCAGATGGAGAGAGGAAGTTCACTCTCTCTTTAGCACCAAAGCGATATCATGTGATGCTTTTAGTATAAATAGCAAAACATAAGAAAGTCTTAAGCGAATTCTTAAGTATACCTTAAGTTTTCAACCTATATCCCATGACCCAAATCGTTTCGATATACTCTTCATTATTACAGAGAAGTGCTCTATCATTTTGCGTTTGCCGGACTGATTTCCGACGAGAAACGACGATGGTGTGAACGGTACCAATGATGAAACAAAATGAAAATCAGTACCAGGTCTACAGTATCACCCCCGTAATACATCAACATGGCACCAGCTCTGGCTTGCTCGAGTACAACACCTTCTGGTGGATAAGCGTAGATGTATTTTGAAAGGATTCCATGGCCGGCAAGTGTGATAATGAAAACAACAGTTCTGTAGACATAACCATACCGACGGGAAACCGGATCAGTATAAAGTATGGAAATGGTAAATAAGTACCCTGCCGCGAATACATGAATATGGACTAGGACATAAAGCAGAAGATTGTCATGCATCTCAACGAATAAATCCGTCGTGTACAATACCCATAATCCACCGATATTTAAAACGGATGTTACTATCGGTTGCGTAAAGAAGCTGACAAGACGATTTTTCAATATTTTACTCACTTTTCTTGCCGCACGTACATTCAAAGATCTTAGAAGCAAAGTGACTGGTGCCCCTAAAGCCATAAGAAGGGGACCTAGCATGCCGAGCAACAAATGGCCGATCATATGATAGGTGAAATTATCATGAGATATCTTTGCAAGTGGACCGACAACAGCTGTTGAAGCGATAAAAACGCCAAGAATCCAAAAGAAAGTTTTGTGATTTGACCATTTTCGAAGACGGCTGGATCGATTGTTTCTTAGGACTGCTCCCAAGTATGAAATGAGTGCTACAACTGCAGATATGCCGAATAACAAGTCTGTCGCCGTAATTTGAAAAAAAGCTTCATGATGCAAGGGTAATTTCTCCTTTCAGTTCACGCTGTTCACGTTTCGCATGGACAATTAAAAAGATCCCAAACCCGATCATAATGGCAGCTGAAATGTTCCAAACTACGTCATATGGAAAAATATCGACACCGTATCGAATCTGATGAATCCTCATAACCTTATGTTGGATTGTTCCATCATAAAGTTGGAATGCACCTCCTCCTACTAACTTTCCACCCCACCACATTTTATGCCACAACGCATTCAACCGCCTGAGATCAGCAACAAGATAGAGTGCACCAACCGTTGCAAACCAACTGAACGCATGAAAAAGACCATCGGAAATTAATCCCACAGCGACGGTCGATTTATCGTAAAACTTGTGCCAATGTAATAATTGGTGGAAGAGTGCCTCATCCAAGAAAGCAACAAAGCCAAGGCCAAAAAGAATACCGGACCATAAATTTTTCTTGAGAAACTTCTCTCGATTCAACAGTTGCTTATGGTGCTTCAAATCTTTCTTCATATTATCTTCCTCACATTCCGCTCTGGTTTTTTTGAAATACGTTCATGCAGTATTGCCCCATGTATGCGTCAGTAAACCATGAAACTAGAGGTGTCTGTGGTTGAAGTAACTTTAATTTACCTTTCGATGAAAAGTGGTATCGTTTTTATACTTGATATACTTTCTATACTAATGTATGCTTAAAATAATAGTTGGAGGTGATTGTTATTAAAGTATGTCCCTATTTAGAATCCTGCTTCGAAATCCTGGGAAGACGTTGGAATGGACTGATTATTCATTATTTATCGAATTGTCCTGGGTTTACCGCTCAATTTTCACATATGAAGCGCGATTTAAATGATATTACACCCCGTTCACTATCTTTAAAATTAACCGAACTTGCGGAACACGGCTTGATCGTAAAAAAAGTGACAGCAGGAACTCCGATTACAATCACGTATCATCTGACTGAAAAGGGGCAACAATTAGCTATCGCTCTAAAACCTGTTCATGAATGGGCACAAAAACATATCGACATTGAAATAGTAAACTAACTTAATGTAAAGGGGAATGTAAATGGAAACGAAAAATGACATGATTTGTGATTTAGAAACAGGTGTCTGTGGACCGGCAGGTGGAGAAGATACGAATACAATGGAATTCATTGATTTCTCAGCGCCGAAAAACACAGTTGAACTTTATTATGTAACCGATCCAATCTGTTCGCATTGCTGGGCATTAGAACCGGTTCTTCGAAAGTTTGTAAAACAATACGGGAACTATTTCAATATGCATACGCTTATGGGAGGATTGCTTGAAAACTGGGACGGCTTCGCAGATGTAAGCAATGGTATTTCCAGTCCCGCAGATGTTGCAGGTCACTGGAGAGAAGTTGGTGAACACTCGCGTATGCCAATCGATGGAACAGTTTGGTACGATGACCCAATCGCGTCGTCTTTTATCCCTTCTCGAGTATATAAAGTAATTCAAGAAAAAAATCCTGAGCTCGCAAACACATTTTTACGTTATGCACGAGAAGAACTGTTCGCTTTTAATAAAAACATTGCACATGACGAACTTTTGATTGACCTTGTCAACCGAGTTGGACTTAACGGAGAAGAAATCGTTAGTCAATCAAAACTCCCAGAAGCAAACACTTTATTACAGGAAGATTTTAAACGCGTCCGTGAATTAGGTGTGCGCGGATTCCCTACAATTGTCATGGTGAATAAGGAACAAAAAGGGGTTCGCATTGTAGGTGCAAAAACGTTAGAGGAATACACGAATGCACTTCAACAATTACTACCAGAAGATGCGTTAAAGCCAGAGCGACTTACTGATTTAGATCAATTGCTTCAACAGGAAAAGTTATTATTCTCACGAGAAATTGAAGAATATTATTCGATCGAAAAAGATGTATTCGAAGCATTTCTAGGGAAAGAATTACCGCAAGATGCGTACGAGGTTAAGAGCATCCTTGGTGAAAAATACGTTCAGGTAAAATAATAATAACAAAATCGACTTCCTTATGGGGAGTCGATTTTGTGATATACCACAAAAGTGGGATAATTATATTAAGGCCTTAGACGAAAGGATGTTTTTATTAATGAAAAAGAAAATATTCGGCGTTCATGATGAGAATACGTTGCGCCAGTTTGAAAATTGTTTGAATACTGGGCAGGTAGCTGGGGGTGTTCTCTGCGCGGATGGTCATTATGGCTATAGCCAGCCCGTCGGTGGCGTTATCGTTTACGATGGTCAAATTTCTCCTTCTGGCGTTGGTTATGATATCGCTTGTGGAAATAAGGCTGTACGAACAAATTTAAAGTGGAAGGATATCGAGAAAAGTCTTCCGCTTCTAATGAATGAAATTGCTTCAACAATTTCATTTGGTATCGGACGTAAAAACCCAGAAAAAGTGGATCATGAATTGTTTGATGATCCGGATTGGCTCGTTTATCAAGAAATTGGCAAACAGGAACATGACAAGCTAAAAAAATTAGCGAAGGATCAGTTAGGAACAGTTGGAGGCGGGAATCATTATGTGGATGTCTTGGTCGAACAAAAGACGGGTGACGTATGGATAGCCAATCACTTTGGCAGCAGAGGTTTCGGTCATAGAACAGCGAGCGGTTTTTTGAACTTGGCAAATGGACGAAAGTTTTCCGAACGTGCACCAGGTGAAAGCATGGACCAAGCACCTACATTGATTGATTTGGATAGTGAATTAGGAGACCTATACTTCCGTGCTATGGAGATGAGTGGAAAGTTCGCGTATGCTGGGAGAAATTATGTAATGGATAGAGTGTTATCCATAATGGGTGCAACTTCTGATTTTGAAGTGCATAATCATCATAACTATGCGTGGAAAGAGACTCACTTTGGCAAGGAATACACTGTCGTCAGAAAAGGAGCAACCCCTTCAGCTCCAGGTCAAATGGGCTTTATTGGCGGAAGTATGGGTGACATTTCTGTAATTGTTCAAGGTAAAGATAATGAAGAGAATGCAGAATCCTTCTATAGTACAGTACACGGTGCAGGTAGAATAATGAGCCGAACACAAGCGGCGGGAAAGATGAATTGGAAAACCCGTAACAGACGAGGCGGGGAGATTACTCAGGAACGGATGGACAAAGCAATTCTAGAGTACGGTGTGGAATTACGTGGCGGTGGGACAGACGAGAGTCCATTTGTCTATCGGAAGTTACAAGATGTGCTGGATGCGCATGAAGACACGATTGACGTCCTACATGTGTTGAAACCAGTTGGAGTCTGTATGGCGGGCGCAAATGAGTTTGATCCATATAAAGATTAAAAGTCTCATGACCTGCCAATTGATGATGTTTTAAGCCCAACTATTAATTAATCAAATAATATAGAAGGTATTTCACGGCTTCTTTCATCAGTTTTATAAGTAAGTACATTTATCTTCATGTCCAAAATCAGGGCAACCCCGGTCTAGAAATAGAATAGGTTTGTTCTGGTTTTAAATTAAGGTGGAATTTTTTAAATAAGCGGCTTACTACCCGCCAATAGGATGCTCTTTCTTGACTTTAAAGGGAATTTGAACTATAATTCCAATAATTCCGAAAGAAATAGATTCTGTGTTTTGGAAAATAATGAACTACTTCTATTTAAAAATAAGTATTTTAAAAGATGGTGATAGTGTTAACGAAACAATTGCTGGAA
Source organism: Sporosarcina sp. FA9 (assembly GCF_051550205.1). Classification (GTDB taxonomy): domain Bacteria; phylum Bacillota; class Bacilli; order Bacillales_A; family Planococcaceae; genus Sporosarcina. The sequence continues at coordinate 59,237 of NZ_CP188819.1, forward strand.
ATAAATATAAACAGTTGTATTGACGTGTTATTCAAACTTAGTTTTTCTAGTAGTAGGACGATATTCTTGTTTAAGAAAGATTGATTTAATTATTAAAGCATGAAATAGGTTGTATAAAATACTAATGATATGGGTTGGTGGATTTTATGAAGATATTAGTAACTGAAATGATGTGGAACGACGGAATTGAAAAACTAAAGCAAATGGGATATCAGGTAGATTATGATTTGGAGTTATCTAGAAAGAGAGAAGAACTTCTTGGTTTATTACCAAATTATGATGCTGTAATTGTTCGAAATGAAACAAAAGTAGATACAGAGTTTTTGGATGCTGCAAAAAAGGCTCAGGTGATTGGGCGTCTTGGTGTAGGCTTGGATAATATTGATATAAAGCAAGCAGCAGAACGGGGCATTCCAGTTATATCAGCTAGAAATGCAAATGCAACTTCGGTAGCAGAGTATGTACTAGCTTGTATGTTAGATGCTTCAAGACCAATTAGACAAGCAGATGTAGATGTTAAAAAAGGAAACTGGAACAGAAAACTCTTTACAGGTACAGAGTTAAATGGTCGCGTGCTTGGGTTAATTGGAATGGGAGAAATTTCGCACCGAGTGGCCAAAAGAGCACTAGCATTTGGCATGGAAGTAGTAGGATATGATCCATTTGTTGCTCCATTCGATCATGTTGTTCAGGAAACAGGAATCAAACAAGTACACGAGCTTGGAGAATTGTTAAAGCACTCGGACTTCATCTCATTACATATTCCATTAACAAAAGACACGAGACATTTAATTAATAAAGAAGCTTTTTCAATTATGAAGCCAGAAGCCTATATTATAAACTCAGCACGTGGTGGCATCGTTTCAGAAGAAGATGTGATTGAAGCTGTGAAAGATAAACAGATTGCTGGTGCGTACTTGGATGTACTTGAATCTGAGCCAATTACAGATAGTTCACGTTTTGCAGAATCTGAAAATGTTATAATAACTCCACATATCGCAGGATCGACAGATGAAGCTCAGTCACGTACAGCGATGCTAATTGCCGAAGAAATAGATAAAGTATTAAACGGTCAAAAGTCATTGTGCCGAGTGAATTAATTACGCACCTGTAGCAGAGTACATTCGTGAATAAAACTCATAAATATATAAAAAATGTAACTCCTTTCCAGAATGTAAAAGGGGGTTACATTTTTTTGTTTCCTTGTTATCCCATCAACTACAAGAAGTATGGGTCAGTAGTATTAGAGAAATGTTGTGTATAATGTTCACTGATCCATAGATTATTATATATAGAATAACTAAGAATTTAGATTCAATTTAAAAACAGACTATTACATTTACATTACATTGTAATCAAACCGTAAGATACCGCTGCAATCCCTTCCGGCACAAGGGATTGTAGCTTGAAGTTAAGGTCCTGGTATTATTTACCTCAATGAGCATGCGGTTTTGTATGTTAAGCTCTGCTGAGAGACAAAATAAGAGTTTACCAGGAGGTTCATATGAAAAAGTATTTGATAACATTAGCAATCGCAATTGGTTTCAGTTCTTTAGGAATGGCCCCTTCAGCAATTCAGCCGATAAAGGCTTCGGCAGCTACAGTTACTGTTCAAAATAATCAACAGGCGGTCGAGGCAAAGGCCGATGAAATTGCTAACTTTGCTAAGAGTATAATAGGTAAGGCGACATACGGTTCTAATTATAGTTTTACTGCTCCATATCAATTTAAATGTGCATCGTTTATGTGGTTTATTTTCGACAAAAACGGTGTAGATCTTGGTAGTAAAACGGAAGATAAGATGGTGAAGTTAGGGACGCATGTTCCAAAAAGTCAATTACAAAAAGGTGATTTGGTCTTTTTTAGACAGAAAACTACAGGAACAGATCCGGACCATATGGGGATGTATATAGGAGATAATAAAATTATTCATATGGCAGACTCAAGACAAAATATCATCATTTCTGATTTAGATGGAAAGTCGTATTATAAAGACTACTACATGACTGCACGAAGAGTTTTGCCAACTTTACTTCCTGCAAACACAACAAAGCCGACTACACCGGTGAAAGCACCAGCAGCAAGTGACACATCAGCTGATAAAGCTGTAAGTCTTGCTTCAAGTCTCATCGGTAAAGCAAAATTTGGCTATGTGCATGATGAAAAGACGTTAACATTTACAGGAGCGGGCTTTACATATTACATTTACGGAAAACAAGGCATTGATTTAAAATCTAAGCTGGCAAGCCGTCAGGCACTTTTAGGCAAAGCGGTACAAAAATCCAACTTGCAAAAAGGAGACCTCATTTTATTCTCTTTGGATAATAGTGGTTCGAAAATTACGCAAACAGGAATCTATATAGGTGGAAATCAGTATATTTCACTTGTTGCGAACGGTAGTACGGTGAAATTAAGCTTAAATTCAACTTGGGCAAAGAAAAACTATGTAACAGCCCGACGTGTTCTTTAAATTCCTGATGGGAAAGCTTTTTTATCAATAATAATCCACTTAAGAAGCATTAGCTGCGATATCGCAGCTAATGCTTCTTTTTTCGTACAAATAAATTTCAAGTTATCTAGTAGCAACGATACAAATTAGCTTCTAAATTGGATTACTAAGTATTCCTATGAACTGTAGTATGTTTGAACTTTAATTGAAGGCTTATACACAAGTAAATGCTCATGTTCAACATAGTATATAGTTAGCAAGCGAATTGGAGGAATCAAAAAATGAAGCCAATATCAGTGAAAAATATTCGACAATGTGTGAATGGACAATTAATGCAAGGGTCAGATGACTTTTTAGTTAACGATATTATTTATCATTATCAGAAGATGGGGCCAAACAAGCTACTTTTCTTAAAGCAAAAATGGCAAATTGATTGGGAGAAAATCGCTCAGTCAGCACCTTGTGTAGTCGTAACAGATATAGCGTATGATCGATTAAAAAGTATTGAAAATTGTACCATTATTAAAGTTCAGGATATCGAAAAGGCATTTTGGAGGTTCGTTAACTTTTATAGGAACCAATTTTCTATTCCCGTTGTTTCAATAACAGGGACAAGCGGAAAAACGACCACGAAGGATATGATTAAACATATCCTTGCTCTTGACCGTAATGTCACTGGTACCAAAACATCAGCAAACTCAAGGACCCATCATCTAACCTATTTGCTATCTATTGATAAAAACACAAATGCTGCAGTGTTTGAATCGGCCGTAGGGAGTCCGGGAGATGTGCTGACCGCTTCCCGATACTTTAAGCCAACGATTGGTATTATTACAAATATAGGCGTTACCCATCTTGATGGGTGCAAAACCCTGGAAGCTTATCATCAAGCAAAAGCGGAAATGGTTCAAGCAGTAGGGAAAAAAGGCACTCTCATCATTAATGCTGACGATGAGAATACAAAAAGAATTGGATTAAAAGATTTTCAAGGAAAAGTGCTAACTTTTGGTATAACTCATCGCGCAGACTTTAGAGCAACTAATGTTCAATACGGTAATAACGGAATGCAGTTTGTACTGAAATTTAGAAAGAAAATGTATCCCGCCTTTGTGCCCGGTTATGGGCAGCATCAAGTTCTTAATGCACTGGCTGCTTTTGCAGCAGTATATAAAATGGGAATTAGCATGGCAGAAGTAGTAAACCGGATTGAGTCTTTTCGCAACTTACCCTCTCATCTTGAATGTAGCATAGGAATGGGCGGTTGTATCATTGTTGATGATACTTGGAATTCAAATCCTATTTCTCTAAAGGCTGCATTTCAGGCATTGAATGGGATATCACGGGGGAGAAAAAGGATTGCCCTTATAGGCGATATTAATGCTTTAGGTGAACTAAGCCTTGATCTTCATCGTCAAGTAGGTAAGATGATTGCGGAAAATGGAGTAGACGTATTGATAACAGTTGGTTCATTGGCAGCCGAGATGGGAAAACAAGCCCAAAAGGACGGACTAAATGGTGAAGTCTACTCTTTTCCTGACATCAAAGGTGTTTTGTTATTTTTAGAGAAGATATTGGATGAGAATAGTATATTGCTTATCAAATGTTCCGCAAAGAATCATTCTATTATTAAACTGAAAACCAGGTTAAAACGTCGCAGGACTAACTGAGTTGCTATCTGGTCCCGATAAAAAGATCAGTCCTTCAACGGTATAATACAATGGGGGACTGGCTCACTTGGCTGTTACATATAACGTCCTTTCCCAGCCACAATTCTTGACCATTGATAATCATACTCAGAATTAGGATTATGTGGGATGGTGCATGGTTCGATTAGTCCAGTTTTTTCTTGATCTTTACTAACGTAACCATGAAAATCAAAAAGTACGATTGAGTTACATGTTTTTATTAGTTTAACAATTGCTAGCGTGGGGGGGGGAGAACATAGGACGAGTATTCACTTAAGTCCTTTTGGCCTTCAATCTATAAAACATGGAGAGGTCTGAGACATAATTCCTCTTTCATTTTGAATAATTTAATATATTATTCGTTTTAAAATGTGTTTCTCCTACCCGCGAGTATATCATCAAAGTTTGTTTAACATCGCAATGGGAATAAAGACTTGTACAAAAAAGGCTCCCTTTTAAGATTATGGTAATTTAAAAGGGGGCTATTGCTGTTTCCGTATTTTAGCTACCAATTGGAAAATTGACGTAACGTACATATCTCCCTTAATAAGGACGATTGTATTTTCGTCTAGAATTTCTTTTAACAGTTCATAAGCAAAAATCGTTTTGTTAAAGGCGTAGACCTGTAACTTTGAGCTACTTTCCTCTGCTTGGCTAGCAATTATACGTGCAAGAATACCTATTGTAATGAGTATATCTACATCTCGATGAGCGATCATTTCCCCTACTTGTTTATGAATAATATCACCCCAAGGCCCTAAACCCTTTATGCTGCCTATGATAGCAATTTTTTTCTTGCCTTCTCCAATCTCTGTTAACACTTTTAGGGCTGCTTCTAATGAGGTGGATGTCATGCTCCATGTGTCATCTAGTAGTATAGATCCATTCATTCCTTCAATTACTTGAAGCTGCCTATTGAATCTCTTGAATGTTTTCAATCGATCTGTAGCTTCTTGAAGATTTACGCCAATTTCATGGACAGCGGCAAGGGCGGAAAGTGCGTTATAAACTTGGTGCTCTCCAAATCCCGGCACGAATACAAGGTGATTTTCCTGCTGAAATTGGACATTAAATTGCATTCCGTCTTTGTGATAGTTAATATCGGTTGCTATAAAATGACAAGAGGAATCTTTTCCAACCTTTATAATCCGTCCATGATAATTTGTTAAATCTATTTTTCTTGTATTTATATCTTCGGCATTAATAATAAGTACCCCTTTGTGATCAAGGATAGTTGCCATTTCACCTTTAGCATGAATATATGATTCCACGGTTTTACAAAGTCCTAAGTGGTGTGCTCCTATATTCGTAATAATGCCTATTGTCGGTTTGAAATAATCTCCTGCGTTTAACACGTCTCCAGGTGCACCTACAGCCGCTTCAAATACAGCTGCCTCTGTTTCATTATCAATCTCGAGTAGGTATTGTAAGTGAGCAGTACGCGAATTACTGGTGCTGTTTGTAGCAGTAACCTTTTTATCTGTTAAGAGAATGTGTTTAATCATCTCTTTTGTAGTTGTCTTTCCAGAAGTTCCTGTAATGGCTACAACAGGAATATTAAAAAGGCTTCGGTAGTAATTTACAAATCTCCAATATGCTTCATCTGTATTTTTCACTTTGATAACAGTCAAATTCTCTAATGGTTTACTTTGGGTTAGGTCCTGATGAGTTACAAGTACTAATGGCAGAAACCTTCTCAGTTGTTCCCAGTTAACAATCTTCTTATTTGCAAAAAGAATTGTATTTTGTTTCTTTACTTGTTTAAGGCGGTAAGCGCCATAATGTACAAGCACATCATCAGATCCTAGGACCAACTCGCCATCAAAAATGGTTCTAATTTGCTTAACCGAGAGGGGTTTCATGATTATGTATTCACTCCTTTCACTTAAGACATATTATGTTTGCGTGCTCAATTTGCTTGTACAATTAGCCAAGATATGGTCACAGATATTAAGAACACTTATTTGCTGAGGAAGGGATTTTGATCCCGAGAGAATAGAAAAAATTGTCTAACTAAATTTCTCTTATATAACGAGTTGGATTAATTGAAGTTTACGTGAAACCAAAATAAAGGACACCTATTATGAAGGCGTCCTTTATTTAAATTTAAGAATTTGTGCTTATTATTGGAATCCAGCAAGATATTTGGCATATCGAAATGGTGAAGTGACTACCTTCTTATATAGTGCCCGATCGTCTATGCGGAGTGGAAAACGATGGTACGTATCTAGTGAATTCGCTTCTAGAATCCATACCTTCCCTTTGTGATCCACCATAAGGTCAATCCCGAGGTCCCCATAATTACCATATTGGTCAAATACATAACAAATTCTAGAGGATATTTTTTTTAACTCCTCTATTTTCTTTTGTGCTTTTTTATCATTCATTTGGAATGCAAGACGGAAAGTATCCATTCCGGAGCGAATAAAGCCATTCTGTGAAAAGTTTGTTATAATATTTCCTTTTTGTCCGAACTTCCCAAATATGCCTGTGCAATTCCATTGGTTCTTTTCGTCTTTTTGCATTATGACTCGGAAATCTATAGGTTGGGTTTCATACCTTTTCGTTATGATGGCCTGTTGGACAAGGTATTCTTTACTTTTAAGCTTAAATAACCATTGCTCAATAGATTTGCTGTTTTCAATAATGTTTTGATAGTTTTTTCCTTCGTCTCTTTGCTTGGGATACGTAACAAGGTATCCGTTATCCCTTTTATCCACTTTAAGGATCCCTTGTGAAAGGGTTCCGCCTGCCGGCTTTAGATAAATTGAGCCATATCTATCTAACATGTTATTTAACACGGTAATATCTGTTAGGGGTTCAGTAGCTGGGAGATGAGACCGAAGCCTTAAGTCTGGGGATAATCGTTTCCAAAGCTCCCATTTGTTGAAAGACCCATTGGAAAAGCTGTTGAAAACACGATCCCCCATCACAGTTAACAAAGCGTTGAATACAGTTTCTGGCATAGCTGTGCGATTATAAGCCGATCCTGGATAGGGAAACGTTCCGAACTTCCAACGATTTGAGGCGTTGCTGGCTTTCGGGTCAAAATAATATCCTTGAATTTGTTTCTTTTCAATATCAATTGTGTTCCATGCGCATATATAGACTAGTCCTTGAATACTCGCGTAATCAGAAAAATACTCACGGTAATGATTCAAGTTTGATAATGTCATTTCATCTAATTGAGAAAATACAATCAAGGCAATAACAGGGCCAAGTCTGAGGGTGGTGTCAGTTCTGTTCAACTCGTAGGGAAGCGTTTCAGGAATGGTGAATATGTTCTTCCATTGCTCAGGTAAACCGATTACATCTTCTGGGATATCGGTATTTATTTGAACTTGTACTTGTTGTTCCCAAGAACCAAATTGAAACGTCATAGGGCCCGGGGTTATTCCGAACTCATTTGCAGTTTTAATAGCCAAATGAATCTGATTGGTCGTTCCAGTTATCCATTTTATATGCATTTTCATCAACCTCTTTATATAGATTCTAATAACATAATATGCATTATTGAACTAATAGCTTGGGGGGATGATTGAAAAAGATAAATATAGACAATTGAACATACGAAAAGAAGGACATATACATAGTATAGTAGGATGCAAAAAAATCTTGTAAGTATGAGGTGACAAATAAGATGAAGAATCACTCACGAGAGATTATTCTGGGGAATTGGAAGTTTAATCAGATAGATATTAAGGACAAGAAGATTTATTCGAAATATATAAAAGACACGCAATATCCAACAGACTTATGGTCCTCTAATTTTGATTACCTTTGGGCTGTTTCCAATCCTAAATCAGTGCTCGTATTATGGAAAGTCATTAATAAAACGCTGGTTACGTTTAAGCTTTCAAAAAATCAAACTCTTCAACTTGCCTTTCCTCCATTTGGGCCGGGGAGCTCTGAAGAAATCACGGAAAGTTTATTGCAAAGTATGCATTATTGTCAACAATGGAACGAAAGAACTGGTGGAAAAACCCGGGTGAGGGCCGCTACTAAGCAGCAACTTGATTTTTTAAAGACTTCCCCTCTATTTGATCAGAACTTTAGTTATACGAAATCAAGGGGTGTTGACAAGCATATTAGCGTAAAGAAGGTGCTAGATTTAAGCGGCAAAGAATTCAAAGAGGTGAGAGAAAATAGAAACCGTTTTCTAAGGGACTATCCAGATGTTGTGGTTAGAAGGGCTAAACTCGAAGATTATGATGCCCTTCTAAACTTGAAACAAGCTTGGAATCAGACTCTAGGTAATAAATATTCAAGGATTTGGGATGATCGATTTTTCCAGCAAATCATGGAAAATCATCTGAGATTGGAGCATATTATACTCGTTGTGGAAACGAAGGAGAAAATAATAGGCATGGTAACAGGTGGAGTCCTTCCGCATGGTCAGGCTTGGAGTGCTTTTTTAAAACGTCGGGAGGGATATGATGGATTATCTGAATTTCTAAATGTAGAATTTGCTCGTGAAATTAATAAAGTGAATCCCAATGTGGAGACAATCAACTTAGGAATTGAAAGCGGTTTGAAAGCGGGCCGTCGGGGGTTTAAGGATAAGTTTAGGCCCGTATTCAACTCTGAAAGGTACCAAATCTTTCTGCAATGACAATATAGACTCTATTTAGTCTAGCTATGCGAACCTTTCTTGATTTAATCATAGGAAGGTTCTTTTTTATAGTTGTTGATGCAAGGTAGTTAGCATTGACACATAGCGGATTCCCCCTTATTATGCTAATAGACCAGTTGTTATAATATTGAGAGGTGTTTTAGTAATGAATGAAAAATTAAAGCCGAAAGACGTTCTAATTGAGACGGCATCACGACTTTTTAGATTACGTGGATATTGCGGAGTGGGCCTGAATGACATAATTGAAGAGAGTGGAATCCCCAAAGGCTCATTATATTATTATTTTCCAGAAGGCAAAGAACAATTGGCGATTGAAGCGATTATTCATACGAAAAAACTCGTTATGGAAGAAATTCGAACCGTTTTTGATGGTATTTCTGATCCAATAGATGCTTTTCAAGCTCATGTGTATGAATTATCCAAGGTTTTTGGAGAAGGCGGCAATCCTGTAGGTTCTCCGATAGGAACAATTGCCGGTGAAAAACATTCCACGAGTGAACCGATCCGGATGGCGTGTGAATCAGCTTTTAGGGATTGGCAATCCATTTATACTGAGAAGTTTCTTGAAGGAAACTATACTGAGCAGCAATCAACAAATTTAGCCATCGTTTTACATGCGCTAATTGAAGGCGGTATCCTTTTAGCTTTAACTATGAAGAGTGGCAAACCACTTGAAGCGATAGCAGAACAAATTCCATTATTACTTATTAAAAAATAAATCACATATCGTATAAACAAAGGTCGATTCAGTTAATCAACGGAGGGAATTTTTATGTCTACAATTGCAAATCAACAAAATCACAGAGCTATAAAATCGACCCCAATTTTAATTTCCTTTTTAATTGCAGGATTCATCGGATTATTTAGCGAAACCGCTTTAAATATGGCACTTGGAAGTTTAATGAATGAATTGAAAGTTGTTTCCTCTACAGTACAGTGGTTAACGACAGGTTACTTACTGACTATGGGTATACTAATTCCCGTTTCCGCACTTTTAATACAATGGTTTAGTACTCGGCAATTATTCGTTGCTTCGTTACTTTTTTCAATTATTGGATCGATAGTCGCCGGAATGGCACCCGTTTTCGGGGTATTACTCCTAGGTCGTGTCATTCAAGCAATCGGAACGGGCTTATTGATACCACTTATGTTTAATACAGTATTAATAATTTTCCCTATTAATAAAAGAGGTACAATTATGGGGTTAATGGGGCTTGTCATGATGGCTGCACCTGCTATTGGACCAGCTACTGCAGGGTTAATCATCGAAAAGTTGAGTTGGAACTGGATTTTTTGGGTTACCATTCCGTTTCTCGTTTTTGCATTAGTATATGGACTGGCTTTTATGCAAAATGTTTCGGTTCTAACAAAACCTAAAATAGATGTGTTTTCAATCTTGCTATCGACTGTTGGGTTTGGCGGAATTGTGTACGGTTTTAGCGTCGCGGGAGACAAAGGATGGGGAAGTTTACTCGTAATAAGTACAATTATTATTGGTATAATTGCTCTTCTAATATTTTCGTTAAGACAGCTTAAACTCGATAAGCCAATGTTAGATTTACGTACTTTTAAATATCCAATGTATACGTTAGGTGTATTTAGTGTATTTGTTACATTCATGATCATTTTGTCATCAATGATTCTTTTGCCTTTATATCTACAAACTGGACTCGGACTAACTGCTCTTACTGCTGGTCTTGTGCTCATCCCAGGGGGTGTTATAAATGGAATTATGTCTCCAATCGTAGGACGTGTATTCGATAAATATGGTCCCAAATGGCTTATTACACCTGGTTTTATCATTATGATCATCATGTTATGGAATCTATCGAATGTAACAACTGAAACTTCTATTCCAATAATTATATTTCTGCATTCATTTCTCTTGATTGGCGTGGCGTTAGTTATGATGCCTGCGCAGACAAATGGTCTGAATGAGCTACCGAGAAATCTGTATCCAGACGGAACAGCTTTGTTAAACACTTTACAGCAAGTATCTGGTGCTATTGGAACAGCTGTCGCAATCACAATCATGTCAGCTTCTCAAAGTAGTTTCTTGAAGAACGTTGCGGATCCATCAGATCCATCTGTCGCTAGTACTTCATTAACCGCTGGTGTACAAACGGCATTTATATTGGGAATTGTACTTGCGATTAGCGGATTAATTATGTCGTTTTTTATAAAGTCCTCAAGAGAGCTTTAGAAAAACAAAGAGGTGTATATTGAAGAAATCCCTACTCAATTGAGTGGGGATTTTTAAATGTACTTTAAAATGGACCTAAATAAGTTTAGAGCATTTGTTGGGACTTTTTTCTGTTGTGTGATTAACCATAATAGTAGAAAGTTTTACATAGACTAAACGGTATGGTGGGACAAATAACTCTAATTATAGTTTTAATGAAAGATCTATAGATCGGGGAGGTTTCGGTTTTATTGATTGAAAAAGCGCTTTTGACCATAATCATATTAAGAATTTTTTCGGGAAGTATAGATATCACAGCAGCGATGTTGATGTATCGATTTAATGATTTAGAAAAAGCCTTTTACATCAATACATTACTGGCACTGGTGGGTCCTGTTGTGCTAATTATTACAACGGGAGTAGCATTATTCGGCTTGGCGGAAAAAATATCTGTAATCCGGATGGTTTTTCTCTTTTCTGGGATTATATTCATCCTAATTAGCCTGAAGATGGAATAATACTACAGTTTTCATCGTTGGAGTGTTCATTTTTACGTTCTGACTCTCTGATTCTATAGGTGAAAAGTCATGTTTTGCGGATATAAGTTCAGAAGTGTCGGATATATGCTGCGAACAGTCGGATATACGTTCTGAAGTGTCGGATATATGTCCCCAAGTGTCGGATAAAACCCTCAAAGTGTCGGATATACAACTCGGACAGAATAGTATTGGAAATTAGATTACATTAAAATCATTCTACTTCTACAACAAAGGTAAAGGACATATTGCCGTTCGACCATTCTGCTCGTACTTCATAAATATATCTTCCTGGTGCATCTGGTATTGTAATTTGATTGTCCTCTAAATGAACTCTTGTGTCGTTAGGATTCCATAAGTATGCATTCAAATTAGGATTCTGTGGAATCTGGATTGTTGCAACACTGTTTGGTTTGGCCATAATTGCTGTGAAATGTTCGGCCATTTGGGTAGGGCCCGCATGGTCAGTTGTTACGGTTTGATTTCCTATACTCCATTGGTAACCTCCACTTGCCATGTCATAACGGGTATCGTTAATAGTAACGAATCCGTTTAAGGTAGGAGGGAATTCATTGTTTATTAAATCAAACTTTGGCAACGACTGTTCAGTTGTTGTATTTTCAATTATCATTTTCTCGTTTGCGCAACCCGTTATCAAACATAATGAAAATGCGAAAACTGTAATGAGTACTAGTTTAGCTTTCAAAATAGTTTGCCTCCTTTTGTGATTTGACGGTTCGCGTATAGATAGGTTTCATCCTATTTTAGATAAAAAAATCAAACCATTCGGTCAGAATTCCCGAAGAGTTTGATTTTTCATTTCTCATCACGAACCTTTAATAGTTTTACAAGTACAAAGGAGATAAGAAGGAAAATAGTGATTAATGCAATAACACCTTCCCAACCAAACTTGGACCAAAGAAATCCTCCAGCGGTTCCGCCGACGCTAGATCCGAAATAGTAGAAAAATAAATATAAGGAAGAAGCTTGTGCCCGATCGTGTTTGGCGCGATTACTGACCCAGCTACTTGCTATGGAGTGGGCACCGAAAAAGCCGAAAGTCAGGATGGTAATGCCTATAATTTTGAGGATTAAAGTACCGTTTAACGTAATAAGCGCACCGAAAAGCATTAGTGCAATCCCGGCGAATAAGATTCTTTGACGCCCGTGCTTATTTGCTAAATTACCAAACCATGTTGAACTAACAGTACCAACTAAATATACGATGAAAATCGAACCAACAATCGTTGTACTTAAGGAATAAGGAGGTGCGAGAAGCTTAAAACCAATATAGTTATACAGCGTAACAAAGCTAGCCATCAAGAAAAATCCTGTTGCGTACAATTTGAGCAGAGTAGTGTCTTTTAAATGCGAAACAAGTGAACTTGTTAAAGAGCCAAGCTGTAGTTTTTGCGGTTTAAAATGTTTGGACTGTGGCAATGCCGTAACGAAATAAATACTAATTAGTAAACTCAATACTCCAATACAAATCATTCCAACTTGCCAATTGAAAATGTCCGTCAGAGTTCCCATTATAATACGACCGGCTAATCCACCTACGGAATTTCCGCTAATATAAAGTCCCATTGCCATTCCGAGGTCTCTTGAATTCATTTCTTCCCCTAGGTAGGCCATTGCAATTGCCGGAAGGCCCGCAAATGCCACACCTTGAATAATGCGTAGCACGAGCAACACTTCAAATGTAGGTGAAAATGCAATAGCCATTGTTAATATAGAAGCCGTGAAAATGGATATGGTCATCAAACGTTTACGTCCCCATGCTTCTGAAAGGGAACCGACAATAACAAGACTTACCGCTAAGGAGAACGTTGTAAGTGATAATGATAAACTTGCAAATGCAGGGGAAACTTCAAATTCCTTTGAAAATAGCGGGAGAATTGGTTGTGTAATATATAAATTCATAAATGTAATAAATCCCGCCGCAAATAATGCCCAGTTCGTGCGACTAAATTCGGGCGTGCCTCTTTGAATATAGTTCATTTCCACGTCTCCTAAACGAATCAATAGTGCATAGAATATGTATTTGAATATGACGTTCATTATATATAGTAAGAGTTAAAAGGGCAATGCATATTAAATACTCCGAAAACGATACTGTTTGTATGAACTGCAAGGATTTGGTATATTATAAGTAATATGAAATCTTTGATGTGGCCAAGTAAATAAGAAATGTGAAACAGAGAGTATAGCGAATTGCTGAAAGCTATATCACCACTCCTTATTGAAACCTTCCACGGAGGCGTTATGACAACATAACCGAATCGTTTTCGTTACAAAACGTATTAGAGGGCTTAATTTTATTTGAGCTGAACTAAGGTGGTACCACGTCCATACAACACAAAGACGTCCTTATAGTAGGGGCATCTTTGTGTTTTTTTATTTTTAAGCCAAGAACACCCGTGACTTCAGTCATGGGATGAATTGGTTGGAATTGAATAAATCTGAAAATTTCATTCTTGCATACAGAACATACATTCTGTATAATTGAGAGTAGGAATGGAGGTGAAAACGATGTCGAAACCAGAAAAAAAGAAGTTCGGTGTTCAAAAAGGAATCCTGAAATTAGGTTCCAAACAAGAGTACCTTGCGCTCAGAAAGTTAAGTCATTTAAGTAAAAACATGTACAACGTCGGACTTTACAGCGTACGTCAACACTTTTTTGAAACGAAAAAGTATTTAAATTACAATAAGAATTATCACCTTTGTAAGACAAATGAAAACTACGCATTCATGGGCACGGCCGCTGCTCAACAAACATTGATGAAGGTAGAGGAAAACTTTAAAAGTTTTTTTGGCTTACTTAAAATTAAAGACCGAAAAACTCGGATCCCAAATTACCTTAAGAAAGACTCTTTTTTTGAGTTGAGTTATCCTCAGTTTAAATTACAAGAAGATGGGACATGTAACATCCCGACTTCCTCAGCGTTTAAAAAAGAATACGGGGCGATTACCATCCAATTCCCAACAAACTTACAGGCGGAAGACATAGTGGAAATACGCATCATCCCGAAGTACAACGCACATTATTTCGAAATAGAATTTGTGTATGAAGTGCAAGTTGAAGAGACTAACTTGGATGAAAATGAAGCTCTTTCTATTGATTTGGGTATTGCCAACCTGGCCGCTTGTTTAGATACACTGGGCAATGCTTTTATCATCGATGGCAAACGGATAAAATCGGCAAATCAATGGTACAACAAAGAAAATGCACGGCTCCAATCCATAAAAGACAAACAGCAGATTGTTCATCTAACGAACGGTCAAGTCCGTTTGTTGCGAAAGCGCAACCATATTTTACGCGATATTTTAAACAAAACCACACACTACATGATCCAGCATTGCCTGGAACATGGAATCGGTAAAATTGTTGTTGGTCACAATCTGGGCTGGAAAAATAAAAGCAAGATGGGCAAACAAGCAAATCAACGCTTCGTACAAATTCCAAATAGTGTACTAATGAATAAAATCGAAAGCATGTGTGAACGCTATGGGATTCAATTCACAAGACAGGAAGAATCCTATACTTCAAAAGCAAGTTTTCTAGATAATGACCCAATTCCAATTTACGGAGAAATAACAGAAAGCAAACCTATTTTCAGTGGGAAACGTGTTTCCCGCGGGCTCTATCAAACGGGGCATTCCGTTCGAATCAATGCGGATATGAACGGCGCGGCAAATATCTTACGTAAATGTACCCATACATCCGCTTTGGCGGGCAAGGTGGTTAGGGGGCTTTTGGCGGCCCCAGTGAGAATTAAATTGGTTTAATTTTTTATCAATTGAAACTTGCAGAATCTCGTTACTTTAGTGACGAGTAGTTCAATATAAGGAGGAAAAATCAATGACAAATTTACAGAAGAGTGACTTTTCAAAATGGTATATTGATACAATTCAAAAAGCAGATTTAATGGATTATACACCAGTTCGGGGTTGTATCGCTTTTAAACCGGACGGCTATGAAATTTGGGAACATATTCAAGATGAAATGAATAAACGTTTTAAAGCAACGGGTCATCGTAATGCATACTTCCCGATGCTCATTCCTGAGTCTTTCTTTCAAAAAGAGAAAGATCACATCGAAGGTTTTGCACCAGAACTTCCTTGGGTTACGGAGGCGGCGGGTGAAAAGTTAGAAGAGCGTCTTGCATTACGCCCTACTTCTGAAACAATGATTGGTCACTTATATTCGGATTGGATAAAGAGTTACCGTGACCTTCCAGTGTTAATTAACCAATGGGCAAACGTATTCCGCTGGGAAAAGAAAACATTACCATTCATTCGTACGTCTGAATTTTTATGGCAGGAGGGACATACTGCTCACGTAGATGAAGAAGAAGCACGTGCGGAAACGATGCAAATGCTTAATATTTACAAAGAAGTGGTAGAAGAACTCTTAGCAATTCCGGTATACGATGGCCAAAAAACACCATCTGAACGTTTTGCAGGGGCTATAGATACGTATTCAATCGAGGCAATGATGAAAGATGGAAAAGCTGTTCAAGCTGGGACATCTCATTACTTAGGGACAAAGTTTGCAAACGCTTTTGATATAAAGTATTTGAATAAAGAAAACAAACATGAATTTGTACATACTACTTCATGGGGAACGTCGACACGATTAATCGGTTCTGTCATTATGGTACATGGTGATGAACAAGGACTTGTATTGCCTCCGAGAGTTGCTGCAACTCAGGTTGTGCTCATTCCGGTTGGTCCTTGGAAAAAGAATCCCGCAATTATGGAAAAGTTGGATGAAATCTTTGCTTCATTGAAAGAAAAAGGGGTTCGTGTACGTTTGGATGATTCCGATCAATCCCCGGGCTACAAATTCAATGAATGGGAACTAAAAGGCGTTCCGGTACGTGTGGAATTAGGGCCACGTGACTTGGAAAAGGATCAAGCGCTTATAAAAGCACGCGATGAAGGCGAAAAAGAAGCAGTAGAGCTTTCAGTACTTGTCGCTAGAATTGAAGAAGAATTAGTGACGATGCAAGCCCGCTTACTTACAAAAGCCCGTGCGTTCCGTGAAACACATTCTCATACACATATCGATTCACTTGAACAACTAACAAAACATATTGCGGATTCTGCAGATAGCGAAGAGATCCCTGGATGGGTTCTTGCGGGTTGGTGTGGAGACGATGTTTGTGAAGAACATGTAAAAGAAACAACGAAATTCACAACACGCAATATCCCATTCAATCCACCAACAACGAAATCAACATGCATTAATTGTGGAAACAAATCCAAACATACCGTGTGGTTCGCAAGGGCATATTAACTCCCGAGAAATTGCATCTGGAAATCAATTATGGTATGATTATAGAACGCCAAAAAATTAGTGAGTGATAATTATGAGTGCATTTATAAATTCACGTAAATATAGTATGAAAACGCAAAAACCCTTGACTGAAATCAGTCGAGGGTTTTTGTTGCCTGAGGGAAAGAATTCATTTGGAGGTGGAGTGTTATGAGTAAAGAAATTAAGCCAAATGCTTCAATAATAGCTGTATGGGTTAGTTTAATTAGCAATATACTGCTCACCATCCTAAAGATTACTGTCGGGACTCTTTTTAACAGTCCGGTATTGCTTGCCGATGGTTTTCATAATGCGGGCGATGTTGTGGCATCTGCTGCGGCACTCACATCCATGCGTATTTCCAAACGTCCAGCAGATGATGATCATCCATATGGACATGGTAAAGCAGAAGTAATCGGGTCGGGTATTGTGGCAATCATTTTGGGATTGGCCGCAATCTACATTGCTTTTGAGGCTGTATCTGCGATTTTTGAAGAGCCCGCGAAAGCCAGTATCCTTGCATTGCTCACCGCCATTCTTTCTCTTATATGGAAGCAAGCCTTATATGTATATACAATCCGAATTGGGAAATTGACGAATAGTAAAGGATTGATTGCAACTGCGTATGATCATCTTGCGGATGTATATGCATCGCTCGCGGCAGTTGTTGGTATAGGCCTCGCGCTTTTAGGAGATGCCTTCCAGATTCCTTTTCTTTCGTACGGAGACCCAATTGCTGGCTTTATAGTATCCATATTGGTATTCAAGCTTGCTTACCAAATCGGACTTGAAGCACTAGATACCCTTATGGAAAAAAGCGTCAGTCCGGAAAGGTTGGAGGATTTTTCCTCTTTAATTTTATCGATTCCAGAGGTGAAAAGAATTGACAGACTGCGTGCAAGAGAGCACGGACATTATATATTGGTAGATCTTCGAGTAGCGATTCTTGGTGATTTAACAATTCAAGAAGGTCATGACATATTACGAGAAATTAAAAAAGTAATTATGGAAAAGCACTCCGATGTAGATGAAGTACTCGTTCATTTAAACCCTTGGTATAAGATAGGGGATTAAAAGGTATGGATTGTCAAACTAGCCATTCATCTTGTAGTAATTATCAAATGATCATTCAGAGTGGAAAAATCACGTAAAATAGCTTCCAACAAAAAATGTCGGAAGCCAATTTCATGTTTAATTTTCAGGGCCGAGATTAAGAGATTCTAGCATCCTACTTAGCAGTTCAACCGCTGTGATTAGACCTTTTCCGCCGCCTTGAACGAAGGCATCGTTTCCGCCACCTTTTCCATCAATCAAAGGGAGCACTTTAGCTGAAACTGTTTTCATACTTATTGGATTAGAAGCCCCACGTGCAGCGACGAATTGCAACTGGTCATCATTTACAGCAACGAGAAGGACGTAAACATCTTCTATATCAGTCACTAATACTCTAGCCAGCTTTTGCAATTCTTGTATGCTTCGGTTATCGTATACTGCCTTTATGATCCCGCTTTCCTGTGTGTTCAATAAATCTTTTGCTTCATATGCTAAAACTTTTTCTCTGGATTCTTTTAAGAGCTTTTCAAGCGAATGATTCGTCTCCAATAACTTTTCTATAGCGATACAAACATTATCTTCTGGAACACTTAATAACTTCGATGCAACGGCTAACTCTTGGTTTTTTTGCTTTAATTGTTGAAATACACGTCCACCGCAAACGAAATGTACTCGTGTTTTTTGTTTTTGTTTTTCGGTATGTAAAATCTTGATCATACGAACTTGTCCAGTTGAAGAAGGATGCGTACCGCCACAACCGTTCGTATCATAGTTTGGAATGATCACAAGTCGAATTTCGCCTGTAACGGCAACGTTTTTTCGCAATGAGTAATCGATAAGCTCGTCTTCAGAAATCCATTTTGTTTCAATAGGCCTGTTTTCTAAAATAATATCATTTGCCAATAATTCAGCAGCATCCAATTGTTCGGTTGTAATGCTTTCCACATCTATGTCGATTGAAACAATCTCGCGACCTAAATAGAAGCTGACAGTAGGCAAACCGAACAATTCTACAAATGCTGCGGTCAAAATATGTTGCCCCGCATGTTGCTGCATATGGTCAAATCTTCGGTCCCAATCAATCTCACCATTTACTTCATCTTCGCAATTAAGTTTTTCCTTCATGAAATGACGAATTTCTCCATCCTCTTCTTCAACATTAACTACATGTATTCCATTCAAAAATCCAGTATCATGAGGTTGTCCACCGCCAGTGGGATAAAAAGCGGTATTTTCCAATACGACATACGGGTTACCTTCTGTATCTTGCGATTCTTTAATCACGTTTGTTAAAAATTGCTTTTGATAGGTATCCTCATAATAAAAGCGGTTTTTTAGCATGAAATGAACTCCATTCTGTATTTTCTTGGAAAAATAGAGAACCAAAACCTGATGGGTTCGGATTCTCTGATATTTCAATCCAATTTCACAATTTTATTTGGATTCAATAAATTGTCTGGATCAAGTGCACGTTTTATCTTTTCCATTACAAGCAAAGCAGTCCCGTGTTCGCGTTCTTGGTACTTCTGTTTTCCGATACCAACTCCATGTTCACCTGTACATGTACCTCCACGTTCAAGTGCATACATTACAATTCGTTCATTTAAGTCGTCCGCTTTTGCTATTTCTTCAGAATCATTCATGTCCATCATTAATAATACGTGGAAGTTCCCGTCACCGACATGTCCAACAATACCACCGATTAGCCCTAATTCATGAACGGTTTCACGTGCATATTCAACTGCACCCGCAAGTTCTGAAATCGGAAGACATACATCCGTCACCATCATTTTTTTACCCGGATATCCATGGATAAAGGCATAAGCTAGGTTATGACGAGCCTCCCAAAGTCTATTTCTTCCAGCATTATCAGTTTCAAATTCAATACCTTCACAATGATGGTCTGCCACAATCATCGTTGTAAAATCAACGTCTGATTTTAGTCCCGCCTCATTTCCGTGGAATTCTAGGAAAAGAGTTGGTTTTTCTATATAATTTGTTTCACTATAAATATTTGTTTGTTTCATTGAAGGTTCATCTACTAATTCCACACGTGCAATTGGAATTCCGGCTTGTAAAATAGAAACAACGGCTTCAACCGCATCATTTATTGTAGGGAAAGATGCTCTGGCAGCTGTAATATGTTCTGGAATTCCATGAACGAGAAGGGTTAATTCGGTAAAACAACCAAGTGTCCCTTCTGACCCGACGAATAAACCGTTTAAGTGGTATCCAGATGCAGATTTTGCCGCTAAGTTTCCTGTGTGAATGATTGTACCATCGGCCATAACAACCTCTAAATCACGTACTTGGTCTCGCATCACACCGTATTTTACAGATGTCGTTCCACTAGCGTTTGTTGCAGCCATACCACCGAGAGTTGCATCCGCTCCAGGATCTACAGAGAAAAACAAGCCATGTTTTTTCAAACGTTGGTTTAACTGAGTACGCGTTACACCCGGTTGAACCTTCACAAGGAAGTCATTTTCTTTAACATCTAATATCTGATTCATTAAAGAGAAGTCAATTGTAATTCCTCCCTTCAAAGGGATAACATGACCTTCTAGACTTGATCCGAGTCCAAAAGGGATGACAGGAATTTGGTGTTCTTTCGAAACAATCATTACATTACTCACATCTTGCGTCGATTCCGGGAACACAACGATATCTGGGAGCTGCTGAGCATGGTACGATTCGTCACGCCCATGAAGTTCGCGAACCGTTGTATTGATTGTCACTTGTTCGTCTTTAAGAACCTTTTTTAAAGCATCTGTTATAATTTTGATTGAGTTCGTCATTTTTATTTAGCTCCTTAAATGGGATGATGGTTTATGTATTTTTCAGTTCCTATTCACTTATGCTATAAATTCGCACTACTTAATAGTATACGTTTTAATGTCAACAATTCAACTTACGATGAAATAAAAAGCTTCTCACTTATTAATGTGAGAAGCTTTGTCCATTCTTTTTCGCGCAGATTGAAATTTGGATACTACCTGTTCATATTTTTCATACCAGATGTTTTTTATAATAATAGCGATAGCCAGTAAAAGTAGTAGTATAAGTGTAGAAGTAATTAGTATTTGAAAGAATCGGGCTTCATCATATTTTCCATAACCAAAGTTTACAATAGTGATACTACTTAAAAGAGTAATGGAAGCAACAGACAAAAGACAAAATAGGTAGTCAACATTCTTTCGTCTAAGGAAACGTATAAAGTGCAAACATATAAAAATAATGAAAATTAAATATGTCAAAAATATGAGATAATCGAATAGAATGATTACTTTGTCTTTTCCCATTTAATATCCTCCTTTTAAAATATTTAATTGCTATAACAAGCAATATACTAATCTATACCCTTTTCAACTTGTAAATATGCATATGAATCGTATAAAGAAAGCAAGGGACTGTCATGTCGACAAGTCCCTTGCTCAGTTTTTACTCTACAATTTCAAAGCTTTTCAGCATATGATGGAATCTTGCACCGTGACCCTCTGCAGCTTCGAGGAAGTAGTTTTCTCTAATAACGTAACTTCCTTCTTTGCCATTGCTGATCAAATAAAGATGAACAACTTTAGCATCCCAGCTATTGCCGTTCAAGCCGTGTAGTAGAAATCCTTCGACTGGCTCAGTGACCATTTCAATTTCACGTAGCTCTGGAAAATCTGTTTTCAGATCCGCTTCAATTTTCTTCACAAGATCTTCTGGTTTTTCATCTGCAACTTGCTTAATTTCCATAGTAACTTCTGGATACTTTTCTGGAAGAGGTTCAATTGTGGTTATTGTATCTGCATTTTCACCAGGTATCATTTTGTACCGTGTTTCATCGATATATATTATATATTCTGAGTCTTTTCCTTCATTTAGGTTGACATCGGTAGGTTCATCCTGACCTTCGATGTTTTGAATAATTTCTTTTTCCGGGACGAATATGTCTTTAATGCCTTTTACAAAGGCCATTCCAGGATCTGTTTGTAGAGTGAATACAATAGCGATTGCTGCAGCGGCAGTGGCAATAATAGGGATAACTCTGTTTTTCTTTTTCACTTTCTTCACATCTCCTCTTTTAGGTGGTTTTTCACTAAATAATTCATTTTCCAAACCTGTCCAAATCTCATCTTGTAGCTGAGATAAATCTTTTTCTGTATGCTTTTTTAATTCTTTAACGATTTGATCATCTAAGTTACTCATTACTTACCCTCCTCGCCAGTTCGTTCCAACTGTTCTTTTAGCCTTTTTCGACCTTTGAACAACCGTGACTTTAGCGTATTGTGATTCAATCCTAAAATGTCCGCAATTTCGATTTCAGTAAACCCTTTTATATATTTTAAAATGAGTGGGATTCTATGGGAATCATCTAGTGATTGAATCGTGTCGTACAAATCGGATAACTGGTCAAAAGATTCCTCTATAAGTGCTGGATCATTTTCAACATCAATATGCCCATTTTTTAATAGGGGAGCTTCTTTTTTTAATAAGCGAAGGCACTCATTTGTTAATATTCGATAAAACCACGGATCGAATGGTAAATCGGGATTGTAGCTCCCTATTTGGCGGAAGACCCGAATGAACGTTTCTTGTACGGCATCTTTTGCCATTTCGGTGTTCCGTGTAATTGCAGAAGCTGTACGAATTGCGTAATTCGAATAAGCTTGATAGAAAAGTCGAAACGATTCTTTATCTCCATTTTTTATTTTTTCAATCCAATTGTCTTGCATCATATGGGACTTACTCCTTTCTAGACAACAGTAACTTGACCGCTCTTATTATATATACCCCTAAAATGATTAAAAAGTTTTCAGGAGGTGAAAATTCCTTTTAATAGCGGGTGTTTCTTTGTACACATGTTAACAAACTCTTTGAAATGGCTATCAAAAGTAGACAAGTCTGTTGCAAGTAAGCCGGTAATCCCAATGGGTGTATCGCCAAGGCGTTTTTGGACAGTACGTGCACGGATGCATCTTGCTACAGGGACTATCAAGTATTGAGGCACTTGTGATGTCTCGAGCAGGTGTTGAAGCGGACGCAGGATCTGCCGGATAGAAAGTTTTAGATAGTCAATTAGTAGATGAAAGGACATTTTAATTTTTTAATATAATCATTGTTCTGCTTGTTGATTTTACTAAAGAATTAAAGAACCAATAAGTATTCACAATAATAAGCCTATAGCATTTTCTGCAATGCCATGCCTTAAAGATGTGGATAAACAAAAATAAAACCTCCCTATAATATGGGAAGGTTTTTTCGTTCATTTATAGAGTGTTGGATCCATCCATGACGACCATATATATTAATTAATTATTGCTGTTATACTCATAGTAGAGCAGTTGTGATATAATCTAATTACTACAAAACAATGAAAGGGGTGTGAGAGTATGTCCCAGTTAGCCAATATTCCTTGGAACTTAATTCTACCGATTCTAATTTTGCAACTCATTTTAATGGTTGTGGCATTAGTTGATATCATTCGAAATCAGAGGACGAACGGGCCTTTTATCATGTGGGTTTTAATCATCGTTCTAGTTAATATCATTGGACCAATTCTATATTTCATTTTTGGGAGGCGACAAAATTGAATCCGATTTTACAGGTGAAAGAGTTAACAAAGATTTATGGTGATTTTAAAGCTACAGATGGGATTTCCTTTGAAATAGCCAAGAACACCTCAACTGCACTAATTGGCCCAAACGGATCTGGAAAAACAACGACACTGGCAATGCTTGCTGGGCTTGTCGAGCCGTCGCGTGGGGTTATAAAATTCCATAATAGTGCATCAACGGACATTCGTTCAATCATCGGTTTTCTACCACAATATCCAAAGTTCTTCCCATGGCTTTCGGCATTTGAATTTGTAGAAATGGCCGCATTGCTAAGTGGCTTGGAAACGAAAAAAGCGTCGATCGAGGCAAAGAAAACATTGGGATTTGTAGGTCTAGATGGTGAGTTGAAAAAGAAAGTTGGAACGTTCTCAGGTGGCATGAAACAAAGACTAGGTCTTGCCCAAGCCATCGTTCATAAGCCGAAACTGCTGCTACTCGATGAACCAGTGTCAGCGCTGGATCCGGTCGGTCGGCGTCAAATCATGAATCTATTAAAAGAGTTGCAGCAAGAAACAACGATATTATACTCTACACATATTTTAAATGATGCAGAAGAAATGACTGATCAGCTTCTTTTTTTAAGGGAGGGACGGCTTGTCGAACAAGGATCACTTGACGATGTTCGTAACCGATATGCGGAACCGAAAATCATTATTGAATTTGAAGAAAGTCAAGAAATGCAGCGTTTTCTTCAAGTATCGCCTTGGAATACGAGTGTACAAGGATTAATCGTATCAATAGATGTACGTTTAAATGATGTAGAAATGTCTTCTATATTGATGAAGTTATCAAACGAGAAGTTTCAAGTCCGAAAGGTCGAACGACAAACAGCGAGCTTGGAAGAAATTTTCATGCAAGTGGCGGTGATTAAATGAATTCTTTTCGTGTTTTGCTAAAGAAAGAAGCACGTGAAAACAGTCGGAACTATAAAATGTTATGGATTCCACTCGTCTTTATCATTTTCGGTATTTTGGAACCGATAACGAATCACTTTCTCCCAGAAATTATGAAAAGTGTAGGGAATATGCCTGAGGGTACTGAATTTCTTTGGCCTGAATTTCAAGGAGAGGATATTTTTACATCTCTTCTTGGGCAATATCAGTCTATTGGTGTACTTGTTATTATACTTGCATTTATGGGTTCGATTTCGGGTGAACGAAAAAGTGGGACGGCTACGCTATTATATGTTCGCCCAATTTCGTTTCGAAACTACTTTTTGAGTAAGTGGATTATTGTCAATGCAATCGTTCTTGGTAGTGTGTGGCTTGGATTTATGGCTAGTTGGTATTATATTGAACTGCTTTTTAATTCGGTTGACGTGGGACATGTTTTACTGTTCATAACTACGTATAGTCTATCGATTATTTTCGTTGTGACTATTGTTTTGACTTTAAGTGCATCGCTTCCTACAGGTGGTACGGCTGGAGTAGCTATTGTGATCACATTAGTGTTTCAAATTATAGATTCTCTCCTTGGACAGCATTGGAAGATTTCTCCGTGGAAGCTACCACTATATGCAACACAGTGGTTTCAAGGAGATTTGAATATGCAGGATTTCTGGTCGAGTATTGCAGCTACGATTATTTTAATAATAGGGCTGATTTTAATTGGAATTACTATGTCGAAACGTAACGCAGCAAATACTACAATTTAAATGTCGAAATAAATTTGCCATTCTTCAGAATTAAACCTAAACTTAACCTTAGGCATATATTATAATACTAGAATTCAAATTTTATAGAAAGGAGATGATTATTATGGAGGCAACAGAGATACTTGAGGAAAAACAAGTAATGGCTTCACGAAGTCATGCTTCACCACAGATGACAGTAGGTGCATGGATATTAACGTTTGTCATTTTGATGATCCCACTTGTGAATATTGTAATGATGTTCATATGGGCTTTCGATGCAACAAGTTTAAGACGTAATTTTGCCCGTGCTTATTTATTAATCTGGGGAATTATGATTGTACTATCAATCATTGCAGCAATCACTTTAGTCGCATTGGGGGCATTTTCTGGAATTTTCTCTAGCTTTATGTAGTTTTATTAATGTGCAATAGGTAAAGTATGGGTCACAGTACTAACGCTATTAACTATTGCTTCAGGCGGAAATATGGGTGTGGTGATTAGTATACGATACTTACGCCCAGAGACTTAGGTAATAGATGCACTTCAAGAAGTTATTCGTTTTTTTTTGGGGAAGAGGGTCAGTCACATGAGCATTCGAAATTCAGAACGTTTTTTAACAGCATACAACCGTATTGAAAAATCTATGGAGAAAACTATCGGATTATCAGGTTATATGCCTTTTTTCAAATTAATTGACAGAGCAAAAAAGGTCAATGCAGTTGTAAAGAAGTTTGAAGATGATTTACGTGAGTATGCTGGCTTACGTAATGCAATTGTGCATCATCGAACAGAAATAGAATATGCAATTGCTGAACCCCATGATGATATTGTTGAGTTGATTGAGTATATTGATAGAGAACTCTCAAAACCTAAAACGGTTGGTGAGATATTTCAACGGAAAGTTCATTCGTTACGCTCGTCAGACACCCTTGATAAGGGTCTTAAATTGATTCTTGAAAAAAGGTTTAACCAAATCCCTATTTATGAAGATCGTAAATTTATAGGGCTGATCACTACTGAAGGCATTACCTATTGGCTTGCAGACCAGTACGCAAAAGGCAACATTTCCCGGGAAATCCCGACGTTGCTCGACATTTATCGTCATGAGAACAAAAAGAATACGTATCGCTTTATTAATAAAGGATTGTCTGTTTATGAGGCTGAGGAATATTTCAAAGAATCTGTCGTAAGAGGGAAACGTCTTGACGCACTCCTGATTACCGAAAATGGCCTAATTGAAGAAAAGTTACTAGGAATTATAACTCCATTGGATCTTATAAAAATAGATTGAAAAACGAACGTATGCAGATTTGGCATACGTTCGTTTTTTCTGTTAAGAACCGGGTGATTTTTCTGCACTTGAAGAACTGTTTTTTGTTTTATGGTGTATTTTTTCATCCTCTAATTCCATGCGTAAGTCTTCAAGGGGTATGGAATCGACAGTTTTCATATCTTCGTGCATATCGTAAATACTTTCCTTATCTGTGCGTAAATTTTCGGGATTGTCCATATACGGTCCTTCAGCATCTTTTCGATCACGCTCTGTGAATACTTTCTTTTTCGTCATTTTTCTCACGTCCCTTTCGTTGTTAATCTATGATTCATTGTCTATGTATACTTCACTCTTTCCTGAAAGTTAAACACAAAAAACTCTTCCTTATGTTTATCCTTTTTTTTGAAGGGTAAATTAATGGAAATACGAATGAATTAAAAAGAATGTGAGGAATCAATTTCTTATGGAAAAAAAGAAATATGTTGGGACGTATCATTCAATCGATAATGTACTTTACAAAGTAACGGAACTAACAGCACAAGGCTATTCGGAAAGTGATATGTTTGCAGTTTCACGGGAGCAGGATAATCTTTCCATGCTACATGGTCAGACGGGTATTGATTTAATCGGTGGTCATGGGTCCACTTGGATAGACCGTTTCAAGGTGTATGTAAGGGGCGATGAACCCGTTCTTGATGCACTCATTCGAATGGGTTTTTCGGTAAAGGAATCGAAGATGTATTTTGATGAAGTGAAGAATGGTGGTATTGCACTATTCGTCGATAAAGAGTTTGGGAAACAAAATGATGGGATGGATAGCAGCAGAGAGCCTAATCGTAGTGGCCAGGAGATGGAAGATATTCATCTGAATGAGGAAAGCGATGGTGTAACTCCTCGGATCAATACGCACAACTTGTAAAACAAAAAGGAATCAACCCTAATCCAGGATTGATTCCTTTATTTATTTGTTTTTATCATGTGTTCTTTCTTTTAATTCGCCAATCTTTTCCTGTGCTTTACCTTTTAATTTATCAAGCTTACCTTTAGCCTGCAGTGAAGTGTTATCTATTGCGTTACCAATTTGATCTTTCGCTTCACCTTTTATTTTATTTACCGAACCTTTAAGCTTATCTGAGAACCCTTTGTCCGTCATATTAAAAACCTCCATTTTTTATTTTATAGTTATTAATTACCCTTCTAATACTGTTTTAAACATATAGTATAAATTTATACGGGTATAAGGGACTGAGGTAGACCTATGAAAATGAATCTAAACGATGTGGCGAAAAATGTCGAAATATAATATACTGAATATTAGGAAATCCATAAGGGGGCGATAGTATGATAAGAAAAGGACGATTTGCGTTATTGAATAATGAAGAATATGAACTTTTTTCTTATCAGCGGCAATATTACTTACAAACAAGAAATCAATTGGCGTTATCAAATGGTTTTGTGAAAAGTCCTGAGGATACAACTGTTTTTATTAAAGAAGTAAATGTGAAAGAGCTTGAGGATGCATACGAAATTATTTCGTACGTCATGATTTTGAGTTATCGTTTTGCTGTCGAAGGATACAACGATGAAACGGGAACAGTAGCACTAGTTACGAATAATCCATTTGTTCAGAAGAAGATTGATGTTCGTCCATACGGAAAGGATGAATATATTATTGAAATCCCGTATAAAGACGTTCAAATTATAGAAGAACGAATTCCGTTACTTGGATTTGAAAAATATCTTTCGCAGTAATGAATACATATAAGTCTTTAAAAACAGGCAGCTACCTAATCTTAAATTAGTTAGCTGCCTGTTTTTGTTTATTTTGATAGACCTATTCGTAATTTTATTATTCAAATCGAATCACTTCTGGAAAATATCGCAATTGTTTTGTATGAAATCATGAAGTAATCGCCATGCTTTAGAGTAGTACCTACTTTTAAAAATAAACAGCGAAGATACATTAAAAAAGGAGGCATTTGTTATGGGTGGTATTGCAGCGATTGGTGTTCCAGGATTAATCATCATCCTAGTTATTGTGCTCATTCTGTTTGGGCCAAGAAAACTGCCCGAAGTGGGATCAGCGATAGGGAAGACGCTTTCTGAATTTAAGAAGTCCGCAAGAGATATTATTGATGACGAGGAAACGGTACCGAAAGAATCGACAAAAAAGGAACTTTTATAAGCGGGTGGTAGTTTGGATCCAAATGAAGAATACAATCGCAAAGCAGTAAGTCCACTTAATAAAGCGCAGGAAGATAATATACTACAACCGGAAAACAATGTTTTGGTAGAAAGACCAGCGGAAGAGAAGGAAGAAGATTCATTATTAACTAATCCATCACTTGTTGATCATTTGACAGATTTAAGAAAACAACTTATTAAAAGCATTGCCGTATTCCTGCTCTTCTTCGTGGTTGTATTTTCTACGATAAACTTCTGGTTTCCTTATGTAACACGTGGGCATGAACTCATTGTTCTTGGACCGTTAGAAGTTGTAAAGTTTTACATGTCCATTTCAACAGCGTTAGCTCTGGGATTGGCATTACCATTTCTTTGTCACTTTCTTTGGCAGTTTGTAAAACCTGGATTAAATGAACGTGAGAGTCAATTTCTTAGCCTTTATTCACCAGTAATGTTTATCTTGTTTTTAATGGGTATTTCATTCGGATATTTTGTTGTGAATCCGTTAAGTTACAATTTTTTAGTATCTTTAGGCGCCATGAATTTTAACGTTATGGTATCTGCTCATGAATATGCAAGTTTTTTATTAATGACAACGATACCTCTCGGCTTACTCTTTGAGCTGCCAATCGTTGCGATGTTTCTTGCATCAATTGGATTATTAACAGCGGATTCAATGAAAAAAGTTAGGAAGTGGTCTTATGTGTCGTTAGGTCTAATTTCGGCTTTAATCACGCCACCTGACTTTATTAGCCAACTGATTGTATTAATTCCGACGATTTTACTATATGAAGCAAGCATTCGTATCGTTCTATACACGGAGCGTCGAAATGCAATTAAAATGGAAACCGAGGTCCCATAAATGAGACCTCGGTTTTTTTGGATTTTTAGCGTTTAGGATGGGTTGAATGTGTTATTGGATTCTTTTTTTGAAGAAGATCCTGACAAAGATTCAAACTGTTTCATCAGTTTGCCCCGAGCATCCTTATTCCTCATTAAATATGCCGCGCCAATTCCAAGAGCTGCCATTGCAAATTTGTTCATACGTTTTTTCGTCCTCCTTCATTTTATTATTTGGTTCGTTATAATATGCCCCAGTTACGAAAGACTAACCAAAATGATTATTCCATTTTTAAAAAATTAATATTTCGGTAAATGAATATTGCGAAACGAAAATCGACATCAAACGTATTACAACGTATACTTAAACTAATTGTGTATAAAGGAAGTGTGCGTATTGCTAAAAAAGTTATGGTTTCAGGTCGGGGTAGGAATCTTACTTTCATTGTTAATTATAAAGTATTTTGTGTCCATTATATGGGTTTTTGATCCACTTGTAATTATTGCCAAAGTTATTTTTATACCATTGTTACTCGGCGGTGTTCTTTATTACATAACAGAACCTTTGCAACGTATTCTTGAAAAAAAGAATGTGCCAAGGTGGGGAAGTATTTTAGCAATACTTCTAAGCCTAGTTGGAGTTGTTTGGATTTTTGTAGCAATCATAGGTCCTCCTGTGACAAATCAGGTGAATAATCTAGTTGAAAATGCACCTACGATTGCAAAAGAAATAAATCATTTGAAAGACAACCTATTACAAGAAAAGAAGAACTTACCAGAGGAATTTCAAGAGTCGATTGATAGTGCTACCAATTCCTTACAGTCAATAGCGGTACAGTTTGGGAAGTGGGTTATTCAATTTTTACAATCATTCTTCCAAGCAATGTTTTTACTAGTTCTTGTGCCCTTTTTCTTTATATTCATGTTGAAAGATCATGAGAAATTTGGACCTTTTATTTACAACTTTTTTTCTGGTACTCGACGTGAGTGGATAAAGAAAACGTTAGCCGATATTGATGCAGTTCTTCGTGCATATATTCAAGGACAGTTTTTAATAAGTGCAATCTTGGCAACACTACTGCTCATTGGTTATTGGATAATTGGATTGGAATACGCTTTACTGCTTGCAATATTTGCCCTCTTTATGAACTTAATCCCTTTTATTGGGCCATGGATTGCGTTTATTCCTGCACTCATTATTGCCTTTGTTCAGGAACCGAAACTGGTAATTTGGGTAGCGTTAATTACGCTTGCGGCTCAACAAATCGATAGTAATGTAATTACGCCAAACATTATGGGGAAAACACTTGATATTCACCCACTTACAGTTATCACTGTTATTTTAGCTGCAGGAAATATCGCTGGGTTCCTTGGGATTATTATTGCGATACCAACGTACGCAGTTGGTAAAGCAATTGTGAAAAACATCTACGCAACCCGAAAGCAAATTTCAGAAGCAGTAACGAAAAGTATTTAAGATAATACAGAAAAAACACGTTAGATTCGTTCTAGCGTGTTTTTGTCTTTTTATGAACACCTTTCTAAAAAAGTGAATGAGTACTTTCAAAATGGATAACCTAAAATAAAAAGGATGTTTTCCACGATGAATGAGTTACCGACAATTCATACAAATATTTGGGATGCTATTTGGGCTATACCGGCTATTTTACTCGTATTAATTATACTAAAGACCATCTTCAAACTCTCTGAAAGTTGGTTTTCAACTGTCGCGACAGCAACTGGACTCTTTCTTTCCATATTCATTAGTCATCGTGGTAATTTACCTGCCGGAATATTTATGGGTCTATTCTACGGTTCAGCTGCAATGGGGGCGATTTATTCGGTAAAGACGTGGTATATGAGCTATCGAAATAAATAAAGAATTCCTTTATTTCAATGGACAGAATCCGCACTGCATAAGACCGGGAACATCTTTTGAAAAGCAACATGTTGTTCGAACTTGAGTGTTTAGAAGTGCAGAAGGTTCACGTCCATTTAAGTAAACACCAAATAGGGAACGTGCTGCAATTCCTTCCCAAAGTACATCACTTTTTAGGAGTTCAAGGTCTACACGTGCTGCATCAGCAGTGCTCGGATCTGATAATAGGACATGATATTGCCACAGAAGAAACCCGAATATATTTTCCCATAGAGTTAAGGGTGAAACGGAAGAGACGGTCCGAATTTGTCGAATAACGTCAGCACATTCGTCTAATAAAATATGCCGAATTACATCTTGACGATTTCCCTCGCTTACTTCCCGCCAGTCATCAGCGTGTGCAAAGGTACTTACCGCGAGATTTCCAAATTCTATTTTCGAACCAAAAATCAGTCGACTCTTTTTCCCTTGCCATACTTCATCGTACGTAGCCAAGTTATAAAACTGCATCGCAATAAACATGCCCAATCGACGCATAAAGTAAGATGCAGCAACAGTTTTATTGGGGCTGCCACTGACAATTTGAATGGCATCGAGTGCATCTAATGTATGTTCTCCAAGTAAAGTCTCTAATGTAAATAGTTTCTGTTCAGGCGGGTCCGTGTATATACTATACATATTTAATTGGATTAGTTGGTTGCTCGTAAGTTTTGACATACTTCTATTATAGCGTTTTATCACTTGGTTTGTTGAGCAAGCACTCAGTTTGATATATAATGAAGGATGTGTAAATTACGGGAGTGTGAATAAGTTGACTAAAGAACTATCTAACGATGAGTTCCTTCGATTAATTGTTAAAGAAGCGGATATTATTATTCCGATTGCTAATGGCGAGCCTCACCGTTTGCTTGATATTTTGGAAGAGAACTACTTGAAATTGCAGAATGTTAAAATCCATCAAATGCTCGCTCTTCGGGAGCGTGACTATATATTGGGCAAAATGAAAAATCATTTATCCCATACTTCGTACTTTTTAAGTGGTGCAACACGTAACGCTTATCATGCTGGAAAAGTTGAATTAGTACCGAATCTTTTTCATAATGTACCCGCCATGTTAAGAAAAACAACAAAACTTTCAATGATAATGACCGTCGTTTCTCCGATGGATAAACACGGTTATTTCTCTTTAGGAACACAGGCGGATTATATTTCAGAGTTCATTGGTAAAGTGCCATTCGTTTTGGAAGTCAATAAGTATATGCCGCGTACTTTTGGAGAAAATCAGATTCATATTAGTCAAATTGCTGGGTATGTAACGAATGATTTACCGTTATCCGAAGAGAAAACATCGGTAGTTGGCGAAAAGGATATTAAGATTGCAGAAATCGTAACAAATTATATAGAAGATGGAGATACGCTGCAAATTGGGATTGGAGCAATTCCGAACGCTGTCATGAGCTTATTAACATCGCATCGTCATATTGGAATCCACACGGAAATGCTCACGGATGGTATTGTGAACCTCGTTGCATCAGGTGCTGTCGATGGCACAAAAAAGTTTACTCATAAAGGAAAAGTTGTTGCTGCATTTGCGTTTGGAACTCAACGTCTTTATGATTTCATTCATGAAAATCCATCCATAGAGTTTTTACCAGTTAGTACTGTAAATGATCCCCGGGAAATTGCCATGGAAGAACGTATCGTATCGATAAATGCGACGACAGAAGTGGATCTATACGGACAATGTGCTTCCGAAACAATCGGTGGAAGATATTATTCTTCAACAGGTGGACAAGCTGACTTCGCCCGTGGTGCACACTTAGCGAAACATGGCAAAGGTTTCATCTGCATGCACTCGACAGTGAAAAACGATACCATATCTCGTATTAAAGTACTGTCGACACCAGGTTCAGTAGTTACAACATCAAAAAATGATGTAGATACTATTGTAACTGAATACGGTATTGCTTCTTTATACGGCAAGTCTTTGTCGGACCGTGCAAAATCACTTATCGCAATTGCACATCCAGCCTTTCGTGAAGAATTAGCATTTGAAGCGAAGAAAAACGGATTTCTTAAATAGTTCTAGACGAGTGTCCTTCATGAGGGCACTTTTTTTATTTCAAACAAAATTGTTGCAAGGGAATACCCCCTGTGGTATATTTGGTGAAAGAATATACCACAGGAGGTTAAAATTATGTATTTTAAATCATTTACTGATAAAAACTTGGCACAAAACTCATATTTGATTGGGTGTCAACGTACAGGTGAGGCGATTATCATTGATCCACCACGTTCATTTGCTCATATTATTGAAGATGCTGAAATTGAAGGGCTTCGTATTACTGCAGCCGCAGATACACATATTCACGCAGATTATGTATCCGGTGCACGTCAACTAGCTGTAGAACACGGTGTTAAGTTGTATTTGTCTGATGAGGGCGATGAAGACTGGAAATATGGTTATACAGACGGTATCGATGTACAATTAGTTAAAGAACAGTCGACGTTTTCAATCGGGAATATTGACTTTGAAGTATGGCACACACCGGGTCATACCCCGGAAAGCGTATCGTTTATTTTGACGGATCGCGGTGGTGGTGCATCTACACCAATGGGTATTTTCACAGGAGACTTTGTATTTGTAGGTGATGTAGGACGTCCAGATTTACTTGAAGCCGTCGCGGGAAAGGAAGGAACGGCTACAAGTGGCGCACGTGATATGTACCGTTCACTCAAACGTTTTAAGCAGTTGGATGATTATCTAGTCGTTTGGCCGGGGCATGGTGCGGGTTCTGCATGCGGAAAATCACTCGGTTCGGTACCAATCTCCACAGTCGGATATGAAAAACAATTTAATTGGGCACTTCAAATTAACGATGAAGAAGACTTTGTCAAAGAATTACTGCATGAGCAACCGGAAGCCCCGGTTTACTTTGCTGAAATGAAGAAATTAAATAAAGTTGGACCAACCGTTTTACATGAACAAGCCATAGATTTGATTAAAACGATTGATAACTTAAATCAAGTTGCCTCAGAAGAAAACGTTTTGGTAATTGATGCAAGACCGGCAAAACTTGCTGAGACAGGTTTATATTCTAAGTCTATAAATATTCCCTTCAACAAATCGTTTGCAAACTGGATAGGATGGATTGCAAAGTATAGCGAGAATCTTGTCGTTATTGCAGATGAAGAGATTCATGAGGAAATAAAGACGACACTACAATCCATTGGTTTAGATCGAATTCGTGCTTTTGTGGATCCTTCAGTTTTAACGAAAGCAGAGTTAGACACATATGAAACGATAACAGTGGATGAATTTAATGATGAAATGAAAAAGGATCATACATTCGTTATCGACGTTCGAAACGACACTGAGTGGAAGAATGGTCATTTACCCAATGCCAATCATCTCTTTTTAGGTAATTTGAAAAGTATGGAGATCCCTACAGATAAAGAATTACTTGTTCACTGTCAATCCGGTGTACGATCGGCAATTGCATCGAGTATATTGAAAGCCCGGGGATTTAAAACTGTTAAGCAGATGGCAGGCGGTTACGCGGAATATGAACAAATAGCATACGAAACTATTCGGTGAAATTGGAGGAATAAATGATGGAATGGATACTTGTAATAATCGTAGTAGGGTTAGTAGTTTGGAAAATGATGCCGGCAAAAGGTGTAACATCGATATCTACAGCAGATTTGAAAGGTATTTTGAAGGATAAGTCAAAACAATTTATTGATGTCCGAACACCTGGAGAATACAAAGGGCGACATATAAGCCAATTTAAAAACATTCCATTGAATACGCTGAAAACAAAATTAGATGGCTTGGATAAAACAAAAGAGACATTCGTAATTTGTCAAAGTGGGATGCGCAGTTCACAAGCAGCGGGCATATTGAAGAAACAAGGATTTATAAGCGTTACCAATGTTAAAGGTGGCATGAGCGCTTGGCAAGGCTGAAGTATACAAAATAGAAATCGTCCTACAGACCTAGATTAAAGGTTTGTAGGGCGCTTTTTTTATTGGAAGGAAACGGTTTAACTAAATGGTTGGGTGTGCAACGAATGCGGTGGAGTGTGCAACGAATCCAGAGTTGTGCAACGAAAA
Source organism: Sporosarcina sp. FA9 (assembly GCF_051550205.1). Classification (GTDB taxonomy): domain Bacteria; phylum Bacillota; class Bacilli; order Bacillales_A; family Planococcaceae; genus Sporosarcina. The sequence continues at coordinate 94,623 of NZ_CP188819.1, forward strand.
CCCAGAAGTGTGCAACGAATCACAAAAGGTTTGCAACGAAAAGCCGGAAGTGTGCAACGAATCACAAGAGATGTGCAACGAACTTCAAAAGCACAATATAAAAATAGGAAACTGTCGAAACTGCTCAATTATATGTCGACCGCCCAACACACTTGCCTAAACTTTCACATACAATTTATATGAAGAGGTGGTGACCATTGAGTGAAGATAAAGGTGCTGTTCGACACGATCCATTCGAGGTAGAACAGCGTGAATGGAAAAAAAGGCAGGTAAATGAACGGTTAAAAAGAATGTTAACATTCGCTTCGCCTTTATTTCTTCTTTTATTGTGGGAATCTTTGTCGAGGACTGGATTGATTGATATTCGATTCTTCCCTCCACCTTCCTCTATACTCGGAACATTTTACGGATTACTAACAAGCGGCGAATTGGCCGGACATATTGGTGTTTCACTGTATAGAATATTGGTTGGATTCCTGCTTGGTGTAATACCTGGTATCGTTATCGGATTGCTTATGGGCCTATACTCACCAATTAGGCATTTTGTTTCTCCAATTGTAATGGCTCTTATGCCAATACCGACACTCGCTTTACTTCCGATTATTATCATTTTATTTGGAATCGGAGATTTATCGAAGGTAGTGACGATTGCGGGTAGTGTGTTTTTTCCAGTTGTAATAAATACAGTGGCGGGTGTTATTAATATCGATTCAATATATTTAGATGTAGCGAAGAACTATGGTGCGGGAAGAGTGAATTTCTTCATGAAGATTGCATTGCCTGGGGCTTTACCGGTTATGTTGGAAGGGATTCAAATGGGGCAGGCGATTGCACTATTAACGATTGTTGCCGCAGAAATGATGGGGGCCACGGCAGGGATTGGTTTTTTGATATGGACTTCATATAAAGCCTTTCTCCTTCAAGAAATGTATGTCGGGCTTATTCTTATTTCGTTTTTTGGCTATATGTTTTCACTCTTGCTCCGTGGGATTCAGAAAAAGATGTTGCCATGGAGGTGAATAAGTGAGCAAAAAAACAAAGATTGCAGTAAAGAATTTGACAAAAGCTTTCTACAAAAAGCAAGGAAGTGTCACAGCTTTGGATGACATCACACTCAATATCGCAGACGGTGAATTCGTCTGTCTTGTTGGTCCTAGTGGGTGCGGAAAAACGACGCTTCTCCGAATACTTGCTGGACTTGAAACGCCGAGTATTGGAGAATTTACGATTTCCACAGATGAGGGAGGGCGTCCACTTCAGTCTATGGTATTCCAGGAGCGAGGCATTATCCCATGGTTAACTGTTCAACAGAATGTGGAATTTGGCCTTAAAATGCGACATACACCTAAACATATCATCAAAGAACGAACAATGTATTATTTGAAAAAGACCGGTTTAGATAAGTTTGCAACACTTTATCCAAAAGAGTTATCAGGAGGAATGAAACAGCGAGTGAGTATTGCAAGGGCATTTGCAAACGATCCAGAAATTCTTCTAATGGATGAACCGTTTGCTGCTTTAGATGAGCAAAATAAATTTATATTACAGGAAGAGCTTTTATCGATATGGTCAGAAACGGGAAAAACAGTTCTTTTTATTACCCATAGTATTGATGAAGCATTACTGCTGAGCGACCGAATTCTTCTTATGAGTTCACAGCCCGGAAGAATTATTCAGGAAATTCACGTTGATGTGCCACGCCCACGAAAGATGGAAGATATACGAAAAAACCCGATTTTAGCGGGACAATTTATCGAAATATGGAAACATCTACAAGAAGAAGTACAGCGGTCTAGACAAGATGAGGAATAAAAAAAGGAGAGGTCCCATGGCAAAGTTGCTTAAAAAAGGATGGTTGATTCCACTATTTGTTTTGGCTCTAGTTATTGGTGCTTGTGCCCCGAAAGAAACTGTGAAAGTAAAGCCAGTTGAAAACAAGCCTGAGGTTGTGGAAGTTTCCAATCCTTCTGGTGATTTGGCACCTCTAGCGGAACGCGTAACCGTTACAATTGCTGAAGACGGTGCTGCTTCAGGTGCTGGTTTTTACATCGCCACTGAGAAAGGTTATTTTGCAGACTATAATATCGACGTGAAGTTTGCGCAGTTTAATAATAGTGACGAAATGTTACCGGCTCTTGCTGCTGGTGAAGTAGACATTGCAGGAGGGGTTTCAACGGCATCGTTCTTTAATGCGATTGCCCAAGGAATTGACGTAAAGATTATTGCCGATAAAGGGCATAACAACCCAGGTAAATCTTATTTCTCCTTTGTAATAGGAAATCATATGGTTGATGAAATCAAAGAGTATAAAGACTTTAAAGGGAAGAAGATTGGCGTTTCTTCACGCAATTCAATTGACGGCTATATCTATCAGGAAATGCTTAAACATGCTGGACTTACAGAAGAAGATGTCGAATTTGTGCTTATGTCAGACTTCGGTTCGATGCTCGGTGCAATTGATGGAGGGGCAATTGATGCGGCACTCAATATTGAACCATTGATTACAACGGGTGTTGAATCCGGTTTTCACGTTCGATTTGGCGATACAACGGAATATGCACCGGAATCCCAAATAGCCTTGGTTCTTGGGTCACCGAACTTCATGAATGTAGAACAAGAAGTTTCGCTTCGATTTATGGTTGCGTATTTGAAAGGTGTTCGGGATTACAACGATGCATTCATTAAAGGCGAAGGATTAGATGAAGTCATTGAAATTATGATGAAGCATACGGCAATGAAAGATGCAGAAATGTGGAAAAAGGTTTACGTTACGGGGTTAGATCCTGATGGAAAGATGTTTATCGATGACATCCATAAACAATATGATTCGTACAAAGCGAATGGAGCAATACGAGGCGACGTCGATTTTGACAAAGCAATCGACACGTCAATAACGGAAAGAGCGTTGGAAATCATTGGTTTGTACGACCAGGATTGATGTAAGTGTGCAATTTAATGGGGGTGCAAAGTCCTGGTTTGATGATATAATGCGTGAAGTGTCGGATATCCAGTAGATATGTGCGGATAAAAGTGTTCAACTGTCGGATATAACCGATCAACTGTCTGATAAAACACACAAACTGTCGGATATCCAACGAAACTTTAAAAACCGAAACTACTTGTAAACACATTCAAGTAGTTTCGGTTTATTTTCACATATAATTAAGAATTTATTACAGATTTCATTTGTCTTTTTTTCGCAATTGCTGTTTGGAAACTATGAAGACCGATTCCGATGATAATGATGCCAATTCCAAGAAGTGCAATTGGACCTGGCAGCGGTATACCGATGATTAACATTTCACCGAGCATAACAAAAATGAGCTGTGTCGCTTGCGTCGCCTCAACAGCAGCAAGTTTACCTTGGTCGTTACGAACACGATCTGTCGCCATGAAAAACAATGTCGTTGCAATGACTCCTGAACTAACCGCCACAATAAATGTTTGACCTACTTGGCTCATGGACGGGGGCCCTACTGTCAAAAAAGCGTAGATTGCAACTAAAGTCCAGACAGGCAATGTCATTAGTGTCATAGCGAGTACACGCTGGAATGTATCGAGTCTTCCGCCAAGTAATTCCATCGTTTTTCGGTTGCCCAGCGGATAAGCAAACGCCGCAAGCAAGACAGGAGATATTCCGAGCAACAAAGTACGTAGCTCTACGCTTTGTGCATGTGGAATTTGAATAAGTACAACACCCGCCAGAATAATAAGCGAAATGCTAAGAGAAATGGCGGGGATCTTTTGTCGAATTAATTTTTCACCTGTCACGGTTTTAATCGTAATCATAAAGAGTGGAGCAAGTAACACGCCCGCAACAATGGTTAATTGCCATGTGCCAGCAAGTAACCAGCCCGGACTATACGCAGCTGCAAAAGTAATCGGACCATAAAATAGGACGAATGCAACAATGCTCCAAATGAAAAGAGGTGCTGATTTCGAAATCATTTCTTTTTTCATAGGTGCAAAACCTTTTCGGTAAGCAACAATTGCGATTAAGAAAGGAACCATAAAAATATATCGAAGCGATGCACTCCAGAGCCAACTTCCTCCGGATAATTCCATAGTTCTATTTAGAATGAAAGTAACAGCAAAAAACATGGAAGATAGTACACCAATCCAAATGACTTTCACAGAGATCCCTCCTTACGCGCGTTCTTCGAAGAGTTTAACAGCTTCTATAATAACATGAGTTGCTTTTTCCATATTATCTACAGAAATATATTCATATTTACCGTGGTAGTTTTCACCACCCGTGAAGATGTTTGGTGTTGGCATTCCTTTATAAGATAGTTGTGAACCATCTGTTCCACCACGAACGGGAACAATATTTGGTTCAATATCGAGTACTTTGAAAGCATCGGAAATAATGTCAACAATCTCCATAACGGGTTCAATTTTTTCTTTCATATTGAAATACTGGTCTTCAATTTCAATTGTAATTGCCTTTTCACCGAATTCCTGTTTTAGCTTATCTGCCGTTTCAATCATTAACTGCTTTCTTGCTGAAAATGTTTCTGTATCAAAATAGCGGATAATATAACTGATTGTAGTCTCTTCAATTGAACCGTCAAAACCCATCAAATGGACGAAGCCATCATAGCCATCAGACTTTTCCGGAATTTCGTCAGCGGGCATGGCTTGCTGAAACTTTTGTGCAATTAAAATAGAATTCACCATTTTGTCTTTTGCTGAACCTGGGTGAACACTTGTCCCGTGAAACGAAACCTTTACACCAGCAGCATTAAAGCTTTCGTATTGTAATTCGCCTAAGGGTCCACCGTCCATTGTATATGCGAATTTTGCACCAAACTTTTCAACATCAAATTTGTGGGGTCCTCGACCAATTTCTTCATCCGGAGTAAAGGCAACGCGCAGTTTCCCATGTTTAATATCAGGATTCCGAATTAAGAATTCCATTGCGGTCATAATTTCAGCAATTCCGGCTTTATTATCAGCACCGAGAAGTGTCGTTCCATCTGTTGTAATAAGAGTGTGGCCTACATAGTTTGTAAGCTCGGGAAAAGTGTTCACACTCATTAAAGTCGATTCATTTAAATGAATGTCTTTCCCATCGTAGTTATCAATCCGTTTTGGAGAAACATTTTTTCCCGTGTAATCCGTTGCAGTGTCAACATGTGCTAAAAATCCGATAACAGGTACATCACGGTCTGTATTCGCGGGTAAAGTTGCAAACAAATATCCGTTTTCATCTAGTGTAATATCGTCCATTCCAATTTCGGAAAGTTCCTCCTGCAACAAATGTAGAAGATCCCATTGACCAGGTGTTGTCGGGCAATCTGAGCTGCTCGCATCGGATTGAGTGTCTATCTGTGCATATCTAATTAAACGCTCAATTAATAGTTCTTTCATTGTTAAAATACCCCCAAGATAAATGTAGTAACAATTCTATCTTATCAGGTTCTTTCGGTTAACGGAATACTTTACAACTCGACTGCCGATACTAGCAGCTATAAAAACCTGCGCCGCATAATAAGTAATCATTACAAATGCATCACGGTAAGGAACATCGAATACAAATCGGTCAATTGCAAGAACGGAATCTGAAAACATAAATAAAAGTGCACCAATGATTGCTAATTTGAGTCGTGTCCGAATTGCCATCCAGGCCATCAATAAAATAATGAAAATATATGCGATGATGGCGCTAGCTAGTATATATTCTCCAATAGAAAACTGTGAACCTGCAATCCAAATGGCCATACCTACGCCATACACTAGTAGAAGAAAAGCTACAAAGCGGGGTACAGGTTTTCTACTCGCATGGTTGAAAGCAAAAATATAAAAGATATGTCCAATGAAAAAAGTTACAAGTCCTGCAAGAAACCAGTAAATAACACCATCTGCAATCATACATACAAATAAGCCGAAAATAATAAGTTGTTTATATGTATTGGTAACCATAGACTTCGTTGTACTTGCAAAAAGGATAATGAGTGCCATCGGAATTAATTTCATAGTTATTTTAAAGCTGACTGGATCATTTGGAATGAAAAAAATATAAATAATACCCAAAGCAATAATTGCGGTGATGAGAATCCGTCGAACCATTTGAAAAACTCCTTTCCCGTTTATACTATTCGGCCCAGTAAACTATAAATCCTGCTATGAAAATTTAATCGAATAAAAAACCCCGCGCTCCAGAAATTATCTGGGTGCAGGGCGGCCTTTATTCGACTGAATAGTTTTTATGTGAAACAACGGTCATATTGGAAGGAGCTCCAATAATCTCGGCATCCTTTGATGAAATTGCAACAATTACGGAGTTCTCTAAGATTTTGTAAATTGTACCGTTAACTTCATGATCATTACGGACAAACGAAATCTCTTCATCGATTCTGCGTGCTGCAACAAAATCGGATACCTGTTTTTCCTTACGTGGAAAAGCCATTTGAATTCCCCCTATTGTATATTCTTCTCTTCAAAATCTACATAAAAATAGCTTCGGAAAGAATCCAAGCCACAATAGACGAAGAATTGGTAACAACCAAACGTAAACTACTTCGTGCGAATTGTCTAGTATTAGTATACCACAAATTGAAGGAATATGCCGCTCTTATGTTTGGACAAGGTTCCATTCTCTTTGACTACATACCTATTGGGGTATATAATAAGTGTATATTATCAAAGGAATGGAGTTGGAAGTTGTGAAGTATAATGACAAAGTTAAAAATAGATTAAAACGAATTGATGGACAAGTAAAGGGAATTTTAAGAATGATGGAAGAGAATAAAGATTGTAAAGAAGTAGTAACTCAGTTATCGGCAGTCCGCTCCGCGATTGACCGGACAATGGGTGTTATTGTAAGTACAAATCTTGTTGAGTGCATTCAACAAATGGATGACACAGATTCAAGAACACAAGAGGATATTGTGAAAGAAGCAGTAGACTTATTAGTGAAAAGTCGATGAATCTATTTTAGCAACAATCCTTATAACTTAAAAAAACATCTGGTGTCCTGATTATTTGAGGGTACCAGATGTTTTTTTGAATAGAGTATTTTCAATTATTGTTTTACTGTTCCATTTCAATCTCTATATTGCTATGGTTTAATTAGAGTAGCAATTACACGGAACAGTATTTATCATTTAAAAAATCTATAAGGGGGGAATTTTTATGAATACAAAAATAGAAAACACGAGATATCTACGTGATCGAGAAGCTGTAATCAATTTGACGACAAAACTTGTTCGTATTCCAAGCGTCTACCGTGAAAATGACCCCGATGCCAACGAGACAAAGGTTGCGATATACGTTGCACAATATTTAAGAGATATCGGGATTGAAACTCATATTGAAGAAGTCGTTCCAGGCAGGCCAAATGTAATTGGTATAGTCGATTCGGGAAAACCAGGTAAAACACTTCTATTTGAAGGACATACGGATGTTGTAACGGAGGGGGATCTAGATCTGTGGACACACGATCCATTTAGTGCACAAATTGTAGATGGGCGTATGTATGGCAGGGGTACGAATGATACTAAAGGGAATTTAGCATGTATGATTACCGCCGTTCATTCACTTCTACAAGATAGAGAAGAGTTTTCTGGGAAAATCATACTTTGTATACCAGTAGATGAGGAAGGCTTAATGTTGGGGATTAAGCATTTCATTAAGCAAGGTTGGGCAGACGGTGTGGATGGAGCCATTATTTGTGAACCTGAAGAAAATAATGTATGCATCGCCCAACGAGGTGCTCTGCGCATACGAGTAGATATCTTTGGAAAGATGGCCCATGGTGCAATATCGTGGAGTGGCATTAACCCTAATTGGCGTTTGGCGAGGCTTATAGTCGAACTGGAAAAGTTGGAGAAGACAGAACAAGACCGTTTCGGTGAAGATCCATATTTAAAGTGGCCATCCATAACGCCCACAATTATACAATCGCCCGCGAAAGGTGATGCACAAATTAATGTGATACCAGGACAATGTATGATGACGCTTGATATTCGGACTGTGCCTGCACAAGATCATGGTGAATTAGTAAATAAAATCAACACAATTATGGATGAATTAAAGAAAAACGATGCAGATTTCAATGCCGAACTGACTATATTGGACAATCGACCCTCGACGATAACGCCGAAAGAAGATCCCGTTGTGCAAGCAATTTACGAAGCGGTCAAATCGGTTACAGGAGAAGACCCGATTTATAACGGTGTTCCGGGAGCAACAGATGGAACATTCCTTCATATGCACGGCATCCCGATTGTAACGATTGGTGCTGGTGATCGAGATATTCCACACCAAATTAACGAATATATTGATATTGAAGAGTTGGCTGTGACAACCGCGATTTACAGAGAAGCGGCGTTACGCTTTCTTAATGTGAAATTCTAACGTAAAATCAGGTCATGTCTAGTGTTTAGCGAATAATTAAGTGAAGAGGTGAACGTATGCAAAATCCACAAATGGAAAAAGAGTCTTCAATAAACCCTTTGGATACTATATTATTGGATATAAAAGGATTGAAAACGTACTTTGATATTGGTAAAGGTAGATATGCCAAAGCGGTTGACGATGTGAGCTTTTCGATTTATAAAGGTGAAACCGTTGCGTTGGTTGGAGAGTCCGGAAGTGGAAAAAGCATAACGTCCCTATCAATTATGAGGTTAATTCCGAGTCCGCCTGGAAAAATTTTAGAAGGCTCTATTCTTCTGGAAGGTAAAGAGCTACTGACGCTGTCTGAAGATGAAATGAGCGAAGTTCGTGGAAATGAAATTAGTATGATATTTCAAGAACCAATGACGTCTTTAGATCCAGTCTTTACGATAGGAAGTCAAATTGTTGAAGCAATAATGAGGCATCGAAAGATTAAGAAGAAAATTGCATATGAATTAGCAATTGATTTATTAAAAGTTGTAGGTTTTGCCAGAGCTGAAAAAGTGATTAAAGAATACCCACATCAGCTGTCTGGCGGAATGCGGCAAAGGGTCATGATAGCCATTGCCATGTCATGTAATCCAAAACTATTAATTGCAGATGAGCCAACTACTGCACTTGATGTAACTGTGCAAGCTCAAATTTTAACGCTTATGATAGAAATGAAAAATAAATTTGATTCCTCCATTTTATTAATAACTCATGATTTGGGTGTTGTGGCGGAAGTGGCATCTCGTGTTCTTGTCATGTACGGAGGTCAAATTGTTGAGGAAGCATTTGTGGAAGATTTATTTTTGAGACCAAAACATCCTTATACGTCAGCTTTGTTAAAAACAATTCCAAATATAGATCTTGATTTGGACAGATTGGAATCCATTCCGGGAACAGTCCCGCCGGCCCATCTGTTTCCAAAAGGTTGTAGATTCGCCTTGCGTTGCGAAAGCGTCATGCAAATATGTCATGAAGTGAATCCTGCTCTTATAAATATTGACTCTAATCGTAAAGTCAGATGTCATCTTTATAAGGAACAAGGAGGAAATGAGTGTGAATGAAAGAGAGATACTTCTAGAAGTAAAAAACTTGAAAAAATACTTTCCTTTAAAGAAAGTTTCATTAAAGGAAAGAGCCGGAAATATCAAAGCGGTTGATGGTATCAGTTTTCATGTCTATAAAGGAGAAACGCTTGGAATCGTAGGTGAATCTGGATCGGGTAAATCGACTCTCGGTAGAACGATTCTTCGTTTGATGGAACCTACGGAAGGTGAAATTATTTTTGAAGGACATAATCTTGTCGGTATGGGTTCTCGAGAACTTTCGGAACATAGAAAAGGTATGCAAATGGTTTTTCAGGACCCGTTTGCATCTTTAAATCCAAGAATGCGGGTTCACCAGTTAATTGGTGAACCATTAGCTGTTCAGAAGCTTCTAAATAAAGAAGAACGAACTAAAAAAGTATTGGATTTACTCGAAAAAGTAGGGTTACCAAAAGAAGCTTTAATGAAGTTTCCACATGAGTTTTCCGGAGGACAAAGGCAACGAATCGGAATTGCCCGTGCGCTTTCTATGAATCCTAAATTTATTATTGCGGATGAACCGGTATCGGCACTTGATGTATCGGTGCAATCCCAAGTGCTGAATCTTATGATGGATCTTCAGGATGAATTCAATCTCACCTATTTATTTATATCTCATGATTTAAGTGTTGTAAAACATATAAGCGATCGAGTAGCCGTTATGTATTTAGGACGAATTGTGGAAATAGGGCATAAAAAGAATATATACGACAATCCTATGCATCCATACACGAAGTCTCTTTTATCAGCGATACCTACCGTTAATTTTGGAGTGAAGAAAGAGAAAATACAGTTAGTAGGGGAACCGCCAAGTCCCTCAAACCCACCTTCAGGATGTACATTTCATACGAGATGCCCACATGCATTTGACCGTTGTAAGGTCGATTCGCCAGAGTTAGTTGAACGTGTAGATGGACAGTTTGTAGCTTGCCATCTTTATTCGAAGGATTCGATATAATCTTTTTCATGATGAAGGAGTGTAGTTATGAGCTTTGGGAATATTACTGACGTTCCTGGTTTAAAAGTCGGACATGTGGAAGACCTCGTTGCACTAACGGGTTGTACAGTTATTGTTGTTGAGGAAGGTGCCGTTTGTGGTGTGGATGTTCGTGGATCTGCACCGGGCACACGTGAAACAGATTTGCTGGACCCTATTAACAAGATTGATGAAGTGCACGCAATATGTTTATCCGGAGGAAGTGCATTCGGTTTAGACTCAGCATCAGGAGTAATGCAATACTTAGAAGAACAAGAAATTGGAATCGACGTAGGTGTTGCTAGGGTACCGATTGTACCGGCTGCTGTCCTCTTCGATCTTGCTATAGGTAATCCGAAAATTCGTCCAGACAAAAAGATGGGCTATGAAGCGGCTCGAAAAGCGAAAAGAGGTACCTTTTCATTTGGGAATATTGGTGCAGGTTGTGGAGCAACAGTAGGTAAAATAACAGGTCTCGAAAATTGTATGAAAGGCGGATTAGGCAGTGCCTCGATTACATTGAAAAACGGGCTTGTCATTGGGGCCATTGTTGCTGTGAATGCTGTTGGGGATATTCGTGATCCAGCGAATAGAGAAATCATTGCTGGACCGATTGATCCGAAAACTGGCAAGCTTATTGACAGTCTTTTATATTTAGAGAACGGTAGCGAAATGAATGTGCTTCCAGGAACGAATACAACAATTGGTGTGGTTGCAGTGAATGCCAAATTAACAAAAGCCGAAGCGAAAAAAGTAGCCGAAATCACCCAAAATGCACTTGCCCGAACAATTTATCCTGCCCATACAATGTTAGATGGGGATACAATTTTTGCATTAGCGACGGGTGGCGAATTACATTCAGTCGATTTGATAGGGAATATGGCTGCTAAAGTTATGGAAGAAGCAATTATCGCTGCAGTAAAAGCTGCTGGTCAAGTTGAAGGGATACCAAGCTATAAGAGTTATAATGGAATCAGGTTGAACGATAATTAGACTATTAAAGGAGGAATAATAAATGAAGATGAATAAGTCTTGGCTGGCATTAACCGCATTGGTCCTTTCTTGTGTACTCGTTATGGGCGCGTGTTCAAATGATAAGGAAAAGACAGACGGAAAAAAAGACGTTGCCCAAGAAATTAAAGTGAGAATTCATGATGATCCGGACTTTTTAGATCCGCATTTAGCAACAGCATCCATTTCTTTTCAAATGATCTTAAATATATTCGAAGGACTTTTAGCTCCAGAAACGGATGGTACTTTGAAGGAAGCTGTAGCTGAAAGCTATGAAGTATCTGAAGACGGGTTGATTTATACGTTTAAAATTAGAGACGGTATAATGTTCCAGGACGGAAACCCAGTTACAGTAGAGGATATTACATACACATTCGAACGATTAATGGGCACAAATAATAATGAGCCATTATCGTCAAATTTTGATAAAGTACAATCAATCGCCACGCCAGATGAACATACATTTGTTATAACACTTGAAGAGCCTAATTCAAATTTCTTATATTCGTTGACAGCTTTGCAGTCGGCAATTATTCCAAAGTCAAACGATGGTAAACACAATGATCATCCGATTGGAACAGGTCCGTTTAAATTTGTGAGTTATAGTCCCAATGCTGATATGGTGCTAGAAAAAAACAAGGAATATTGGAATGAAGGCTTACCTCATTTAGATAAACTTACTTTTGCGTTCCAGACAGATGATCAGTCTGCATTTATGGCGTTGCAAGGGAACGAACTAGACATTACAAGCATTCCTGCACACCGTATTCCGGAAGTTGAAAATGACTTTACGATTAATAAACAGCAAAATAACTCAGCGTTGGTCATCACTTTTAATCATGAAAAGGAACCTTTTAATAACGTAAAAGTTCGACAAGCGATTAATTATGCGATTAATAAAGAGGACATCATTAATTCCGTGTACTCGGGGTATGCAACCGAGTTAGGTTCAAATATGAGTCCTGCTATGGGTGAATATTATTTAGATGGTTTACAAGAAAAATACAAGAGAGATATTTCCAAAGCGAAGGATTTATTGAAAGAAGCGGGTTATCCCGAAGGCTTTAAAACGAAGATATCGGTGTCATCGCATAACTCGATGTACTCTGATGTTGCACAAGTTACAGCTGAAAACCTAAAAGAAATTGGAATCGATGTTGAAATAGAAGTAGTCGAATGGGGTATTTGGTTGGATCGTATTTACCGAGGTAGAGACTATGAAATGACGACAATCGATTTAACGGGAAGACCATCTGCTTATGAAATTTTGAATGATTATATTTCTTATAATGACAGTGAGAACTTCTTTAGATTTAATAATGCTGAATTTGATCAAGTAATGGAAGATGTATTGAAAGAATCTGACCCAGATAAGCAAATCAAGTTATATCAACGTGCCCAAGAAATATTAGCTGAAGATGTGGGTGCTGTATATGTAGCGGATTATCAATTTATATGGGCGCTGAATAAAAAACTCGAAGGTCAAAAGTTTTATCCATTCTGGTTTCATGATATGTCGGAAATGAGAGTTATTGAATAGAAGGGACAGATAAATATGGCCTATATCATTCGAAGAATTCTCTTGTTATTTATCACTTTGGCATTAATATCCCTTATCACATTCGCCGTTTTTCAGGTGATGCCAGGTGATCCGATACGAATCATGTTAGGTCCAGATGCTGACGAAGCACAAGTAGAGACTTTGACGAAACAACTTGGTTTAGATCGCCCACTCCATATTCAATATTTGGAGTGGGTGAAAGGTTTAGCGACGGGGGACTTAGGGCAATCCATTCGGTTTTCGAAGCCGGTTTCGGAATTGATCGTAGATCGTTTGCCCGTCACCCTTTCTTTGGCCGCCATCACTTTAGCCATTGTAGTTGTTGTGGCAATTCCTCTAGGAATGTTTGTGGCTAGGAGGAAGAACAGTTTAAGCGACGTAGTTGTTTCTTCAGTTACCCAGTTGGGGATGGCCATTCCATCTTTTTGGTTGGGAATGTTATTAATTTTATATTTAGGAATGAATTTTAGTTTCTTTTCCATTAGCGGATATGTGCCTTGGTCAACAAGTATTGCCGGCGCATTTGGTGCATTGTTATTACCTGCACTTACAATTGCGATTCCTCAAATAGCAGTGAAATTTCGATACGTGCGAAATGCGATTCTAGAGCAGCTTGAATTAGATTATGTGCGCACAATTAGAAGTAAGGGCATTAAGGAAAGAGTTGTGTTATACAAACATGTACTCAGAAACTCGATGATTCCTATCCTAACAATTTTTGGTTTAATAACTGCTGAAGTCGTAGCGGGGACAATTATTGTTGAACAGGTTTTTGCATTACCAGGTCTAGGTAAGCTTTTAATAACATCCATTAGCTCTCGAGATTTTCCACTAGTGCAAGGTATTGTTATGTATATCACCTTCGCGGTAGTACTCATAAACTTTTTAGTTGATATTTTATACTCAGTTCTCGATCCTCGAATACGATTAACATAAGGGGGGCATAAAATGAAATCACTATCGAGTTACGGGAAAAAGATAAACAGCATTTTAGGCCTCCTTATCATTTCGGCATTATTACTAATTATGATTATAAGTTTTTTTTATACACCCCATGATGTCACGGCCATGAATATAGCAAATAAACTAAAAGGCCCGAGTAGTACGCATTGGTTTGGGACGGACGAATTCGGTAGAGATATCTTTAGTAGAATAATGAAAGGGACGCAAACCGCGTTTTTTGTAGGCACTGTAACGGTTTTCATTGGAGTTGTATTTGGGACTTTAATTGGCGCAATTGCAGGTTATTTCGGTGGTTGGGTGGATGAAATATTCATGAGATTGATGGATGCACTTATGGCGTTTCCGGGTATCATTTTGGCACTAATGTTAGTAGCAGTTTTTGGTCCGGGAATGCTCAATACCTCAATAGCATTAGGGATAATTGCAATTCCAAGTATCGCTCGAATTGCAAGAAGTGGTTTTATTCAACATAAGGAGTTTGAGTACGTACTTTCTGCCAAGTTAATAGGTTTAAAGCCGTTTAAGATTATGTTTAGGCATATCCTTCCGAATGTATCCTCTCCGCTAATAGTAGCAGGTTCGGTTGCTTTTGCGGTTGCGATGTTGGCAGAGGCGGCGCTTAGTTATTTAGGTCTAGGTGTTCAACCTCCGGATCCAAGCTGGGGACGTATGTTGAAAGATTCGCAGTCCTTTTTAGTCAGCGCGCCTTGGTATACATACGCACCTGGTATTGCAATCACGCTTATGGTTTTGGGTTTTTATATGTTGAGCAATGCAATTAGAGATTTCATGGACCCCCGATCTACTTAAAATAATGTTGCTGATTTTGAATTTAAAAAGGACAATTAAAATTTGTGTACATAAAAAGGAACCCTCATCGATGGGGGTTCCTTTTTGCAATTTGCTCGCTTTAAATTATAATATCAAAAACTTGATTTTATAATTTTACGATTACGCCAGTTTCTTGTTTCAAGGCTTTTTCATAAAAGTATTTTGCAATTACGATATCGACGATTGCTACGCCAACGGATTTGAAGATTGTAATTTCCTCATCGTTCTCTCGGCCTACCAACTCTCCGCTAATAATTTTCCCAAGTTCAGCGTGTATTTCATGTTCAAAAAAAACACCTTCTTGAATTGGAATTTGTAAATCCCCAGTTTCCTCTAAAGCAGCCTCTATAGATTCAACGACAACTTTAGATGCTGACGCAAGAGCATGAGAAGGTATTTCCTGCATAGTTGGTTTAAATGAGCCAACAGCGTTTATGTGAATTCCGGGTTTAAGCGGTGCTGAAAATACAGGAGACGTTGAGGTTGTTGCGGTTACAAGAATTTCAGAGTTTTGAACTACTTCGTCCGCACTTGCACAAACAACAACATCTTTACCAAACAGTTCTTTTGTAATTTCCGCAAACTTCTTCGCTTTTTCTTCACTTCGATTATAAACAAAAATAGTTTCAATATTTCGAGCTGCCAATACTGCTCTGCAAAGCCCATGTGCTTGTTCGCCTGTACCGATAATTCCTAGCTTTGTAGCGTTCTTTTTCGCTAAATATTTTGTTGCGACTCCAGATAATGCACCCGTACGAATGTTTGTTAAGTATGAACCTTCTAATAAAGCTAAAGGATCTCCTGTTTTTATATCTGAAAGAAGAACAACACCTTGTATTACTTTTTTATCGATTTTTGCGTTTCCTGGAACTACAGTGACATATTTTAAACCCATAGCATTTAAATCTTGTGCTACTGATGGCATAACGAGTCCTGAATTATCCTTTCCAAAAGGTAAAGCTGTCCGAATGGGCGTATCCGTTTTTAATGCGGAAAACTCTTTCAAAGCAATTTCAACATACTCCATAACCTCATTCATATCGACTAAACGCTTCTGTTCATCTGCACTTATAATCATCATAAACTATAGTCATCTCCTGTCTGAAATTAGCCCGACATGTAAGAAAGCTTGTCCATGGGCTTCTAGAATTAGAAATACATTCTAATAGAAATGTATTTCCTAGAGTCTATCACATATTAAACGGAATATTGCTAGAAGCTAACTTAAACAGTTTCAACAGGCGAATTTCCATATCTTTTTAATGCCAAATATAAAAGCGTACACTGCTCGAAGGATTGAATATCAATTTCTAGTATTTCCTCTAATTGCTTCATTCGATATAATAAAGTATTTCGATGAATAAATAACTTTCTGGCGGCTTTGCTCATATTTAGCTGTTGTTCACAGTACGTAAGAAAACTTTCAATGAGTGCAGATCCGTTTGGTTGTTCTTTTAATTTAACTATATGAGCCATAAGTATTTGTTCCGAAGGTAATACTACGTTTTTCGTAAGTGCTAATGAAAGAATCCTCCAATCAGCTATGGAGTAAATAGAATCCGTTAATTTATTCTTTTTAGCAATAGCAGCGGTCATTTTTGCCTCATTATACGACTTACTAATGCCTTCAATCCCTGAATAATCGGCACCATAGGAAATTAAAATGCTGTATGATAACTTTTTCGATTTTAAATAACGATTTAATGATTCTAGTGCAATATCGCAAGTAGAATTCATTTTGTAAGCAGTGTTGGATTTAACGTATTTTAGAATCACCCATTGATTTTGATTTAACGGAGCGACAATATCTAATTCACTTTCTTTGAAAAGGTTATTCATGAGTAAAAATAAATCACTTTGTACTAATAGACCACTTTCGTCTAAAGGAGTGAAGTCTACTAAAATACAGTATCTAGGAGTATCAAACTGAATGCCTAGCATTTCGCTGAAACTCAGAATTTTACTTACATCTGTATTGTTTTTATATTCAATAAGATGATGGATAAAGTCCCTCATTGTTTCCATTTGCAAAGATACTGTTTTTGATTGAAACTTTTTTACAAGTAACATTTCGATATGACTTTGAACAAAATGAATGTAGCGTTCTACTTCCATTGGGTTACCAATTATCCCTAAAACACCAACCGTTTGTTGTTGGAATCTTATGGGTACTGCTACTCCAGGAAGCACATTTTCCAACTGCACGGTTTCCTTTTCAGTGAAATGCATGATTTGGTCTGCTTTGGTAATATCTGGAGTTGCCGCATGATGTGAACCAAGCCGTTTTATATCCGTACATCCTATTATCGTTCCTTCAACATTTGTAATACTAATCGGAATATTTAGTACATATGAAGTTTCATTAACAATCGATTGTGCAATGTGCTCAAAGAACTTTATTTCGCTCACCTCTTCATAACAATAGTTTTTTAGATGTATATATACTATTTAACCACTCGTTGAAGCTAATCCTATCAGAACTTTGTGCATATTGTAAATTGTCTAATGTTTTATCTAGTTTATACTAAGATAAATGCCAGACTAGTCAGTGTAAGTATACTAATCAAAACAAACTGACAAGATTGAGAGCATATTAGATTTTTGAATAGGTATTGGATTGAAGGGAGACGAGTTATATGGAAAAAGCAGATGTAATTATTGTTGGTGGAGGAGTAATGGGCTCAAGTACTGCTTATTCCTTACGAAAACTGGGCTACGAAGGAAGAATCGTCGTTTTTGAAAAAGATTCAACATACAACCAGTCTTCTACATCTTTAAGCGCTGGCGGTATTAGACAAGTTTATTCTCAGGATGTAAACATACAGTTGAGTCGTTTTAGTTTAAAAGCGTATGAAAATTTTCCGGATGAAATGGCACTTGATGGCGTTCGTGCTGAAATCGACTTTAAACAACGTGGGTATCTCTTCTTAGCGACAGAAAGTTCCTTTTCAGCTTACGCAAAGCAAGTCGTTACTCAAAACAAACATGGTGTACTGTCCGAAATGCTTTCAAATGAAGAGTTATTAACAATTATTCCTGAACTGAACACTGAAGATCTTGCCGGTGGCCTCTTCTCTAAAGAGGATGGTTATCTAGATCCTTACTCTGTATTGCAGTCCTACCGTAAAAGTGCACAATCACTCGATGTTGAATATATTCCAGAAGAAATAGACACTATTTTAACAGAGAGAAACAAAGTAACGGGCGTTCGTTTAATGAATGGATCCACATATTCTGCACCAATAGTTATTAACTGTGCAGGTGCATGGGGTGGGGCATTAAGCGAAAAGATTGGAATGGCACTTCCGATTGTTCCGTTGAAGAGACAAATTTATACATTCAATACAACAGAACAATTAAAGAAACCACTTCCATTAACAATTGATCCATCAGGTGTATATTTCAGACACGAAGGTGAACAAATATTATGTGGTTTTTCAGAAGACGTCAAGCCCGGAATTGACTTTAGATGGAGGCGCTCATCATTCGATCCATTGTGGCCAATTCTAGCAAATCGTATTCCGAACTTTGAAAGTTTGAAATTAGAGTCGGGTTGGGCTGGACTATACAATCACAATACAGCAGACCAAAATGCCATTATTGGGGAGCATCCACAAATGGGCGGATATTTTGTAGCACTCGGTTTTAGTGGACATGGAATGCAACAAGCTCCAGGTGTTGGTCTTGGACTTGCAGAACTTATATGTAAAGGGAAGTTTGAAACGCTCGATTTAACCCCTTTGCGAGTAGGTAGATTTGCGGAAAATGATTTAGTTATTGAAGACGCGATTGTTTAAAAAGTATATTAAATAGAAGAGAGTTAATTATTATATTTATTAAGCAAAATGCAAACGCATACATATCTGTTAGGGGGGGTATTGTAATAGTATAGTGATGTTGGAATTATCATTAAATAAATATGTGTTTTATGTTCTGAAAATGGGAAAAAGCATTTATAATTAGCGATAAAAATTGTTGAATGTAAGTACTTTCTTTAACGAATGTAACTATAAAAGGGGGAATGGGTATTTTGAACAATATCATTATGATTGAATTTGTCTTGTATTTAGTTTTGATGATCGTAATTGGAGTTTTAGTTAGTCGCAAGACACTGAGTCATGAAGACTTCTTGCTTGGGGGAAAACAATTGCCGGGTTGGGCATTAGCTTTTTCTGAACGTGCTACTGGGGAGTCCGCTTGGTTATTGCTCGGGTATACGGGATTTGTATTTGCTACAGGCCTTTCATCGGTTTGGGTAGGAGTCGGAATTGCAACTGGAGTTATTGTTTCTTGGTTGTTCCTAGCTAGACGATTTATGGAAGAAGCTGATAAATATAATGTTATTACTCTACCAGGTTATTTAGCAGCTCGTTTTGGCAAACATGCAAAAATTATTCTTTGGCTTGCAACCCTTTTAATCTTTAGTTTTATGATGTTCTACTTCGGTGCACAATTGGCTGGGGCTGGAAAGACACTGTTTGCAGTCTTTAATATTCCGCCAATTGCAGGGATCCTGTTAAGTTTTGTTGTCGTGGTTGCCCTGGCATTTATTGGGGGATTTGTTGCGGTTGTATGGACAGACATGATTCAAAGTATAATGATGCTAACGACACTAGTAGTTCTTCCAATCATTGCACTTGTTAAAATATCTGCAAATGACTTGTCAATTAGCGAAGCATTAACTGCTACTGGTCCGTCACTTGATTCTTGGACAGGCGGTGCAATCGGCCTTGCGATTGGATTGTTACTCTTTAACAACTTTGCATGGATGTTTGGATTTTTAGGTGGACAACCACAACTAAGTGCGCGATTTATGGCATTACGAAATAAAAAAGAAGCAAGAACAGGCAGTATTGTTGCAATTGTTTGGACGATTTTAGCATATGCTGGAGCGTTTATGATCGGTCTTACAGCACTTACGCTTTATCAAGGAGAAGCATTTGCCGATGTCGAAACAATTTTACCGTTTATGATTCTAGATCTGTTTCCACCATGGATTGCAGGGATTTTACTTGCTGGAATTCTCGCAGCCATAATCTCAACTGCCAATTCACAACTAATGGTTATTACAAGTTCGATAAGTGAAGACATCATAAACAATGCACTTAAATTAAAGTTAACGCAGAAGCAATTGGTTAGAATTTCTAGACTAACAATAGTTTTGGCCGGTATCGTCGGCTTGGTTATCGCTTTAACATCTGAATCACTCGTATTCCTAGTCGTAAGTTGGGCTTGGGCAGGTGTTGGTGGTACGCTGTCTCCTGCTGTTATCTTGACGTTCTTCTGGAGAAAGTATTCGGGTGTTGGTGTAATTGCGACAATTACAGTTGGTTTCATAAGTACAGCCGTTTGGATTTCATCACCGCTTGAAGCAATTATATCTTCAAGATTCACTACATTCTTATTCGCATTAATTGCCGGGATTGTATTTAGTTTACTATTCCCAGATAAAGAACCGGATAGTGATAATACGGTTAATAAAAAGATTATTAGTGAGATTAAAGAAGAAGAGAAAGCACCTGTTGGAACTGTGTAAATGTAGAGAGAGGTTAATGTGTTTAAAATTGCGGATGATGTAAACGCTTTATAAACTATAGGTTCAAACCCTTCTGATAAGATGTAATAGTTGAATAATATTGCGATTCTAATTAACAAGTCCTATAATATGAGTGTATAAGCAATTAATATACACTCATTCACTTTGGCTATAGCATATGCGATAAGCAGTGTTCAAAATAGCTATCTACTGTACTTTAAATTGAGAGGGGAAATATTTCATGAAATTAAATAACTACATTAATGGTGTATGGCAAGAAGAAGGCGGAGCTGATTATACAGCAGTTCTTAATCCAGCAAACGGAAAAGAACTCGCACAGGTTAGACTTTCAACTACTGAAGATGTTGATCAAGCAGTTGAGGCCGCGAAGGTTGCTCAGAAAAAGTGGGCGCTTGTTCCTGCGCCAAAACGTGCAGATTACTTATATGCAATTGCTAATATAATGATTGAGAAAAAAGAGCATTTATCACAAGTTTTAACAGCCGAAATGGGTAAAGTAATTGAAGAAGCTCGCGGAGAAGTACAGGAAGGAATTGACATGGCATTTTACATGGCGGGCGAAGGACGTCGTCTGTTTGGTCAAACAGTACCTTCCGAGTTAGAAAATAAATTTGCAATGAGCGTTCGTGCACCAATTGGTGTTGTTGGTCTAATTACTCCTTGGAACTTCCCGATTGCGATTGCTACATGGAAGTCATTCCCAGCAATTGTTGCAGGAAACACATTCCTTTGGAAGCCGGCAACTGAAACACCGATGATGGCTTATGAATTGGCGAAGATTTTTGAAGAAGTTGAATTACCAAAAGGTGTTGCAAATATTGTATTCGGTTCAGGTTCAACAGTTGGAACTGCAATGATTGAACATCCAGATGTGAAAGTAATTTCATTTACAGGTTCAACTGAAACAGGTCGGGGCATTGCTGAACTCGGAGGACGTCATCTTAAAAAGATTTCACTCGAAATGGGTGGAAAAAATGCGATTATCGTTATGGATGATGCAGATGTAGATTTAGCTGTAGAAGGTATTTTATGGAGTGCATTCGGGACAGCGGGACAACGTTGTACTGCTTGTAGCCGAGTGATTGTTCATAAATCTGTAAAAGCCGAATTAGAACAAAAACTAGTTGAGTCAATGAAGTCACTAACAATTGGTGACGGAGCAGATGAGTCGAATAAAATTGGTCCTGTTATCAATAAAGGATCTCTTGATAAAATCGAGAGCTACGTTCAGATAGGTAAAGATGAAGGGGCAACACTTCTTGCAGGAGGAAGCATTCTTACTGATGGCGATCTTGCAAATGGGAATTACTATGCACCTACACTCTTTACAGATGTGAAGTGGGATAGTCGTCTAGCACAAGAAGAGATTTTTGGCCCAGTCATTTCACTTATCGAAGTTGAAAGCTTAGAAGAAGCAATCGAAGTAAATAACAGTGTAGAATTTGGACTTTCAAGTGCGATTTTCTCACGTGATGTAAACCGTATTTTCCGTGCGCAGCGCGATCTTGACACAGGAATTGTCTATGTCAACGCTGGTACAACAGGGGCGGAAATTCACCTTCCGTTCGGTGGAACAAAAGGAACTGGTAACGGACACCGTGATTCAGGAGTTGCAGCTCTAGATGTTTACACAGAGTGGAAAGCGATTTATATAGATTACAGTGGAACGTTACAAAGAGCACAAATCGATAATAACTAATTTAATAGATGGAATGGGCCCTTTCTTTTACTAGAATAGGGCCCGTTTTTTTATTACTACAAAACTACTCTGAATCGAAAGGGTGTTTCAAAAATGAAACACTTTAATTGGTAATTCGGGAATTGTTCTTTTTTTAAGAAAATAAGCGTTAATTATCAATCTCAATAGAAGAATATTCAATTTTAAAAGTAAATTAAAAAACTTTTCGTTTCACTATTGAAACGCTTTGCAATAATGTGTATACTAAGAGGAGAGAGTTTTCGCAACATTTACTTTTGGTTGATTATTAGAATCAACTTACTTTTCACTTTAAGTTATTGCGAGTATATAACTCAAGAGGGGCGTTTAGTAAGTGATTGTAAAAGAAGTGATGAAAAAAAATTCCATTAAATACTACGAAAATGATTCTATTTTAAAAGTTGCAAGTACTATTATGGAAAGAGATGCAGAAGGCGGGCTTGTTTATAACGAATTAGATGAGTTGGTTGGCTGGTTTACATACAAAGAATTACTTAATGGAATTATCCAGAATTACACGGTTCTATATGAGGTTTGCATTCGGGATTATCTTCTAATTGATGAAAATAGTGCAGTAAAGAATTTGGATTTTAAAACGTATAATCTTTTCCCGGTTTTGGACGTCGACAAAAAGATAACTGGTTTTATGACAAGAGATGTCTACTTGAATGCGGTTGCAAGGTTGAGTCAAATTGAAAATAATAGATTGGACGCCATATTTAATTCAGCTCATAACGGCATTCTTTCAATAGATCTTGAAGGTCGAATAACTGCTATCAACCCTCCGGCTGAGCGAATGGCGCTAACTACTAAGGAGGAGGCACTTGGGAAATTTTTAAATGAAGTCGTTATACCAAGTGGTTTGTTAAATGTTATTCGAACAGGAAGAGGGCATACAGAAAAGTATAAGGTCGGAAATCGAATGTATTTGGCACACAGAACTCCGATATTTGATGGTAAGAGCTTAATTGGAGCCGTTGGTGTGTTTCAAGATATTTCTGAAATTGAAATTGTTTCAAGTGAGTTGGATTCTGTTAAGCAATTAGTGAATGAAATGGATACGATTATTAACAATTCCAGCGATGGGATATGTATTACCGATACTAAAGGTAATATTATTAATAGAAATCTGAAGTTTGATGATATCTATTATGGCACTTTAAGTGAAGAAGAAAAAAATAATGGCTTTCATACTATGATTGAACAAGTTGTAGAGGAAGGCACTCGATACAATTTAATGGAAACGAATATAAAGAATAATAGTTCATTAATCATCTCCGCAATACCGGTGAAAAATAGCGATGACAAAATTGAGCGGATCGTTGTAAGTGTGAAAGACGTTGCAGAAATTGATAATCTTCGTCGCGAACTTGAAAAGACTCAGTTCATCCTTAAAAATATGCAGGATGAACTAGGAGAGAAAGAATTTGTTGCTTCTTCACAATCTATGAAAGATCTTATCTTGAAAATAGAGCAAGTAGCAAAAGTAGATGTAACCGTTTTATTAACTGGTGAGCCTGGTGTTGGTAAAAATGAGTTAGCAAACCTAATAAAAGAATCAAGTTCTAGAAAAAATAAACCATTTATTAAAGTGAATTGTGATGCCATCCCAGAAGACTTAATAGAAGCAGAGTTATTTGGTCATCTAAATGGAACTGAAGAAAATGGTCGAGCTGGTTTCTTCGAACATGCAGACGGTGGAACTTTATTTTTAGATGAAGTAGGTAAAATACCTCTGCACTTGCAAGTAAAGCTTCTCAGAGTATTGCAGGAACAAAAGATTAAGAGGATTGGTTCAGAGGAATCCAAAGAAGTGGACGTACGTATTATTGCGGCAAGCAGTGAGAATCTATTAGGACTTGTCAAAGACGGTACATTTAGAGAAGACTTATTCTATCGAATAAATGTGATTCCAATTGTAATACCTCCGCTTAGAGAACGATTTGAGGATATTCCTCTATTAATAGAAGAGTATTCGAATCTATTTGCAAATAAATATAAAAAGAGAATTACCTTTCCGAATGAAATAATGGACGTGATGAAGAATTATGAATGGCCTGGTAATGTCCGTGAACTCATAAACATACTTGAAAGAATTTATGTAACGTCTTCGGAAAAAATAATTACAGCTGAATCGGTTAAGTACATAATGGGTGAAGGAAATAGCGTGGATTTAGCTCAACAAAAACCGTTTATAATTAACAAGATAATGCCACTGAAACAAGCTGTTGAAGAATTTGAACGAGAACTAATCGCCAAAGTAGGTGAAACTGAAAATTCTTACAGAAAAATCGCGAAAATTCTTGAAGTAAGTCCGTCTACAGTTATGAGAAAAGCCAGGAAATTGGAAGAATAGTCGATGTGAAAGGGGAAGAAAAAATGAGTAAGTTAATAGATAAATCAGAGTTTCTACAATACATTAATGACGGGGATACACTGCTTGTCGGAGGCTTTGGCCTATCGGGTACGCCGCTAACATTAATTGATGAATTAGCTGCATCTTCAAAAAAAGATTTGACAATTGTTAGTAATAACCTCGGGGAAGAAGGTAAGGGTCTTGGGAAGTTGCTTGTTGGTGGGAATATAAAAAAAGCAAAAGGATCTTATTTTACAACGAATCGAGATGCAGTAAAAGCTTGGACAGATGGCGAACTTGAAATCGAGCTGATCCCACAAGGTACTTTAGCAGAAGCTGTTCGATGTGGTGGTGCTGGAATTGGTGGTTTTTATACAAAAACAGCAGTCGGCACTAAACTAGCTGAAGGTAAAGAAGAGAAAATCATTGATGGTGAAAAGTATATTTTGGAAAAGGCCATTAAAGGAGATGTCTCTCTAATAAAGGCATTAAAAGCGGATACACTTGGAAATTTAATATATGACCATACTGGCCGTAATTTTAATGCGGTAATGGCAACCGCGAGCAAGATTGTCATTGCGGAAGTAGATGAAATTGTGGAAGCAGGAACATTTGCGCCTGTTGAAGTACAAACTCCACATCTCTACGTGGATTATATTGTACTCGGAAAGTATGTAAAAAAAGGAGGTAAATACGTTGACCCTGGAAAAGAGAATTAAAATATCAAAACGTATTATCGAAGAGTTTAAAGAGGGTGAAACTGTAAACCTAGGTGTTGGAATTCCAACGCTCATTCCGGACTATTTGGGTGACAAGAAGCTTTATTTACAATCTGAAAATGGTTTACTTGGTATTGGGCCAACCCCTCCAGAAGAAGATATTAATATGGAATTAATAAGTGCAAGTAAAAAGCCAATCACGATGGACGTAGGTGCATCGTTGTTTGATAGCTCGGATTCGTTTGCTATGATTCGTGGCGGTCATATAAATGTCGCAGTACTCGGAGCATTGCAAGTGGATGAAACTGGTGAAATTGCGAATTGGGCAGTTCCTGGTGCGACGATTCTAGGTGTTGGTGGTGCAATGGATTTAGTTGCAGGTGCGCAGAGAATTATTATTGCCACATTGCATACGGCTAAAAATGGTGAACCGAAGATTGTTGAGAAGCTTACATTCCCGAGCAGTGGAGTTCGGAAAGCGGATATGATTGTTACAGAACATGCGGTATTTAAGTTCAAAGACAATAAGATGGAACTGGTAGAAATATTATCAGATGTAACAATTGAAGAACTAAAAGAAATCACTGGAGCAAAATTCTCCCATTCATAAATTGAGTGAAAAGGGATCAAACATAAAACGGAAGGAATGAATACATTGCAAATTACTGTTGTAGGTGCTGGTGTTATGGGAAAAGGAATTGCATACAGTTGTGCTGTTTCCGGACATAAAGTGTATTTGAATGATAAAAATGAAGAGGTTTTAGCAAAGTCTAAAAACGATATTGAAGAATTGCTGAATTCTAGTTTTGAAAAAGGTTTTTTACAAAAAGATGTTTTTGAAAATGCGAAAGAAAATCTGAAATTCGAATCTGATCTAACAATAGCGGCAAAAGATGCGGATTTAGTAATTGAAGCGGTTCTTGAAAAAATGGATTTGAAAATCTCCATCTTTCAACAGTTAGACAAGATCTGTAAGCCTGAAGCAATTCTTGCTACAAATACATCTACAATGAGTCCAACTGAAATTGGTGCCCAAACATCACGTCCTGATAAAGTGGTCGCAATGCATTTCTTCAATCCTGTACATAAAATGAAATTGGTTGAAGTAATTCGAGGTTTAGAAACATCAGATGAAACGGTTCAGTTGGCAAAAGAAGTATCTGCTTCATTAAATAAACAAGCCGTTGAAGTGAACGAGTTTCCTGGATTTGTTACATCACGCATGAACTGTTTGATTGGTAACGAAGCGATGAACATGCTTATGGAAGGTGTTGCGTCTGCAGAAGACATCGACAAAGCAATGAAGTTGGGTCTAAATCATCCAATGGGACCTTTAGAACTTGCAGACTTAGTCGGGCTTGATACAAGACTCCGCAATATGGAGTATCTGTACCAAACACTTGGTGAGAAATATCGTCCTTGCCCGCTACTAGTTAAGTATGTAAAGGCAGGTCGTCTTGGTAAAAAGAGCGGCAGTGGATTTTACGATTACAATTAAGGAGCTGTGTTAGGTGGAAAACTATACGAATCTACTCGTAGAGAAAAAAGAAGGCATTATGTGGCTGACACTTAATCGCCCAGAAACGAGAAATGCTCTTGACGCACAGACACTTAATGAAATAGACGTAGCGTTTTTAGATGCAGAATCAGATAGCTCGGTTCGAGTAATTATTGTACAAGGTGCAGGTGGTAAGTCATTCGCGGCTGGTGCAGATATTAGGCAACTCCACGAAAGAGAAGCGTTAGCGGCTTTAATTCCTGGTATGCAAGGTTTGTATTCTAAAATTGAAAATTCAAGCAAAGTAACAATTGCTGCAGTGAATGGTTTTGCACTTGGTGGTGGTTGTGAACTGGCACTTGCATGTGACATCCGAATTGCAACGAAAAAGGCTAAATTTGGATTACCTGAATTAAATTTAGGAATTATTCCAGGTGCAGGTGGAACACAGCGCCTTTCTAGAATTATTGGAAAAGGGCGAGCGCTGGACATGATTCTAACCGGAAAAATTATTGACGGCGAAGAAGCAGAAAGAATAGGTTTAGTAACATATTTCACTGATGAAGAAGGCTTAGCTGAAAAAGCCGAAGCGATTGCATCTGATGTGATGAAAAAAGGACCAGTTGCTGTTCAACTTGCCAAGTTTGCAATCCATAAAGGATTTGATGTCGATTCAGATACGGCGATGTGGATTGAAAAGTTATCACAAGCAGTCGCATTTGGTACTGAAGATAAAAAAGAAGGTACATTAGCATTTTTAGAAAAAAGAAAAGCAGAATTTAAAAACAAATAAGAGGAGAGATTTATAATGGATTTTAACTTACCTGAGGATATTGAGTTTTTAAGAAAAAGCGTTCGGAAATTTATTCGTGAAGAAGTAGAAGCGGTAGCAATGGAAATTGAAGAAAATGATGAAATACCTAAAAGAATCGTAGATATGTCAAAAGAAATGGGATTATTTAGTCTTGGTATCCCTGAAGAGTACGGTGGTCTTGGTCTTGATATGGTCGGTAAATGTGCGATTTATGAAGAACTTGGAAAAACACATAATGGCTATACAACGCTTATAGGAGCACATACAGGTATCGGAACGGTTGGTATCGTAGATTTAGGAACAGAAGAGCAAAAACAAAAGTATTTACCGAAAATGGCATCTGGTGAATGGATTGCTGCATTCGCGTTAACTGAGCCAAGTGCAGGATCGAATGCTGCCAATTTAAAAACAACTGCCGTTTTAAAAGGCGACAAATATATTATTAATGGATCAAAGCATTACATCACAAATGCGGTTGACGGACATGTATTCACTGTTATGGCTGTAACGGATGCCTCTAAAGGTGCAAAAGGAATTACTTCATTCATCGTAGAGAAAGACTTCCCTGGTTTCATTCTTGGAAAAGTTGAAAAGAAAATGGGTCTTAAAGGATCTCACTCAGCGGAACTGTTTTTCGACAACATGGAAGTGCCTGTAGAAAACGTTTTAGGTGAAGTAGGTCAGGGATATATTAATGCACTTAAAATTCTAGCGAATGGCCGTGCTGGACTTGCCGCGCGTAACCTTGGTTCATGTGAAAGACTTCTAGAACACTCACTTGACTATGCACATGAGCGCGAGCAATTTGGTACACCGATTGTTGAAATTCAAGCAGTTCAACATATGCTGGCAGAAATCAGCATGCAAATCGAAGTGCTTCGTTCCATGACGTACCGCGTTGCATGGATGACGGACCAAAATATGCGTGTTGTAAAAGAAGCAGCAATTGCTAAGTTATTCGGTTCTGAAGTTTATAACAAAGTTGCGGATATCGCTCTTCAAATCCACGGCGGAATTGGTTATATGAGCGATTATCCAATTGAAAGATATTACCGTGATGCACGTATTACAAAAATCTACGAAGGTACATCTGAAATTCAGAGAAACATAATTGCAAGTGAACTTAAGCGTTTTTACAAGAAAAAGGAGGCATAATTGATGCGTAATTCATATATTGTTGAAGCTGTTCGGACACCAATTGGTAAAATGGGCGGAACGATGAAAGACATTACCGTTGACCGCCTTGGTGAAATCGTTATAAGAGAATTGCTAAAACGTACAGGTAAAGAAGTTCAAATAGATGAAGTTATTTTAGGTTCTGCGAAACAAAGTGCAGACACGTCTAATATGGCACGCGTTGCTGCTTTAAGAGCTGAAGTTCCTGTAGAAGTACCTGCATACACAGTCCACCGTCAGTGTGGATCTGGGTTGCAGGCAATCAATAACGCAGATCAGCAAATTAGACTTGGTCTAAGCGATGTTGTCATTGCGGGTGGTGCTGAAAGTATGAGTACAGCACCTTACTATATCCGTAATGCTCGTTATGGTTTCGGTGCAGGAAACGGCTTGATTTTAGATCCGAATACGGAAAGCCAGCCATGCTCACAGCCGCAAGAAACATATGGCAACTTAACGATGGGATATACAGCTGAAAATCTAGCTGAACAATATAACATTTCTAGAGAAGAGCAAGATGAGTTTGCGATGAGAAGTCAGGAGCTTGCTGCAAAAGCAATCGAAAACGGTCTTTTCAAAGATGAAATTGTCCCTGTTGAAATTAAAGAGCGTAAAAGCAGCTTTATGTATGATACGGACGAGCATCCACGTCAGTCATCGAAAGAACAAATGGCTAAACTTCGTGCGGTATTTAAAGACGGTGGTTCGGTAACTGCTGGGAACGCAAGTGGTAGAAACGATGGTGCGTCTGTAGTTCTAATGATGTCTGAAGATAAAATGAATGAATACGGTTTGAAGCCAAAAGCTAAGATAATTGCACAAGCTTCAAGCGGAGTATCACCTGAGATTATGGGTATTGGTCCAGTTGCATCAACTGAAAAAGCGTTGAAGCAATGTGGTCTTACAATCGATGATATAGATTTAATTGAGTTGAATGAAGCATTTTCTGCTCAAGCGTTGTCAGTAATAAAGGGTTCAAACATGGACATTGATAAAGTAAACGTTAATGGTGGAGCAATTGCATTAGGTCACCCAATTGGTGCTACAGGAGCGATTCTAATGACAAAACTTCTTTCTGAAATGAAACGTCGTGACGTTAAGTATGGTCTTGTTACGCTATGTATTGGTGGCGGACAAGGGATTACTACGATTGTAGAAAACATGCAATAAGAAAATGATAAATACTGTTAATTGGATAAGACCCTATTATAGGTTCTTATCCAATTAATCTTTAATCAGAAAGGAAGTTGAAAGTCCATGGTTATGAACATTGTTCAAATTTTACCGATGTACCATCCAGACGGCGAAGCGACGTTAAACTCACTCGCAAATGTGAAAAGGTTTGAAACCTTCAATGAAGAAGAAATTATTACTTATTTAAAAAACAACGATGTAGATGGAATTATTTTACGAGCTCCTGCAAAAATAACGCCTGGGATTTTAGATCATTGTACAAATGTGAAAGCGATTACAGGGGCGGGCATTGGGCTTGATAATATTGATGTTGAATATGCAACGAGTAAAGGTATTAAGGTTCTACATGCACCGAAAATAAATAGTCGCGCTACTGCAGAACATGCTGTTGCACTTTTGCTCGCAGTAATGAAAGACATTACTATTTTCGACAAAAATACTAGATCTGGTAATTTCTCGTATCGAGATGGGAAATATACTTCTGAGCTGCAAGGGAAGACGCTAGGTATTGTTGGCTTTGGTTCCATTGCACAAACTGTTGCAAAAATCATGAAAAATGGCTTTGAAATGAACATTTTAGTATATGTAAGAACAATAGACGCTGAAAGACAAAAGCTTGCAGACTCTGTCGGTGTAAACCTGACGACATCAATGGAGGATGTATTTAAAGAAAGTGATGCGATTAGTCTTCATATTCCACTTACAGCAGCGACGAGGGAAATTATCGATAAAAAGATGTTTAGTTTAATGAAGCCAACAGCTGTTTTAATAAATACAGCACGTGGTGGAGTTATTAATGAAGCTGACATGGTTCAAGCTCTGAAAAATGGTGAATTTACAAGAGCCGGAGTAGACGTATTTGCGATTGAACCACCTGCAGAAAATCATCCATTCTTCGAACTTGAAGAAATCACAATGACTCCTCATATTGGTGGAATCAGTTTAGAAGCAGCTAAGTTAACCTCGGTTGTAATTTCAGAAAACTTAGTAAAAGCAATTAATGGTGAGGAATTATCTGTTATTGCGAATTTAAACGATTTATCTCCACTGAAAAAGGGGTAGTGAGTAAATGGAAAATCATTTAGATATTGTTCGGGAAGATTTTAAGACAAGTCCATTTTGGGACTTTATTGGTTTACAAATGAAGGAATTGAAAAAAGGGTATGTGGAACTCTATTTACCTTACAATCCAAACTTCAGAAATGTTCGAGACTCCATTCACGGCGGCATCTACGCTTCAGTTTTAGATACGACGATGGGTATGGCTGGAAGGACATTAGGCTCTGATGAGGTGATGACAATTCAAATGAATATTCAATTTCTTAAGCCGGTCGTAGAAGGTGGAATTTATTCTGAAGCATCGGTTATCAGTGAAAGCCGAAGTACTGTGCTCATCGAAGGTAGACTGTTTGATGAAAATAAGAATTTAATTGCCCATAGTGTTGGAACGTTTAGAGTAGTTAAATCCATTTAATTGCATAGAAGATTTGATTTATTGTAAAGAAATAGGTATACCAGAACTTTGGAGAGGGGGACTTCTTTTGAAAATCGGGATTTTAGGCAGTGGATCAGTAGGCTCCTTTTTCGGAAGTTTTCTATCCGAAGCGGGTCATGATGTAACTTTTATTGCTCGCGGTGCACATTTAGCCGAAATGACTAAAAAAGGTTTATTGATTAAGAGAGAAAATGAAGAAATCACAATTCACAATACTTTTACTGAAGACATTTCAGCACTTGCGGAATGTGAGCTCGTGTTATTTTGTGTGAAATCGGGGGATACGAGAGGAACTGCAGAAAAACTTGCAGCAGTATTAAACAAGTCAGCTTACGTGATAAGTTTTCAAAACGGTGTGAGCAATGAAGAAGTGCTCGCTGACGTATTTGGTGAGGAACGTGTATTATCAGCAGTCGTATTTGTGCAAGCCGCAATTGAAGCACCCGGAGTTATTAAGCAAAATGGAAGCTATGGTCTCGTTATTGGCGGTCTTAGTGAAAATGGCGGAGATACAGCTAAGAAAATTGCAACAGTGCTTAAGGATGCTGGGATTCCGGTGAAATGCACAGATGAAGTGATGCTTAGAAAATGGAAGAAGTATTTGTTTAGCCTATTGTTTAATCCACTAACAGCTGCGATTGATAAGACAATTGGGGAAATACTTGAAGATCCGCATCTTAGAAAGATTGCGTGGTCGATTGGTTTGGAAACAATACAAGTTGCGGCATTATGCGGCATTCCATTAACTGAAACAGATATTGACCAAGCCTTTCAAAATGCCGAACTAGCAAAATCACATGCTACGTCCATGTTGCAAGATATCCGTAAAGGAAAAGTAACAGAAGCGGACGAATTGGTAGGCTATATTTTGGACAAAGCCGAGATACATGGTCTATCGATAGATACTTTGAAAACAATTTTCTTTATATTGAAAAATAAAGAAAACAACTTACAAACAACATAAGAGGAGGAATAGAAAATGAAAAAGAAAACAGGATTACTATTTACGTTAATGCTAATGATGCTAGTGCTCGCAGCGTGTGGAGGAAATGATAAGGGTTCAGACAATGGTGGAGAAAAAGCTGAAGGTGCACCTAAAGAAATCACATTTGGTTCTGCAACAGTAGGTGGATTCTGGTATACATTGTCTGCTGCAATGAGTGATAAAATGACTGCATTATACCCTGATTCTTCTGTAACAATTGTTGAAGGTGGTTCTGTATCGAACTTACTCGGTTTGGGTGATGGCACATTTCAAATAGGTTTTAGTAACGGACAAACGGTTCCAGAAGCAATCAATGCAATCGGTCCATTCAAAGAAAAAATTGAAAACGTAAGTACAATTGCTACTTTATATCCAAACGTATATCACATGGTTGTTCGTGCAGATTCGGACATCTATACTGTTGAAGACTTGAAGGGTAAAAAAGTAAGCCCTGGTATTAAAGGATACAGCGGAGAACTTGTGTTTCAAGATGTGTTAGATATTGTAGGAATGAGCTATGACGACTTAGGTGGAATTGAATATATTGGTACAGCTGATGGCGCAGATCTAATGCGTGATAAACATATTGATGCAATCGTTGGTATGGTTGCTGCTCCAGTTTCAACATTTCAAGAACTGGATACAACGGTAGGCATTCGAATGATTCCTTTAACGGATGATATTGTTGAAAAGATGAGTGAAAAGAATGAAGGTTATATGGAGCATATTGTAACAGCAGGAACTTACGCTGGAATAAAAGAAGATGTAAAGACAGTCGCTGGTTACTCTGTGCTCCTAGTAAATGATGACTTGATGGACGAAGAAACGGTTTACCAATTAACGAAGATGATGGTAGAAGAAAAAGATCACTGGTTGAAAATCTCAAATGTTATGGCAGAATTTGATGCGGAGTATTCCGTTAAAAACAATGTAGGAAAAATGCATCCAGGAGCAATGAGATACTATAAAGAAGTAGGAGCAATGGAGTAATTTTAATATTGTTCTGGAATGTAGGGGAGTGATAGTGTATGACAAAAAATAATGTGTTGGATTCCATTGAAGTTGTAGAAAGCACCGAATACGATGATGATGGTGTATTGAATACAAAGCTACGTCCATTATTAGGCGTAGCCGGAAAAGTAATTTCACTTGTGGCAATACTTATGTCCCTATTTCATTTGTATACCGCATTTTTTGGAGTATTTGAATCGATTTTGCAACGTTCTACCCATTTAGCATTTGCATTAGTACTGGTTTTCGCAATCTATAAGCCAACGAGCAAAGCAGCTAAGTCTGAGAGTATTCCTTGGTACGACTGGTTATTCATAGTGCTTTCAATAGGCGTTTATTCTTATTTCGTCATTAACGCACAAGAAATATCCTCCCGAATGAGTTATATTGAAAAACTAACAACTTTGGAAGTTGCTATTGGAATTATTGCTGGAATCTTATTAATAGAAGCAACGCGTAGGGTAATCGGGCGCGCTTTAGTTATTATTATTTTAGTAACTCTCATTTATGGAATTTGGGGACATTTGCTATCAGGTACACTTTCGCATAGAGAATTTACAACAATGTGGTTCATAGATCATTTGTTTTATACTACAACAGGTGTATTTAGTACACCACTTGGGGTATCTGCAACATTCATTTTCTTGTTTATCTTGTTTGGTAAGTTTTTGGAAGTGTCCGGTGCGGGGAAATTCTTTATCGACTTATCGGTCGCTGGAATGGGACAGTACCGAGGCGGACCCGCTAAAACCGCTATCATTGCGAGTTCCATACTCGGTACAATTTCGGGTAGTGCTGTAGCAAACACAGTAACTACTGGTGCGTTTACAATTCCTATGATGAAAAAGACTGGATATAAAAAAGAATTCGCTGGTGCAGTTGAAGCCGTCGCTTCGACAGGCGGTCAAATTATGCCTCCGATAATGGGTGCCTCCGCTTTCATTATCGCATCCTATTTAGGTGTTCCGTATATGGATATAGCAATTGCTGCTATTGTTCCAGCAATTCTATACTACGTTTGTCTATTTGTTCAGGTCGATTTAAGAGCTGTAAAAATGGGCCTTAAAGGGTTAAATAAAAAAGATTTACCGAGTTTCTGGGGAGTATTTAAAAAGGGTTTTTTATTCTTTATCCCGTTAGTTGTAATAGTTGTTATGCTCGCGTCAGGAAGTTCCCCGATGAGGGCTGGGTTGTTTGCAATCGTCGTTACTATACTAATCGCTGGTTTGAGCAAAGCTACCAGAATCAATATCCCAACAGTGTTCAAAGCACTTGATTTAGGCGCAAGGGCTTCTGTTGAAACGGCGATTGCGTGTGCGGCTTCAGGTATTATTATTGGAGTTATTGGTTTAACAGGCATTGGATTGAAGTTTAGTAGCATAATCATTGGCCTCTCTGGTGGAGTTCTGATTGTGGCTTTAATTTTCACAATGATTACAAGTATTATTTTAGGAATGGGACTTCCAACAGTTGCGGCTTATATTGTTCAAGTACCATTGACGATTCCTGCCCTAATTACACTTGGAGTATCACCATTAGCTGCACATATGTTCGTTTTCTATTTTGCTGCATTATCTGCAATTACCCCTCCAGTCGCACTGGCGGCATTTGCGGCAGCAGGACTTGCGGGTGCTGATCCGATGAAAACGGGAATGACAGCGGTAAGATTAGGTCTAGCCGCATTCATCGTTCCGTTCTTCTTCGTATATGGTGAAACACTGTTACTTGTTGGAAGTTGGTCGGCAATTGTGGTGTCAGTGATAACTGCGATTATCGGTATTATCGGGGTTGCTTGTGCGGCGGAAGGTTGGTTTATTAGACAGGCGTATTGGTATGAAAGAGTTCTTTTATTCGCAGGCGCTGTTTTACTCGTATTACCTGGGATTACAACAGATGTTATAGGAATACTAGTATTATTAGCTGTTTATATTTATCAAAAGAAAATTCACCCGATGTATTTAAGCGGAAAGATGGCGACTTTATAAAGGGTGCGTAATGTAATGAAAGGTGCAGAAGTAAAATGATTGAAACAAAAATCACACAGATGCTGGGCATTCGATATCCAATCATCCAAGGCGGGCTTCAAGGCCTTGGAACTTCTCCTTTAGTTTCAGCGGTTTCTAACGCGGGTGGATTAGGGTTAATCACGGCTGGAAGTTACGAAACAAAGAAAGAAATGCTGGAGGATATTGAGCTTACAAAGAAACTTACAAATAAACCTTTTGGAGTGAACATTGCGATTGGGATTCGAAGACCAATGGATGAATTCGTTGAAGGTGTAATTGAGTCCGGCGTTAAAATCGTATTTACTTCAGGAAACAATCCTGAACAGTATATGGATGACCTAAAAAAAGCCAATGTGAAAGTTATTCATGTCGCCCCTTCCGTCCGTTTTGCAAAAAAAGCAGAATCATTGGGTTGTGATGCAGTTGTGGTCAATGGCTATGAATGTGGGGGACATCCTGGTAAGGAAGATACAACAAGTTTGACTCTTATTCAAAAAGCGGTAAAAGAGCTTTCGATTCCGGTTATTGCTTCAGGCGGATTTTCAACGGGTAAGTCTATGCTCGCAGCTGTAGCATTGGGTGCAGGTGCCGTTCAAATGGGCACCCGTTTCCTAATGTCAAAAGAAGTTAGACTCCATCAGAATATAAAAGATTACTTGGTGAATTTGTCTGAAACAGATACTGTAATGGTGAAGAAGTCGATTGGGAAAACCGCCAGAGTTATGAAGACCAATCACTCCATTGAGTTAGCAGAGTTGGAAAAAAAAGGCGCAACCTTGGAAGAAATTTTCCCTTATATAAGCGGGGAATCGTATAAAGAGCTAATTGATACGGGTAATTTAAATACAGGGGTAATCGCACTTGGACAAACGATTGGTCTTATCGATGAAGTGAAAACTGTATCTGAAATCATAGAAGAAATTGTTTGTGACTATCGTAATCAGTTAAGTTATTTAACTATGAATACAATGGGGAAAAGGTGAAAAACTTTGACTAAATTCACAAATCAAGTAGCAGTTATTACAGGTGCAGGCCAAGGCATTGGTAAAGAAATTGCGAAAAAGATTGGCCTTTTAGGAGGTCATGTATGTCTTTTAGATGTGGATGAAAGAATCTTAAATGCAACAGCTATCGAGTTTAAGGAAATGGAAATTTCCTTTGAAAAGTATGTCGTCGATATTACAGTTGAAGAAGATGTGAAAAACGTATTTGCCGAAATTAATAGGACGCACAATAGAGTAGATATTCTTGTGAATAATGCGGGCATTATACGGGACAACTTACTATTCAAAATGAGCACGCTCGACTGGGACCAAGTAATGAATGTCCATCTAAAGGGAGCATTTATTTGTAGTAAATATGCACAAGAATTCATGGTGAAAAATGAGTATGGTAGAATCATTAATCTCTCGTCCGTTTCTGCTTTAGGAAATAGAGGACAGGCGAACTATGCAACCGCCAAAGCCGGTATCCAAGGTTTCACAAAAACCTTAGCATTGGAGCTTGGGCGCTATAATATTACAGTCAATGCAGTCGCTCCTGGTTTCATTGTCACCGAAATGACGAAATCTGTGGCTGAACGTAATGGCATAGCATTTGAAGAGCTGGTTGAAGAAAAATCCAAACAAATCCCTGTGAAACGTGCAGGAATGCCTGAAGATGTCGCTCACGCAGTCTGTTTCTTCGCCAGTAAAGAATCATCTTTCGTTTCCGGACAAATTTTATATATTGCCGGTGGTCCCAAAGCATAAAATAGAAATTTGAGAAGTTTTTGAAACTTATATGAATAAGAAAGAGAGTAGGTGTAATATGATACGCTTTACTCTCATCATGTTAATGTGCTTGACATATATGATAAATGCGTATGTTTCCCACCCCTTGATAACTGTATTGTTTACTATAGTTTCAGTAGCTACTTTTCTAACTATTGTTTTTTCTATGGAGATCAAAGGAAGGTTATTTACGTTATTTCTTTTTACTACGGGAATCATTATACATTTTATAAATGGCAACAGGGGACTTGAGCTGTTTGAAGGAATTACACAAAATCTTCCACTGCTTGCAATCCTAATATTGGCTCCCCTGTTGTCAATCCCGCTTAGAAGGGAAGGAATAATTGATACCATCGTCTCCGGGTTATCAAACAATAAAAATGATGAGCGCAAAACATTTTATAGTATGAGTTCTTTCATGATGTTATTGGCGCCTATTTTAAATATGGGTGCGATTCGCATCGTGCATGACTTTGTGAAAGATGTTGAAATCAAACCTAAAATGTTGTCTCGTTCTTACTACTTAGGGTTTACGCCCGCTGTTCTTTGGTCGCCATTTTTTGCCTCAGTAGGTATTGTAATCTATTTATTAGACGTTAAATATATGTCCTATATTTTAGTAGGAGTTACGTTTTCTCTTATGCAAGCAGTTGTCGGTTTGTTTTTATTAAGACCGAATGCGACTCCTCATACAATTTTACAAGAGCCTGGACAATTGAAGCCTGATGAGAATGGTTTGAAGAACATTTTTTATCTTATAGTGTTTGTTTTAGGGTTGATTCTACTATTAATCAGTATGGAATCGCTGCTTCATAAACCAATGCTTTTATTAGTTAGTTTTATTTGTGTTATGGTTCCATTTATTTGGATTGTCCTTCGTAATAAATGGAATGTTGTTAGAGAAGAGTATTTGCACTATAAAGACCGTTTGTTAATTGGTTCTAGAATGGAAATTTCCCTGTTTTTAAGTGCGGGTATTTTTGGAAATGCAATTGCCAATACACCCTTTATTAATGTACTGAAAAGTGCGATAGAGTGGTCAGTGAATGAGTCGCTAGCTGTATTGTTCTTATTTATCCTTCTGTTTGTGACAGGGGTGGCTATGATTGGAGTTCACCAGATCATTTCAATACCTTTAATTTTATTAACGCTTATTGAGTCAGGGGTTCCATTTAATCCTTTACCCGTTGCTTTCATGTGTATTTTTAGCTGGATGCTATCGGCCGCTATTAGTCCTTTAAATGCGATGAACATTATAATAAGCCAAAATGTAAAAAAAGATGGCTTTACCGTTGCATTTAAATGGAATGGATTGTACTTTTTAGTAATTACTTTAATGGCATTTGGCTACATTTATATTATTGATATGTTCTAAAAGTTGATATTTCTATTGAAAGTAAGTGCGCTCAAGCTAAAAGTCTTTTTTTAGAAGTAGTTTTCAGAAACTTTTAAATAAACACTTGACTTTATATTGCGACTACATCTATACTATGTAACAAGATGGAAAACTGAATACAACACACTCTTATCAAGAGCGGCGGAGGGATTAGGCCCTACGATGCCCAGCAACCAGCAAGCGACCAACTTGCAAAGGTGCTACTTCCTACAGTTTCGTGTAAACGGACTGAAAGATAAGGGGAGGAATTAGCGAAAGCGTAACCCTCTTCTTAAGCGAAGGGGGTTATTTTTTATTCCTTTAAACCCCCAACGCCTCCGCACTATATTTTCCATCTAAAAAAATACTGGAGGTAATGACAATGACAAAAGCAAACCTTAAGCCCGAAACACTTCTACTACACGGTGGACAAAAACCTGATCCGGTGACGGGATCCCGTGCGGTGCCAATCCATAGAACCACCTCTTTCGTGTTTCGAGATACAGAACATGCACAAAACTTATTTGGTTTATCAGAAGCTGGAAACATTTACTCGCGAATTACGAATCCAACGGTAGCTGTGTTTGAAGAACGACTTGCGCTTCTCGAGGGTGGAACGGCTGCGGTAGCTCTTTCATCGGGAATGGCTGCTATTGCATTCTCAATTTTGAATGTTGCAGGCGCTGGGGATGAAATCGTGGCGGCAAGTAATTTGTACGGGGGCACGTATAACTTATTTGCGGTTACACTTCCTCGTTATGGAATTACTGTGAAGTTTGTAGATGTGACGGATCCGGAAAACTTCCGCACCGCAATTACGGATAAAACGAAAGCAATTTTTGCGGAAACAATCGGGAATCCGGGTCTTCACGTGCTTGATATCGAAGCAGTTGCGAAAGTCGCACATGAAAACGGCTTGCCGTTACTAATTGATAACACATTCCCGTCCCCATATGGTTCAAATCCAATTGAGTTTGGTGCGGATGTTGTGATCCATTCTGCAACGAAATGGATTGGTGGTCACGGTACGACAATCGGAGGAATTGTTGTCGACGCTGGAAAGTTTGATTGGACGCAAGGCAGGTTCCCAGGATTTACAGAGCCGGATGCTTCGTATAATGGCTTGCGATACGGCATTGACACAGCGGCTGTTGCTTTTGCGATAAAACTGCGTGTGCAATTATTACGTGATTTTGGACCGTGCTTAGATCCAGATAGCGCATTCAACTTCCTGCAAGGGCTAGAAACACTTCACTTACGTGTTCCGAGACATAATGAGAACGCCATTAAAGTTGCGGAGTTCTTGAAGGGTCATCCATCGGTTGAATGGGTTACGTTTACCGGGAATGCGGATCATCCATCGCATGAACTTGCGAAGAAGTATTTGAAGAATGGTTTTGGTTCTATCGTGATTTTTGGGATTAAAGGCGGCCGTGATGCTGGAAGAAAAGTAATTGATAATGTTGAAATCTGGTCGCATGTAGCGAACGTAGGGGATGCAAAATCACTAATCATCCATCCAGCTTCGACGACGCATCAACAATTAAGTCCGGAAGATTTGAAGAAATCTGGTGTTACAGAAGAACTAATTAGACTTTCGGTAGGTCTAGAATCAGTTGATGATATCATTGCAGATCTTAAACAAGCGATTGAGAAGGCAGTTCCAGTCACTGTGTAATTAAGATATATTTTGAGAGACGGTTTATTCGTCTCTCTTTTTGGTTGCGGTATAGTAGATTCTATATTTTATTTCTAGTATCAATTGAAAGAAACGAATGCAAAGGGGACTTAAGAAGAATGAATGCAGAAAAAAGAATACCTGTTAAACAGTTGAAAAGATTTTGTTTTGAAGTATTTACAGCTCTCGGTATACCAAAGAATGAATCTGAAGTTATAGCGGATAGCCTAGTCGATGCAAATGTGATGGGAGTAGATTCGCATGGTGTTACGAGGCTAGCGGATTACATAGGTCGATTAGAAAATGGAGTGATTAAAAACCACACAGAGTTAACAGTTTTGAGAGAAACTGAAACAACAACGCTGTACGATGCAAATAATGGGTGGGGTCAATATGCAGGAAAAGTCGCAATGGAAAATGCGATAGAAAAAGCGAAGAAATACGGCTCCGCATTTGTGGGTGTCAGTAATTCAAATCATTTTGGAACCGCATCTTATTTCACGAGAATGGCAGCCAATGCAGGTTGTTTAGGAATCGCTATGACGAACACATCGCCAATAATGGTTGCGTGGGGGGCAAAAAAACCTACTTTAGGAACGAATCCTATAAGTATTGCGGTCCCTTCGAATAATGAACCTGTGATTTTAGATATGGCAACTAGCAATGTAGCTCGAGGAAGAATTAATTTAGCCGCAAAGAATGGTGAAGAAATTCCAGAAGGATGGGCTATCACAGAAGATGGTAAGGATACGACAAATGCACAAGATGCCTTGGACGGATTTCTGCTTCCCTTTGGATCTAAAGGATCTGGATTATCGATGATGATTGATATAATGACAGGCGTAATGACTGGAGCCATGTTTGGCGAACATGTTTCACAAATGTACAATGATACAAGACCACAACAGCTGGGCCACACATTTATTGTGTTTGATATTGAAGGTTTTATGGATTTGGATACATTCAAACAGAGAATGGATGATCGCATTACACAAACAGTAACAAGTCCTCCAAGTGCTGCTCATCAGAAAGTATATATGCCTGGAGAAATCGAACAGATCAAAAGAGAGAAGAGTTTAAAGGAAGGTATTGTTCTAACACAAGCGATATATGATGAATTGCAAAAACTTGGGCATAAATATAAAGTTTCAATAGAAGAGTATCTAACGGACGCAATTTCAGAATGAATGGTGAACGGGACTTTTTTAAAGAGATGTTTAAATATAAAAAAACAATTCCCCAATGGGAATTGTTTTTTTACTTTTTTTATTTTAATTTTAGTTCTTCTTTTAATGATTTCAGTAATGAAATTATCATTAAGACTATGACAAAAGAGAAAGGCAATGCTGCAATAATTATTGTATTTTGCAATGCTGTAAGCCCGTTAACAGACAATAAAATAACTGCAATTGTGGATTGGATGATTCCCCACGTAAGTTTTACTGTGTTTGGTGGTGTTAACGATCCTCCTGTGGATTGCATACCCAAGACGAAAGTTGCAGAGTCCGCGGATGTGATGAAAAATGAAATGATTAACAAAATTGCTACAATCGATAGGATTAGCGATAACGGCATTGTGTGAAACATTTCAAAGACAACAAGCTCTGTGGATGCACTCGCTAAATCTTGAATGCCAGTTCTTTGGATATTAATAGCCGTTGATCCGAATGCGGAAAACCAAAATGCACCAATAACTGTTGGTACGACGAGAACGCCGAATAAAAATTCTTTTATCGTACGACCCTTTGATACACGGGCGATAAACATTCCGACAAACGGTGCCCATGCGATCCACCAGGACCAGTAGAAGATTGTCCATGCATTTAACCATTCCCGATTATCTTCATTAAGCGGAGCTGTTCTGAAACTCATTTGAACGAGATTCGACAAATACCCTCCAAGTGAATCGGTGAATGTATTGAGGATGAGTAGAGTAGGTCCGAGAATCACAACTAGAAAGAGTAGTGCAATTGCGAGAGAAAGATTTAAATTCGATAAATACTTAATTCCTTTACTCAGTCCGGACCAAGCGGACATGATGAATAACACAGTAACGATTGCGATAAT
Organism: Sporosarcina sp. FA9; assembly: GCF_051550205.1. GTDB lineage: Bacteria > Bacillota > Bacilli > Bacillales_A > Planococcaceae > Sporosarcina. The sequence continues at coordinate 136,861 of NZ_CP188819.1, forward strand.
AATCAACTGTGATATGAATCCGATTTTAACACCGAATAAGTAATTTAATCCAGCATTTATTTGAACAGCACCGAATCCAAGCGATGTTGCAACTCCGAACACAGTGGCGAAAACTGCGAGTACATCGACGAGCGTGCCCCATGGACCCTCCATCTTTTTACCGAATAACGGCTTCAAAGTGGCTGATATCAAACCTGGCTGCCCTTTTCGGAATTGGAAAAAAGCAAGTGACAATGCGACGATCCCATACATTGCCCATACATGAAAACCCCAGTGGAAGAATGTTTGACGAAGTGACTCCTTGAAAGCTTCAGCGGTGTTTGGCTCTGCTGTTGCCGGGTTAATGGCAAAGTGGGATAAAGGTTCAGCGGCGCCATAGAATACAAGTCCAATTCCCATACCGGCGGAAAAGAGCATTGCTATCCAAGTGATTGTGGAAAATTGCGGTCGATCGGTATCTTTACCAAGTCGGATTTTCCCGTAAGGACTCAAGATTAAAAAGATACTTAGCCCTAATATGAATGAGAGCAGCAATATGTAATACCAACCGAAAGTGTTAGCAATAAAACCTTGTATTTTTGATGTAACTATTTCAAAATTGTCGGGTGCGATTGCACCGTAGCCAACTGCTATAATAACTAAAATAATTGTAATGTAAAAGACCTTTGATATATTTTTCATATTTCCCCCTTGAGAAACTTTTCATTTTTAGAAACAATTTTCAACTATACTTGTTCTTTGATACGATTGCAAATCATCCATACATTTAGCATTCCCTTTATGATGCATCTCTTAAACCTAAATTCGTAGATATAATAAAAAAACCTGCAGGAAAAGTTCCTGACAGGTTTTGTTAATCTTCATCTTTAATATCACGATCGGGTGGAAGTGGTTCACTTCGATATTCATCGATTTGCTCTTTAATGAGTTCCAGTTGCTTAAAGTAAAGGGTAAATTGATCTTTGTTAATGAGGAATTGTTCACCGTCATAAACCGAGTGAATACGGCCTTCGAGCACATATTTCTGTACTTGGGAAACAGGCATGCGAAGGTATTCAGCAATTTCAGGAATGGAACAATACATAATAACTCTCCTTTAAATAAGCTTTTTGAAGTTTAAGCGTTTGTTTAGACCAACCATAACAGGTATACCGATCATCATTACAATGAATTCACCAAGAGCTAATGTTAGATAAATAGTTAAGAACGGGATTCCGTTGAACTCAGGAATATTTGCAAAGATCTTAAGCTGATATGCGATGATAATCATCAAAACGGAAAAGGTTATCGTGTTGAAAAGCATACGTTTGATAATTCCTTTAATAAACTTCGCAGAGAAAATTGTTATCGAAAGAGCAATAATTGAATGCAGTACTCCGAAAATAACATCAACGAGTATTGGTGAGAAAAGAAAATTCGCGACCAGGACACCAATTACAATTCCAAAAATGTATTTCTTGTTATAAACGACGAGATGGTTGAACATCTCAGACACCCGGAATTGGACGAGTGTAAATCCAAAGGGCAAGATTAAAAATGTGATTGCAACATACAAAGCGGCAATTATTCCACTTGTTGTTAGTGTTTTTACTTTCATTATTCTTTTCCTCCTAGTTTTTTATCGTGGGATGGTTACGAACCACGTGTTGAAACCCTATTTTATGCAAGGTTTGCAAGCTCTAGTATAACCTAAATCAAAGATTTGTGTACTGAAACATTTTTATGTCATTTGGAGTTGTTGAAATTGCTCGAAACTCATCTATAATTAAGAATATAGTCTTTTGGTCTAAGAGGAGGGAAACTTTGTCACAACGTATATCGTACATATTTGTCCTGTTGGGAGCAATACTTTGGGGAACAACGGGTACTGCTCAAACATTTATGCCACAAACGGTCCATCCTTTAGCGGTAGGCGCTTCTAGACTTGCGATTGGGGGATTTACATTACTACTTTTTCTACTAATAATGAGGAAAATTAATTTTCGATACTGGCCATGGAAGGCCACACTTCTATCCGCTTTGGCGATGGCGGCATTCCAATACTGTTTCTTTACTTCCATTCGCTTATCCGGTATCGCAATTGGTACAGTCGTCACAATCGGTAGTGCGCCCGCGTTCTCCGGAATTGTTGAATGGCTTCTACTAAAACGTCGTCCGACGAGGGTATGGATAATTGCTACATCCCTTGCGGTTATCGGGTGTGTGTTGCTGTTCTCAAATACGGGAGGTATTATTGTCAATCCAGTAGGAATCTCACTTTCGCTAATAGCGGGAATGTTATTTGCTTTTTATACGTTGTTTAACAAAGAGGTTCTTGAAAAAGTGGATGCTGTTCCGGCAGTCGCGGTAATTTTCACAGTTGGTGCAATTATTCTTATGCCCTTTTTATTTTTATTTGAAACGGAAGGTTTATTTACGGGACGAGGCATCGCGACAATGGTCTATCTTGGAATCGTGACGACGAGTGTGGCCTATATATTATTCTCTTATGGATTAAAACGCATTCCATCGTCATCGGCCGTCACGCTATCCCTTGCAGAACCGCTTACCGCCGCAACGCTTAGTGTAGTTATTGTTGGAGAAAGACTAAATAGTACATCTTGGATTGGTATCGTATTGCTACTTGGTGGGATACTTGTGCTCACATTTAGTGGTAGAAAAAGAGGGAATAAGCACTTAATATAATGTAACGACGAAAGCCTTCCTGATATAATAGGAAGGCTTTCGTCGTTACTGGATTTAATAAAGAAACAAACGTCTTATGGAACTAATATCCTAATCTCAGCTTACCCATTCGTTGGCGGGCGTTGTTGATTGTTCTTTTCTTTAGTGTTATTGGTTTTTCTCACACTTCTATTTTTACCGATAACATCCATATCATCGGGGCTTATATCAAAGCCATATCCGAACTCTTCCCGGTCTAAATTATTATCTTTATTGTTCTTATTCTTATTCTTATTATGTTCTGTCAAGAACATTCACCTCCATTATATAAAGCATGTTCAAATTGTGAAAGTTTATTCCTGAATAAAGCACCTATTGAAAGTGAAATGTAAATAAAGTAACGAAAGGTGTCTAAACTTATGGGGTACAGTTATAAGGAACTTCTTGAAGATTTAAAAGTGGGAAGAGAAATCCATTTTATATATACAAATGAACATTACTATATTGGTCGTGGGACGGGACAATTTATGTTTTGGAAGTTTTATGACTCTGCAAGTGAAATCACAGGAGAAGATGTTGAGGATTTACTTCGAAAAGTTATTCTTGATGGGAAGCGAATTAAGGAATTATGGAATTTAATAAAGATTGATCAGATCTTCTAGGTTAGTAGTTGTTCTATAGTTGAGTACTTTTCCTGCTGGACAATGATGCCCGCGCAATCCTTGGTAATGTCCTCTCAATCCCGACTTATGTCCGCGCAATTGCCAATGATGTCCGCTGAATCGCCATAGATAACAGTCGAAGTGTTAATTGTAAACATACTCATTTATGAAAAAGTCGTTCTTGTCCAAGACTTTTAAATAGATTTATGCTCATCTTAAGAAATTCTTCATAATTACAGTGGGTGAATATTAAGATTCTCCCTTTAGAATTGGTAACATAGAGAAAAGCGAGGTGCGGATGATGACTAAGTTCACAGTACTTGTTGCGGATGACGACCAGGAAATTCGCGACGGGATTGAAATTTATTTGAAAAATGAAGGGTATGAGGTGCTAAAGGCTGCGGATGGCAAAGAAGCCCTTGAACTTCTGGAGAAGAACGAGGTACATCTCCTCATACTCGATATTATGATGCCCAATATGGACGGCATCACAGCGACATTTAAGATACGAGAAGACCGCAACATTCCGATTATCATGTTGAGCGCAAAAGCCGAGGATTCCGATAAAATTCACGGATTATCCGTCGGAGCTGATGATTATGTGACGAAGCCGTTCCATCCGATGGAATTAATGGCCCGTGTGAAATCTCAATTGCGGCGTTATGTGCAGTTTGGCACGTATGACGGAAAACAACAAAAGATTGTAATTGATGGACTAGCTCTTAATGAAGAAGCAAAAGAGATTACGGTTGAAGATGTCGTCGTAAAACTCACACCAATCGAATACAAAATTACAGAACTATTAATGAAAAACGCGGGACGTGTGTTTTCCATTAATGATATATACGAACGCGTGTGGAATGAAGAAGCATACAATGCGGAAAACATCGTTGCCGTACACATACGGAAAATTCGCGAAAAAATCGAAACGGACCCAAAAAATCCAAGATACGTAAAGGTGGTGTGGGGAATTGGTTACAAAATCGAAAAATGACTTTGCATTTATCTGGTCAATTATTGGTATACTCATCGCGACATTGAGCATTGGATACTGTTTCTCCCACGTTATCGATTTAGTTAACAGTGGAATGGGCCGTTCGAGTCAACTAATCACACAACTAATGTGGTCAATTAAAGGGGGAGTATGAGTATGAAAAACAATCGTCTTCTACTCTTTGTATGGGCTATGTTTGCGGCACTAATACTAATTGCCTTGCCCTCATTTATGGAAACAGCATCGAAATTCGTTGGAAAAAGTTATGTAAATACACACCAATTTCAAAGTGAAATGGATGCGTTTTATTCCCAGATTGGTCCAGCTGTACTTAACCCGTTAAATCGAGAAGATGCGATAAAGGCAATACCAGTATCAAGGGATGAAATTGAAGAGCATCGGAATCGATACGGATCACTTGTTGCTCAAATTTCGGACATTCAAGAACAATATGTGGACCGGATTGCGGGGGCAAAGGAGTCGGAAAACAAAGTATTAGAAGATACGCTGATCAAAGAGCGGGATCATAAAATTGCAGATATCCAAAAAAACTTTGAAAGTGATGCTCATGTGGAAGAAAAAATACGAGCTGAAAAAACGGCTGCAATTGACCATTATTTGGAGAATATTAAGGGTTCTGAAACACGGAGTTTTCCTATTTATTATAAATTTACGGACGTGAAAACTGGGGAAACCTTCTCATCTGGTAACATCGATGTATCTGATGCATATCAAAAGTCATTTAATACATCGGACGGATTATTTAATGCAAGTTCAATTCCTTCAAATGACTCGAATATGGAGTGGTTTGATAATGACTACGGTAGAAATACGATGGGACCTTCATGGAGGAACGAAATGGTTACTGAAGTAACTAGTAGCTCTTTCGTGGAAGCGCCAAGCACTGATATTAGTTCATATAAAAACCCGATTCGAACATTCGAAGGACTTGTCATTGTTCCGAAGACGGCACTCACGAAAGGTGCTTTAAGTGCGGACGTTAAGGATTTTAATGGCAGAAAATACAGTACGTACGTCATTTGGTTGCTTGGACTATTAGCGGCGGTTGCATTGTTTACAGTGTTGAAATTCAGAAAAGAGTGGGTTTTGCAGACGGAATTTGCAGCACGCTATGACCGATTGAAAATTGATTTGAAAGCTGCAATTGTGTTCCTTACACTCTTCTTCACAGTAGAAATTATTCATTCTCGGGCTATGAATTTATTTGCCTATTCTTATGGGAATTATACAAGCATTTGGACAGAGCGCATTTTTTGGCTCGTTGCTTTGGCGGTCGCCGTTGCATTTATTGCATTCCAACTTGTGAACCTTGTTGAACGCTTGAAACATAAAGGTGTGTTGGAACAAGACATTAAAAATAGTTATACGTTGAAATTTTTCGCAGCACTACAAGATTCGTTTGTAAGAAAAACGATTGGAATGCAAACATTCCTTTTGCTCATAGGTTTTTTCCTAGCTGGAATAGGGTTCATGGTGGTTGCCATTCAACCAATGCTAATCCTTGTTTATATTCCACTCGTTGTCATCTTTGCTTTGCCGATTCTCTATATATTTGTAAGGCGCTCAGCATATTTAAATCGAATAATCCGAGCGACTGAAGCGATGGCCAATGGGAAGCTTCATGAATCAATCCCAATTGAAGGGAAATCACCACTTGCACATCATGCAGTTAGTTTAAACAATCTCCGTGAAGGTGTACGTAGTTCAATGACCGAACAAGCGAAAAGTGAGAGATTGAAAACAGAATTAATAACGAATGTAAGCCATGATTTACGAACGCCACTCACATCAATCATCACATATACAGACTTACTGAAAAGCGAAAACTTGTCAATTGAAGAGCGTGCAAAGTATGTCGGTATTATTGATTCAAAATCACAGAGATTAAAAACATTAATAGAGGATTTATTTGAAGTTTCGAAAATGGCGAGTGGTAATTTGGAGCTAAACAAGCAGCGCGTCGATTTAACACAACTTTTGCAACAAGCATTAGCAGAACATGAAGGGGAGATTGCGGAATCTGGTCTAGATTTTAGAACGACGCTTCCAGAGACTGCATTGATCGCTTTTGTTGATGGGCAGAGATGGTGGCGTGTACTCGATAACCTAATTTTGAATGCGATTAAATACACAATGCCTGGAACACGTGTATATATTACGCTCCGGAAAGTGGGGGAAACTGCCGAATTCATCGTTAAGAACGTGACGAAATATGAACTTGGTGAGAATGTCGATGAATTATTTGAACGTTTCAAACGTGCGGATACATCAAGGCATACTGAAGGGTCGGGTCTGGGTCTTGCCATTGCACAATCGATTGTCGAAATGCATGGTGGAACTATGAAAGTCGAGCTTGATGGTGATTTATTCAAAGTAACTGTAGAGATTCCTATGAATAATTAGAAAAACTGTGTGATTTGCCAAGCTTCATTATTGGTTAAGTCATACAGTTTTTTCGTGTGTATAGAACAAGGCTTCATATTTATAGATATCTTTTTCTTAAAGCAGAAATTCTTCTAATAGATGTAGAAAATATAAACACCCACCAAAAGTACCCCGATATCCGCAAACATATGTATAATCCAAGAAAGTAAAATTGTTTGTTGTTTATTTACGAGTTGAAAAATAAATCCGGCAAACCATAGGCCGAGGATAGCTAAAACAAATAGTGGTGGCGAAAACCATGGTAGAAAAATAACTATATGGTATAAAGCAAATAATAAAGAAGGGACTAATAAGCGAAGTTTTGGATGTTCGATAAAGCTTGGAAGTAATCCTCTAAAGAAAATTTCTTCAATTAATGAATTGCCAAACAAGATATACAAGGCTATGAAAGGGAAAATTGTTTTTGTAACGCCGGCACCTTCTAAATCCAATAGAAGTGCATCGATATCAATGTACTTATGCAAGAACATAAACGCGATCATAACAATTGTCATCATGAAAATTCCTGCAAAGATAACCATTTTCACGCTGTTGCTATCTACTTTCCGGAACTTTAAGAAGGAAGTAGTTGTTTGAGTAAACAGCATTAGGGGTATGAATACAAAGAGGGCTATCTTCAAAATTGTTTTTTCGAGATAAGAAAAGGTTAGTCCTTGTTCGAACCAAAATAATAAAAAGATACTTGCAATTGGAAACGTTAAACGAATAATTTTATCCATATTTCTATCCCTCCAACCAGTAATTAGACGTATTTATGTAAGAATGGTTGCGAGAATTAAATTAGAAAAGAGGAGAAAACTATGGCTAAGCACAATGATAAATATCCTAACAAAGCCGATTTTGAACCGAATCGTGATAAGCATTTGAAAGATGGTGGAGAAGGGCTTCCGCTTTCTGATCCATCGGAATCGGACTCCACAAAAGTCTTTCGCGAAAATGAAACAAAAGAAAAAGGGGAACACAAGCCCTCCGCTTTCAGCGAGAATAAAAGTAAGTAAGTACAGCCTTAAAATAGGGCTGTTTTTTTATGTTTCGAGAAAAGGAATTAGTCTTAAAATAAAAAACTGAACTACTTTCACATAATTTTAAACAAACGGGTACGCATTACCGTGCTTATTTTACTAATTCATTTTGAAAAGCATAGATGACTGCTTGTGTTCGATCTTGTACACCTAACTTCGAAAGCAAATTGCTGACATGCGTTTTCACTGTCTTCAATCCGATGAACAATTCATCAGCAATTTCTTGATTCGATTTTCCTTTGGCAAGTTGCAATAAAACTTCTATCTCACGTTCGGTTAAATCTTCATGTGGAAGCCGATCATTACTAGCCCGCATTCTTTTCATCATTTTCGTAGTCACTTCAGGCTCCAAAATTGTTTGTCCTTTCAATGTATCCCGAACGGCCTCTGCAATTCGCTTGGCATTGGATGTTTTCAATATATAACTTATTGCACCCGCCTCAAGAGCCGGATATACTTTGTCGTCATCTAGAAAACTTGTGACAATGACAATCTTCGCTTCCGGCCATTCTTTTATAATCGCCGCAGTTGCTTCAGCACCATTCATTTCGGGCATAACCATATCCATTAAAATAATATCCGGCCGTAGAGCGAGTGCTTTCTCAACCGCTTCCAGACCGTTTACTGCTTCGCCGATAACCTCCATATCCGGCTGAATCTGCAAATAAGTAGATACACCGATTCGTACCATTTCATGATCATCTACAAGTAAAATCTTAATCATTCAGATCCTCTCCATTTCCAATAGGCAGTTGTACTTCGACAATCGTTCCTTGTGATGGGATTGAAACAATTTTGCATGTTCCGCCAATTTCAATTGCGCGCTCTTTGACGTTTTGCAATCCGTAAGAACCGCCTTTGCCGTCACTTACTTTAAATCCGATGCCATTGTCTTGCACGCGGAATATAGCAAGACCGTCACGTTCGACAAATAAGACGTCAACTTCTGTCGCTTGTGCATGACGAAGTGTATTTGACAATGTTTCTTGGGCAATCCGAAAGAGATGGTCTTCTGCACCTTTTGATAAAGATACTTCTTCCAGGCGGTAGCGGATATCGAATAGTACCTTTTCTTTTAGTTCTTCCAACAACTCTTCAAGTCCTTTGGCAAGAGACTTGTTATTAAGGGCGGCGGGGCGTAAATGAAGTAAAAGTGCTCGCATTTCAAGCTGAGCCTGTTGTACTATTCGTTCCACTTGCAACAAAGGTTTTTGTAAGTTTTCGTTGTCGCTACCCTCCGTTAGTGCAGACAATAACATGGACGCCGCAAATAATTGCTGGGAAACGGAATCATGTAATTCTCTTGCAAGTCGTTGTCGTTCTTGTATGATTCGTTCTTGAATGAGTTGGTCCTGTGTTTCTGCCCGTTCTTCAATAATCCTTTGCAAACTTTTTTTCTGTGTCTGGATCACATTTGAAACTGTGTCAATTACTCTGTCCATTCGGGGAGTAAATTTTTCTTTTGGATATTGAATTTTCTCTTGGTCCATTAATTTAGCCATGCGAATCTCGATTGCTTTTTCTTTCGAGCGATCAATTGAATACATCCAAATTGCGATTCCCCAGCCAAGAACGATTGCTGTATTTAGAATCCACCAACTTAGGGGGACATCTGAATACTTAAGTTCAACAAATACGGACCAACTATCTTCAATTGGTAAGTCGAGAAGGAAGAATACATAAACGGCTGCGATACTTGTAAATAAAACAGATAAAAACACTCCACGACCAATAAATGATTTCATTTTCTTGTCACCTCAATATCTCCAAGCCATGTCGAGAGCGAAATGATTAACTCGGCATCATTTTCTCGTTTCCCTTCGTAACTATCCTTCATATAAAGAGACTCATTGATCAAACGCTTCCGTGTGATATCGAATATTTTGGCGTCGCCAAGTAAAGATGTGTAATGAATGCGGACGGGAATTTCATAAGGCAATTCGATTTTAATTTTTCCGATACCTTGTCGAACGGCTATGAAAGAAGTACCTTTTGGTAATACCGTATCCGTAACGTCAATATGGATATCTCCGAATAATCCCTGAATCTGAATATCTTCCCATTCATAAGATGAAAACGGAGAGGACTGGATGGAAAATAAATTATTTTTCCAAATCCCGTTCGGTGTTTCTTTTTGAAACTCTTTTATTGGACGCATGATTTCTTCAGATGGAACGCCTCTCCATAGGTTCACCAGGATGTATAAAATAATCATAAAGATTAAAAGGCGTAAACTCCACAATGTGAGAAGAGCCATGACAATGAAAATGACTCCGAGCACAAACATCCATTTTGAACGTTTACGAGAACCATAATAAAGAAGTCCGACACCTAGAACGACGAACACGATATTCCCATTGTGAAGGAAAGCAGACTCAAGGAAAATGAGAAGAAGAAATGCGACTACCCAAAATGTGATTTTACTCGTGTCGATTCGTTTCATGATTGTATTCCCCTCTCTAGATGTCGTTAAAAATAGTTAGAAGGAAGGCGAGTCTAAACGCCTTCCCCTATCTTATAGTTTACACAATTGCTTCTTCTTTTGTTGGATTCTTTGTTAAGGATTCCAATCTTCTTTCCATCGATGATGCCTCGTACTCCTGGTTAATCTTACCGCCAAGATTTTCGATATATGCATTCATCTCATTCACAGTCGCGAAATGGTTTTCTGCATTACTTGGAGAAATAACTTGATCCATACGGTGATGGGCTCGAGTTACGTTTTCTTTCCCCATAAGCTGAAGTTGACGAACTTTCATATCCTTTACTTTATGTTTCATTTCTTCAAATTTGCGTTCAAGAATACTTAATTCATTAGCCGCTTCTAGAACACTTATAGAAAGCTCCGCAGCACGTGTGTTATATGCAGTAATTTCTGCTTCCGCAAAGGCAATTAAATCTTCCTCATTATTCTCCTTTGCCAGTTCAAGTTGACCGCGACGTTTGTCCGCCATTTTTTCAGCTTCATTCAACTCTTTTTGAAGCTCTAGCTGCAATTTACTTTGACGCTCAAGAAACGTTCCGATGGATTCGGTTTGTTTCTCCGCCTCACGAATGTATTGATTGAGCATGGCGATTGGGTTTTTGGTTTCTTTTTTGTCAAATGCAGTATGAAGATCTGCCTGTACCGTATATTTAAATCGATTCCAAAGTGAGTTCATAATTTATTCCTCCTCATTATTTTGTTATTTCATTCCACTGGCGTTCGAAGTTTACAAATGGGTCCTTTGATTGTTGAACGATTGAAGATTTCTCCACGCCTTTCCATTTCCTCCAAACATAAAGCACACCGAAGAGTGCGATGATGCCGATGAAGGCAGGTACATTTGAAATTGCAGTGATGATGCCTATAAGTAGGACCACGCCCCAAAACAATTTTGGAAAGGTGGAGTTACTCTTTCTGAAGTAATGGAACCCCGCATACGCTATAGCTACTGAAATTACGAGTGCTAGCAGTGATCCGAGATTTGCCAAAACGACGATTCCTGCGACAATACCTAGTAGTACAAGACCGAACTTTTTCATTTGTTGTTCCTCCTTTCGTTTATAGCTTAATCTTATACCGTTTTCTGGCTTGTCCAAACAGGCGTTATACGGATTTCCTTCTACGACTTTAGGCTGAATTAAATTAAGATATCGGTAGTATTTGTAAGCGTTTTCATGTAAACTGTTATTATGAGAAAGGTCTATTAACTCAGTTGTATATGTAAGCATTTTGTGAAGGCTTGTTCTAAATGCTTTGGAAATCTCATAGTATCATCTGGGGCATTGTGTTACTTATTTTGCGTTTACTATTCATCATGGGGTTTTCTAACAAAACATTTATTCCAACTAAAAAGGAGATGGATGATTATGATGCAAACACCACTACTATTGTCTTCATTTATAAAAAGAGCAGAACAATTTTTTCCGGACAAGTTAATTATTTCACGGACGGCTGAAGATACCATTCACCGAATTCCATATCGTGATTGGGCAAAACGAACACGAAAACTTGCGGACGCATTAACAAAGCTAGGCATGAAGCATGGAACGAAAGTCGGCTCCTTTGGATGGAATCATCACCGTCACTTAGAAGCTTATTTTGGTGTACCTTGCACCGGTGCGATTCTTCATATGATTAATATTCGGTTGTCTCCGGAACATATTGCGTATGTCATTAACCATGCTGAAGATGAAATTTTACTTGTAGATGATAATTTGTTTCCACATCTGGCGCAACTTGCACCGATGCTCAAAACAGTGAAACATTACGTCATTATGGGGGATAGTAAAGAAGTTCCAGAGACTACACTTCCAAATGTACATTCGTACGAAGCGCTGTTGGATGCTGCGTCAGATCAGTATGTATTTCCGGAAGATCTCGATGAAAATTCACCAGCAGGTATGTGCTACACTTCCGCAACAACGGGGAATCCGAAAGGCGTCGTCTATACACATAGGGGAATAGTGCTTCATAGTTATGCACTTGGGCTCGCAGATGCCATGGGTCTACGAGAACGTGATGTGGCAATGCCAATCGTGCCAATGTTCCATGTCAATGCTTGGGGCATGCCTTTTGCGGCAGTTTTCTTTGGAACTACGCAAGTTCTTGCTGGACCTGGATTCAACCCAGCACTTATACTCGATTTAATAGAAAAAGAAAAAGTCACACTCACAGCGGGTGTACCAACGATTTGGCTTGCGGTTCTTAAAGAGCTTGAACAAAATCCGCGTGATATTTCGTCGTTACGGGCCATTGTTTGTGGTGGATCAGCTTCTCCAAAAGGTTTGATTCGAGCATTTGAAGAAAAGCATGGGGTACCATTTATTGTGGGCTATGGACTGACTGAGACATCACCGCTTGTTAGTCTATCAGTGTTTACATCGAAAATGGACGGCTTGTCAGCGGAGGAGAAAATTGACGTTCGAGCGCTACAGGGACTTACGATGCCGGGACTTGAAGTTCGAATTGTGAATGACGATGGAGAAGTTCCATGGGATGGAAAAACAATGGGTGAATTAACAATTAAAGGTCCTTGGGTTGCAAGTGAATATTACAAGGATGAGCGCACTGCGGATGCATTCAAAGACGGATGGCTCCATACAGGCGATATAGCGGTAATGACTGAAGACGGTTATCTTAAATTGACGGACCGGACAGCTGATCTAATAAAAAGTGGGGGAGAATGGATTTCCTCCGTAGATCTTGAAAATGCTTTGATGACACATGAAGCGGTGTTCGAGGCGGCGGTCATTGCGGTGCCGCATGAAAAGTGGCAAGAGCGACCACTTGCTTGTGTCGTTTTAAAAGAGGGACAAAAAGCAGACGATCAGATGAAAAAGGAATTGCTCGATTATCTAGGAACACAATTTGCGAAGTTATGGGTTCCAGATACAATAGTATTTATGGCTGAAATTCCGAAAACATCTGTAGGGAAGTTCTTGAAAAGGGCCCTTCGCAAACAACTGTCTGAACAACTTAAAGAAGTTTAACCGTAAGTCATCCGACTCGATTTCGGATGACTTTTCTTTTTTTTTTCAGAAAAACACAGAAGACATTCTGTTACAATAGTAAGTGAAACGTAAACTTATGAACGGAGTATCTTGTATGAGAAAATTACCGTGGGTTCTTCCAGTGGCGCTTATTCTGACGTGTATTTCAACAGCCTCATTGTTTTACGGGGATAGAATGTCAGATACCTTTTTAACAATAATACTTTTTGGATTTATTCCAAGTACAATTATTTTAGGATTTTCAGCGTTAATAACAATAGGTTATGGAAAGATGCTTCCTATTGCACTCATCCTCTTTGCTGTTTTTACAGGTGTAGCCCATTTAGGCTTGAAACTGCCTTTTTACATACTTGCACTATTAGCAATACTCGTATTCTTGGCATCGCGTATATCTAAATACAAACTTCAAGGTAATGTCAAAATCCCTCGTGAAGTTGGAATCTATCTATTTTTCACTTACTTATTAATCGTATTTCATCTCACGTTTTATCCTTTTCAATTTATTGCCCCATATACTCATGTTTTGGAGATGCAATGGTCGCCGTTTAAAGAAATCCTTACGCAATATGGTCGAACACCTAAACTTGCTACGTATTTTGCTGTTGGGAATATCATTATGACAATACCATTTGGTTTTTTTCTTGGATTATTGTTTAAACGGTGTCGTCATCTTATAGTAATTGTTGTGTGTGGTTTTGGATATTCATTAACAATTGAGTTGTTTCAAATGTTATTTACAAATCGTAGTGCAGAAATAGATGATTTAATTTTTAACACATCTGGCGCGATGATTGGATACATTCTGTTTGCAGTGATAAAAAGAAATTATATTTGACTGTGTAAAAAATACTGTGGATAGTTATACGTATAGTGCAGTATTAAGTCGAAGTACGTTTAAATATTCTGAAACAATCCACAAGTTTAAAAGTTATGCCTGAACCATGTGGACAATTGTTACTAAAGTAGACTTATCCACAATTTTTAGAAATGTAATAACTTTTTCCGATATCGCGTAAAGTAGGAATATAGACTACGGAACTAAACTTTATAAAAGACGTCCAATAAACAGTAAAGGCTCTTGTTCTTTCGAATCTCTAGGGAAATACATTGATGGAGGCATTTTGTGGAAGAATGGATTATTGGTTTTATGAGCCAGTTCGGTTATTTTGGTGTATTCTTATTAATAATGCTTGAAAACTTATTTCCACCAATTCCATCTGAAGTGATTCTTACATTTGGTGGATTTATGACTACTCAATCCGAATTGACTCGAATAGGCGTCATAGGGGCAGCGACTGTGGGTTCGGTTATTGGGGCTATGATTTTGTACAGTGTAGGTCTTCTCGTTGATGTGAGTGTTCTGGAAAGGTTTGTGGATCGTTTTGGATCCATGCTGCGGCTTACGAGAAAAGACATTCACCGAGCAGAAGTGTGGTTTAATAAGTTTGGACCGTGGACAGTAGTTTTTTGTCGATTGGTTCCACTTATACGAAGTTTAATTTCGATTCCCGCAGGTATGGCGAATATGAATTTTCCGTTGTTTGTACTGCTCACAACGATTGGAAGCCTAATTTGGAATACAGTACTTGTTTCAATAGGTGTGACTGTCGGTGCGAACTGGGAACTCATTGTGCATTATATGGATATCTATTCTTACATTGTGTATATAATACTAGCGTTTAGCGGAGTTGCGGTTTGTTTTTGGTATATCCGCTTCCGCAGAAAGAGAGCGTAAAACCTTATGGATTTTGTTGAATTACTTAAAGCACTCATATTAGGATTTGTTGAAGGAATGACCGAATTTGCACCTGTATCATCGACGGGTCACTTAATCATTGTGGATGATATGTGGTTAAAGATTACAGACTTTCTTGGAGATCGGTCGGCATTTACGTTTAAAATTGTCATTCAGCTCGGATCGATATTGGCTGTTGTCATTGTCTTTTGGAAGCGTCTCTTCAGTTTGGTAGGCCTTTACAAGATTGACGGACAAAAGATGAATAAGCGTTTCAATTTAGCTCATGTCATTGTTGGGATGTTGCCGGCAGTTATCGTAGGATTCATCTTTAAAGACTTTATCGACTTGGAATTATCAGGAATCAAAACGGTCATATATGCATTGGTTGCGGGAGCAATACTGATGATTGTTGCCGATAAATTCGGTCCTAAAAACCCGTCAGTGAAAACATTGGATCAGATCACATACAAACAAGCCTTTACAGTTGGGCTTGTACAGTGTCTTTCATTATGGCCAGGGTTTTCACGTTCAGGAGCGACCATTTCAGGCGGTGTTTTGTTCGGTATGAATCACAAGACGGCAGCTGATTTCACATTCATTATGGCAGTACCGATTATGATTGGCGCAAGTCTTGTATCGGTACTGAAAAACTGGGATGAACTTTCAATGGATGATCTATCGTTTTACATCGTTGGTTTTGTCAGCGCATTTATCTTTGCACTCATCTCGATTCGATTCTTCTTGGCGCTTATCTCGAAAGTGAAACTTGTACCGTTTGCAATTTATAGATTGATTCTTGCAGCAGTATTGGCAATTATTGTATTCCTATAAGAATAAAGAATGGCCCATGCACATCGTAATTCGTGCATGGGCCATTTAAAATATGCTGAAGAAGTAGTTAAAATCACCTTTCAGTTGATGGAGAATTGAAATTCCGATTTTATATACTGCCAGAAATGGGCATTACTAAATAATAGTTATTTAATCAAACATAAAAAAGTTTCTTATGTTTCTGGGTAGCGATTGCGTCAGCGTTTTGTGTCTATTTTTGAATGTTTTGCATAGTATATAATCTAAAACGGAAGTTGGCAGTAATTGATTATTTGCTATAAGCTTTATTTAATTGGTTTGAATATGGTTATTAAAGTTATTAAAATTATTGCTTTACTTTTGAATAGGAATCTATTAAGATGGAAATATAAAGTTTCCCAAGGGAAACAATAAGTGTTTGTGTTGTTTTTTGATAAAAAGGTTTCCCGAGGGAAACAAGCGGTAATTGAGTTGTATTTTTTTTGCTATTAAAGTTTCCCAAGGGAAACAAAAAATAATTGTGTTGTTTTTTTGCTATTAAAGTTTCCTAAGGGAAACATTTGCATATAAATAATTGTATGAAGGAGTAGGTTGAATGAATGCAGTAGAAGTAAGGGACTTGAGTGTATCCTACTTTGGAGAAGAGGCACTGACTAAGGTAAACTTCACTATACCTAAAGGTGCTCTCGCCGGAATAATAGGTCCAAATGGTGCTGGTAAATCGACTTTGTTGAAAGCGATTTTGAACTTGATACCAAAAAGTGGTGGTGAAATCACTATACTTGGTTCTCCATTAAAAGAGGTACGTAAACAGATTGCTTACGTCCCGCAACGGAGTGCGATTGACTGGGACTTTCCGATTAGGGTTAAAGAAGCGGTTTTGATTGGTACGTATCCATCTATCCGTTTTTTGAAAAGGCCGGGAAGGAAAGAAAAGGAGTTTGCGTTGAAATGTCTAGAAAAGGTTGACATGTTAGAGTTCCAAAATAGACAGATTGGCGAATTGTCAGGAGGTCAACAACAACGGGTTTTCTTGGCTCGTGCACTAGCCCAACAAACAGACCTCTTTCTTCTAGATGAGCCCTTTGTGGGCATTGACGTAGCAAGTGAGGAAGTGATTGTTAGGATATTAAAAGAGTTACGGGATGCAGGAAAGACAATAATTGTTGTACACCATGATTTAAGCAAAGCGGAAAAATATTTTGACGAGCTTCTGTTGCTGAATAAGGAACTTATCTCAAGTGGAGATGTAAATGATGTGTTTACTCCAAAAAATATTGCTAAGGCATATGGTGGACAATTATCATTTTTAGAAGAAATGGTGAAGCCGACATGATAAATTTTATCGAATCGATTATCGAATATGAATTTTTACAAAAGGCTCTACTTACGTCCGTCATGGTGGGGATTATTTGTGGAGTAATTGGTTGTTTTATTATATTGCGGGGAATGGCACTTATGGGGGATGCAATTTCTCACGCTGTTTTACCTGGTGTGGCAATTTCATACATGTTAGGCATCAACTTCTTCATCGGGGCCGTGGTGACGGGTGTATTGACTGCTATAGGTATTGGTTTTATTAGCCAAAATAGCCGAGTGAAAAACGATTCCTCAATTGGAATTGTCTTTACTGCCGCATTTGCTTTAGGAATAATACTAATCACACAACTGAAAAGCAGCTCAGATTTATACCATATTCTGTTTGGAAATGTATTAGCAGTGAGGCCATCTGATATGTGGATCACATTAATTATTGGCATAATTGTCTTGGGAAGTGTGTATCTCTTTTATAAAGAATTGCTAGTTAGTTCTTTTGATCCAATCATGGCACAAGCCTACGGTTTACCGACAAAGATGATTCATTATTTCCTAATGACATTATTAACGCTTGTTACAGTCGCATCGTTACAGACGGTAGGTATCATTCTGGTTGTTGCGATGCTAATAACACCGGCTTCGACGGCTTACTTATTAACTGATCGTTTGTCCATAATGATAGGCCTATCTGCACTGTTTGGTGCAGTTTCAGCGGTGGGAGGTTTGTATCTGAGCTTTACATATAATCTTGCGTCAGGTGCAACCATCGTTCTTGTTGCTACAACGTTGTTTATCTTATCATTATTATTTTCACCAAAACAAGGAATTCTAATGCGTACAATCCGAGTGAGAAGAAGCAAAACAAAAGCTGTTTGAGCTTTGTAAAAAAGGAGCAGAATATTGATGAAAAAACTGATTTTGTTTTTAACAACACTGATAGTCGTAGCTCTGATATCCGCATGTGGCCAAGGGGCGACTTCACCGAAAGAGAAAGATGAGAAATTGCAAATCGTAACTACCTATTCAATCGTCTATGACATGATAAAAAATGTTGGGGGAGAGCATGTGGAGGTGCATAGTTTAGCACCGATAGGATCAGATCCACACAACTATGATCCACTTCCAAACGACCTTGTTTTGACAACGGATGCAGATGCAGTTTTCTATAACGGGTTAAACTTGGAAGAAGGAAATGCATGGTTTAATGAAATGATTGAAACTGCAGGGAAATCAATTGAGGATACAAACGTCATTCGTGTAAGTGAAGGTGTTGAACCAATGCATCTAAGTTCAGAAGGACATAAGAATGAAGAGGATCCACATGCTTGGCTTGACGTTCGGAATGGCATTAAATATGTTGAAAATATTCGTGAAGCACTGAAGAAAATTGATGCTACTCATGCGGATGACTATGATAAAAATGCTGAGAAATATATTTCGGAACTTACACAACTGCATGATGAGATTCGTGAAATGATGGCAGAAATTCCAGTAGAGAAACGCGTGCTTGTAACGAGCGAAGGAGCATTCAAATACTTCTCAGCGGCCTATGATTTCCAAGCTGCATACATTTGGGAAATCAATTCACATTCTGAAGGTACTCCCGAGCAACTGAAGAGTATCATTCAAATAATTAAAAACGAAGGTGTTCCATCACTGTTCTTGGAATCTAGTGTTGACCCACGAAGTATGGAGGCTGTATCGAGGGAAACAGGTGTACCAATTCATGGGAAGATATTTACGGATTCATTGGGAAAAGCCGGTGGTGACGGGGAAACATATATTAAAATGGTGAAATGGAATGCTGAAATGATTGCTGATGGATTAGGAAAATAAATAGCGAAGAGTGAACGATAGACATGTCATCTACAAGTAGACAGTACGTTTGTCGAAATGCTTCAAATAATTGAAACATTAATACGAAATATGTTCAAAAAGTAAAAAAGCTCTGTATCGGATGAAACCCGGTACAGAGCTTTTTTAATGAATTAAATGGGATGTGCAACCCAAGAAAGAGTGTGTAGTAAAGTGGTATGGAAAAACCTTAAATACGGTAAACAATTATAGTAGGAAAGTTTTTTTAATAAATCGAAGTATTCTATTAAAAAAGAGTTGACAATTAATTTTGTCTACTGTAATCTGAAACTCAGAGGTGTATACAGTATACATCGGAACAGGAGGCTCGAAAAATGAAGGTATAAGCTATTAAAAAATAATGATTGTAAGCGTTCACATGCAACGTGTTATTTCTAACTTTTGAAACTAACTAATAATAGGGGGAAAATAAATTATGAAAAAGATTACATACACGTTAATTGGTTCGATTTTGTTTTTAATCGTAATGGCGGGATGTTCTAGTTCTGGGGATTCAAAAGATGGCGGGGAAAAAGTTAAATTACAGCTAGGTCATGCATTGTCAGATGGAACACCGGCATCAGATTTAATAAACGATATGGCAGAAAAGATTAGCGAGAAAACAGATGGTCGCGTAGAAATAGACGTATTTCCAAACAGTCAATTAGGATCTGAAACGGAAATGTTAGAGCAAGTTCAATTGGGAACTATGGAATCAGCAGCAATTATGGTTGGAACTATGCAATCCCTTGATATGAAAATGGCAATTGAAGACTTACCTTATATGTGGAAAGATATTGAGCATGCTCGTGAAGCTTATAAAGGTGAATTTGGTGATTATTTAGCAAAAGTAATGGATGAAAAAGGTATGAAAAAGATTGGTTATGTTGAGTGGGGTTTTAGACATATTACAAACAATAAAAAACCAATCGTAACACCCGAAGATGTGGAAGGTTTAAAAATTCGTGTAGCTCAGTCGAAACTTCGAATTGATGCATTTGAAGAGTTAAATGCACTGCCAACTGCAATGGCGTTTAGTGAAGTGTATGGTGCATTACAACAAGGAGCTTTGGATGCTCAAGAAAATCCTTTAGCAAATATTGTTGCACCAAAATTTAATGAGGTTCAAAAGTATCTCTCATTAACAGGACATTTTTATAACACGATTATGATGGTTGTAGATAATGATACATGGGATAAAATTTCTGCTGAAGACCAAAAGGTCATTTTGGAGGAATCAGAAAGAATTTCAAAAGAGGTTCAAGTTAAGAACGATGAAGTGGAATTAGAATATATAGAAGAACTGAAAAGTAAAGGAATGCTTGTTAACGACGATGTAGACACAAATGCTTTCCGTGAAAAGATGTTGCCTGTGTACGATGAATGGGAGAAAGATGTGTTCGGGGAAGAGTTAATGGATATTTATAGAGATGCTTCTGGTTGGTAATATTAGAATTTCCTTGTTTAAATAACTTAATTTAAACAAGGAAATTTAACTTCTAGGATATAAAATGCCTCTAAATATTACTTCATTAGCTGCTGTTTATTATCACCCATCATCAAGAGTGAAAAGGAGGATTTCATGTTGATTAAATTGACCAAAAGTATCGTAAAATTACTGTCAATATTATGCGTAATCGCAATTACCGGATTAACGATTATTGTATTTGTTCAAGTGTTCTCAAGATTTATCAAATACTCATTACCTGGTACAGAGGAGTTAGCAAGACTATTAATTGTTTGGTTAACGTTCCTTGGCACAAGTTTAGCAATTTACGAGAAGATGCACTTAGGTGTTCGTTATTTTGTAGGATTGGTTAGTATAAGCAAACAGAAGAAAATTGATTTTCTTATACATATGTTAATGATTTTATTCTTTGGTGTGTTGGTAGTTTATGGATTTAAATTAACGATGACTACTATGGCGACAACATCTCCAGCACTGCAGTTACCTATGGGAATCTTTTATGGAGTCATACCGATTAGTTCCTTGTTTTCAATATACTTTATACTTGTAAATATGATTAATCCCTCTAATTCAAGACAAGGAGAGGCTACATTATGATAATAGCGATTCTACTCTTATTTTTCGTTTTACTATTTCTAGGGATGCCTATTGCATTTACTATCGGTATTGTTTCAATGGGGGTATTGTTTTTCAGTGATATTTCATTAGAAATAATGGTTCAAAGAATGTTTGCAGGAGTGAATAATTTCTCCTATTTAGCATTACCGCTCTTTATTTTGGCCGGTAATATTATGGGTAAGGGTGGACTTACTAAGAGACTGATGGCTTTGGCTGATGTTATAGTCGGAAGATTTTCAGGCGGGCTAGGAATGACTGCTGTTGTAACAAGTGCTTTTTTTGGAGCAGTATCAGGCTCAACTGTAGCAACTACCTATGCTGTTGGATCTGTAATTGTCCCGAGAATGAAAGAACAAAAGTATAGCAACTCCTTTATTGCAGCTATAATTGGTCCCGCGGGTGTTTTAGGGCTAATCATACCTCCTAGTATTACAATGGTTATCTTGGGTATCACAGCAAACATATCTATAGGGAAATTATTCATTGCTGGTTTTTTACCGGGAATTTTATTAACAATCGTTCTCTGTATTTATGTAGCATATATGTCAAAGAAAAAAGGGTTTGGAGTAGTAGAACAAACTAAGCCAACAGGTTCGGAGTTTTTGAAAATTTGTTTACAAGCATTCTTCCCATTAATGGCGCCCATCTTTATTTTAGGTGGTATTTTTAGTGGACTTGTGACTGCAACAGAGGCTGCTGTAATTGCCGTTGTATATGGTTTTATCTTATCAATGTTTTATAAAGAATTGACTATTAAAAAGTTTAAAGAAATAATGGTCACATCTGCAACGACTTCTGCAATAATATTAATTATTATTTCAGTTGCTAGTGTATTTACTTATGTATTAACGGCCAACAGAATTCCTGAAATGGTTACTAAATTCTTTTTACAATTCGCGAGCACTCCGTTGCAATTCTTATTAATTGTATCGTTAATTTTGTTTATACTTGGTACGCTAACTGAAGTTACTTCTCTGATTATCTTGCTGAGTCCGATATTCATGCCTATCGCTTTGCAATATGGAATCGATCCAATTCATTTTGGAATGGTACTAGTTATGAACTTTGCTTTAGCAAATATAACGCCACCAGTTGGATTATCTTTAATCGCAGGTTGCAGCATTACGGATAGGGATATGGGTATTGAAGAAACATTCCCATACGTATTACATGTTATTGCAATTGTAGCATTAGTCGTTTTACTAATTATCTTCTTCCCAGCAATTTCAACATTTATTCCAAATCTTTTTGATTAAGGTGGGCTATATGTGATTAGAAATACAAAAAGTCAAGTTGTAATTCAGAACTGTCGTGGTGGGGTTGGAAGTATTGAAATCCATAACAAAATTACTAAAGAAGATTTAGTGGATGGATTATCTCTATTTGCCAAGGTGGTAATTCACCCTCATTCTACAATAGGTTATCATCTGCATACGGATGATGCAGAGGCCTATTATTTATTGGAAGGTGAAGGTGTTTTTCTCAATCACGATAAAGAGCGAATTGAAGTAAAAGCTGGAGACTTATGTCTAATTAAAAAAGGTCAAAGTCATGGTTTTGAAAATCATAGTGATAGTGAAGTTCAAATAATTGCGATTGTATACTAAAGGTATCTGCATTTTGTACTAGGGCTTGTATAACTTACCTATTTTGGATCATATATGTGATTTACAGGGGGTGGAAAGTTGGAAAAAGTTAAAGCTTCTGCATCACTCGCAGAGCAAGCATATTCTTTAATAAAAACAGCAATTATGTCTGGTAAGTTGGCTTCAGAAATAGAACTTCCAGAAGAAAGATTGGCAGCAGATTTAGGGGTCAGTCGTACACCTCTGAGAGAAGCGATTAGAAGGCTCGCTGCTGAAGGACTTGTTGTATTAAATAAAGGAAAGCCCGCAACAGTTGCTACATTTACAAAAGAGGATTCATTGGATTTTATGGAGCTGCGAAGTGTGCTTGAGATTTACAATATTGGAAAAGTTGTCTTTGTGGAGGATCCGGTTTTTATCCATGAGTTAGAAGAAAACCTTGATAGACAAATGGATGCAATAAAAGAGGATGATTATCAGGAATTCATCGATTTTGATAGAGAGTTTCATTTGATTTTGGCTTCGGAAAATGACAATAGTAAAATTAGAGAAATGATTCATCAAGTGAATTCAGGAGTAAACAGGGCATTTCTAATGTTGTCAAATACAGTTCATATGAGTGCAATGAGTGCTTACGAAGAACACAAGCGAATTGTTGAGGCGATAAAATTAAAAGATGTAGATTTAGCTACTAAGGAAATGACCATTCATTTAAAGAATATTGAAGAAAGATTTTTGTTTTATTATAAAAGAAAAGAAACTGAATAGACTTTGCACCAATGCAATCACTAACAATGATTCTTTGCTAGTAATCACGTATATACCGGCAATCTCACTATGGCTGCCAAACCTGTTAGGTAAATAAAATTCTTAAAGGATGAATAAAATGAAGATACCAATCAATGAAAGAGCTAAAGCGCTACAAGTGCCTGGAATCCGGGCATTTTCGAACCAACTTGTAGATTATCCGGACGCTGTAAATTTAACAATTGGGCAGCCAGACTTTCCAACGCCTGAAGCCGTTAAACGTGCAGGCATTGATGCGATAAACAACAATCAAACAGGTTATTCACATAACGCCGGCCTACTTGAACTTCGACAGGCCGTTTCTTCGTTTTTTTCGGACAAGTATGGTTTTACATATAACCCAGTTAACGAAATAGTAATTACAGCTGGTGCAAGTGAAGCAATCGATTCGACTTTCCGGACGATACTGTCACCTGGTGATGAAGTAATCTTGCCAACGCCGCTCTATCTTGGATATGAGCCAATTATCGAATTGTGTGGGGCGAAAGTTGTTTATATGGATACCTCAGATACAGGTTTCCGTCCATCACCGGAACGACTCAAGTCACTTATTACTTCTAAAACAAAAGCAATTCTCTTTAATTTCCCATCCAATCCTACAGGTGTGACGCTTGAAAAGGAACATATGGATGAAATTGTAAAGGTTCTTGAAGAACATCCAATTTATGTTTTAACGGATGAAATATATAGTGAAAATACATTTTCTGGGGAACATATTTCATTTGCACAATATGAAAGTTTAAGAGACCGTTTATTTTTAATTCATGGATTGTCTAAATCACATTCAATGACGGGCTGGAGAATTGGATATGTTTTAGGACCTGAAGAAATTATGAATCATATTGTAAAAGTTCATTTATACAACTCTGTGTGCGCTTCCGTACCAAGTCAATATGCGGGAATCGAAGCTTTAAATGAATGTAGACATATACCATCTGAAATGAATAAAGAGTATATTAAGCGTCGTGATTTTGTTTATGAAAGACTGGTAGGAATGGGTCTGGATACGATTAAACCAAATGGAGCTTTTTATATTTTCCCTTCTATTGAAAAGTACGGGATGGATTCATTTAGTTTTGCGACAAAACTTCTTAAAGAAGGCGGAGTCGCCGCTGTACCAGGAAGTGCATTTTCTGTGTATGGAGAAGGCTATATACGCCTGTCTTATGCGTATGCGATGCCTGTCCTAGTAAAGGGAATGGATCGTTTAGAAAAGTTTTTACAACAACTATAACATTTTATTTTAAAGGAGACATTCTTATGACAAGTTATTTATGGAATACACCTGAAAAACTTCGTGCATTACTATGCGAACTCGTAAGTTGGGATAGCCGCACATTAACGGAAGGTGAAGTTACATTTGCACCCAAATTGGAGGCGAAATTAACACGTCTTTCTTATTTCCAAGACAATCCGGATCATTTAGAACTTCATGATGCAGGTATGGGAAGACAAACCGTTACT
Source organism: Sporosarcina sp. FA9 (assembly GCF_051550205.1). Taxonomy (GTDB): domain Bacteria; phylum Bacillota; class Bacilli; order Bacillales_A; family Planococcaceae; genus Sporosarcina. Next base: position 161,827 of record NZ_CP188819.1, read on the forward strand.
GCATTGTATAAACACCCTGAAGCGACTGAAACCATTGTACTGATTAGCCATTTTGACACAGTTCAAACTGAGGAATATGGTATTTTAGAACCTCTTGCTTTTAATCCGGAAGAATTAACAAGAAAATTGTTGGATCATAAAGATGAACTTCCAGAAGCGGCTCGCATAGATCTTGAAAGTGGAAAGTATTTATTTGGCCGTGGGACGATGGATATGAAAATGGGACTTGCACTTCATTTATCACTTCTTGAAAAAGCCAGTATCGAACAATGGCCCATTAATCTTTTACTTACAACGGTTCCGGACGAGGAAGTAAACTCCGCTGGTATGCGTGTTGCAGTGACTGAGCTTGTTCGGTTACGTGACGTTCACGGTCTTACATACAAATTGTTCTTGAACGGTGAACCGTCGTTTTCACAAGGACCTGAAGACAATAAAGAATACATCTATTCAGGCACAATTGGAAAGATTATGCCGTCTGCGTTGTTTTATGGAAAAGAAACACATGTCGGTGAACCGCTCCGAGGGATTACGGCTAACTATATTGCTTCCTTCCTTACACAAAAGATGGAGTGGAATCCATTGTTCAGTGAATCAGACCTTGGTGAAACGACACCTTTACCGGTTTCGCTACAACAGAAAGACTTGAAAACACAGTATTCAACACAAACCCCTTACCGAGCTGCTGCGTTGTATAACGTATTTCTTTTTAAGCGTACAGCAGATGAAGTGATGGATTTGTTTGAACAAGTAGCAAAAGAAGCAATGGATGAATGTAACGCGGCTTATCAAGCGGTTTGTGACAGAGAGCAAGTGAAAGTTGTCGGAAATCTTCGCGTCATTCGCTACGAAGAATTACTCAAGTATGCGACTGAAAAACTTGGACTCGATGAAGTTGAACGATTGAAAAATACCGTGCTTGAAAACATTGAAGCGGATGACCGTGAAATGTGTTTTGAAATCGTAGACAATTTGATGATCCAGTGTCAGGAACTCGCACCAGCAACGGTTATCTTCTATGCACCACCGTATTATCCCGCTGTCAATACGTCCGATAACCCTTTAGTGAAGGAATCGATTGCTTTAATTCAGAAGGAAGCTAGCAAGTTTGACCTAAAGTTGGATCAGATCCATTACTTCAATGGAATATGTGATCTAAGTTACGTCAATTATGAAGACGACGCGGGAGGTTGGGTCGCATTTGAACAAAATACGCCCGTTTGGGGAGATACTTACAGCATTCCTTTCGCAGAAATGGCAGAACTCAAAGCTCCTGTGTTGAATGTCGGTCCATTTGGAAAAGATGCACATCAAAGGACGGAGCGATTGCAAGTAGATAGTGCGTTTGTGGAAATGCCACAAATGCTTGAGACGTTAATACGAAATATGTTTAAAAAGTAATAACAGCTCTGTATCGGATGAAACCCGGTGCGGAGTTTTTTAGTGCATCGGCAAAAGCTGACCTATCTATTTATTTAACAGGGAAGACGGGTTGTGTAGGATCTGAAACAGGTTTAAAGCACTCTTTAGGCATTAGTGATAAGATTGATTTGGACTAGTAGAATTAAATAAAGATTTGAATAAAGGAGAATATAAATGGATACACGTGAATTTAGAAATTGCATGGGGAAATTTGCAACTGGGGTAACCGTTGTGACATATGATACAGAGGATGGAAAACATGGATTCACTGCGAATTCATTAACTTCCGTTTCACTCGATCCACCACTTGTACTCGTGTCGGTAGACCGGAAAATAAGGTCTTATGAGTATATGAAGAAAAATAATTTCACGGTCAATATATTAAAAGATACTCAAGAAGATACAGCAATGCATTTTGCAGGACGTCCTACTGAAGTATTGCCGTTCGAGTGGGAAAAAGGCGAGAATTGTCACAGATTAAAAGATTCCCTTGCATACATAGAATGTGAACCATGGGCAGAATATGACGGCGGAGATCATGTCTTATATGTAGGGAAAGTAACAAATTTTAAATATGAGGACGGAGAAGCATTGGGTTACTATCAAGGGAAGTTTCTTTCGATTCCAGCTCAATAAACCGGATTATTAATAAAGGGCCATTCTATTGTTCGATTTTGAACGTGGAAAGTCTTTTTTTTATAAATCAGCATTGAAATACATGGTTCAAAGGTCTTGTTTTGATGATATAATCATGAAAGTGTCGGATATATGTTTGGTAGTGTCGGATATATGCTTCGCACTGTCGGATATGTACATCAATCTGTCTGATATACGCTCGTCAATGGAATCGCCATGCATGCATTACTAGAACCGTTACGAGTCGATAGTGAACGTGTTATAAAAACAATAAAGTATCATATTGATTCGATTTGTATTGATTGAAACACTTTTTATTTCTGCCTTGTTTGCAGAGCAGATTTAGTAGAAAGAACTTTCAGGAACAGTGAGTTAACAAATTCATAACATCGTGTAAAATCAAAAACGCACCTCTCATTTAGTTGAGAAGTGCGTTTTTACGTTTATTTTTCAATTAACCCTAATTCCTCTAAAAACTCTTTTGCAACTGTATCTATATTAAGCCCATCGTTATCGACTTTACTATTCATTACTTGCATAGCAGAATCATCGATTGTATCAGCTAACTGATTAAGGATGTCTTCTAACTCGGGGTATTTCTCTAATGTGTCTTTTCTAACAATCGGCATTGCATAATAAGGGGGGAAGAATGCTAAATCATCTTCCAATACTCTTAAATCATAGGCATGAAGAAGTCCGTCTGTTGTAAAGGCGTTGATGACATCGACCTCGCCTGCTTTAAACGCACGGTACATCATGCCGTGATTCATGCCTTTGACTTCTTTGAATTTCATTCCATCGTAGGCTTCTTGCAATCCTGGTAAACCATCTGGACGGTCTATAAATTCGAAAACCGCGGCTAGTGTAAATTGATCGGATATCTTGTCGAGATCACTAAATGTAAGTAAGTTCTGTTCTTCCGCGACTTTTTCGGCTACAGCCAACGTGAACGTATTGTTAAGTCCAAATGGGGCAAGTGCGACTAAATCGTCTTTTTGTACCAATTCTTTTGCTTTATCGTACGTTTCATCTGCCGTACCTGTCGTTTCATTGTAATAGTTCGAAACGATGGTCCCCGTGTAGTCGGGAATGATTTGAATCTCGTCACTCAGGACCGCACTCCAAATGAGATTGGAACCTCCGATATTATCTTTTCTTTCAACTTTAATGTCTGTTTGGTTTTCGATTAATTGGCCCATAATGCTCGCCAAAATCATGTTTTCAGTGTAATCCTTTGACCCTATTGTGATAGAGTCTTTCCCCCCGCTTGAACAGGCTGTTAAAAAAACTGTAAGTGATAAGGTCATTAATAGGACCACTTTGTTGAATTTCTTCATGAATTAAATTTCCTCCGATTATATTGACTATCTATTAACTTTTATTAGTTAAGTAATCCTGAGTTTTCTAGGAATTCTTTTGCAACTGCATCCACTTTGACGCCGTCGTTGTCGACTTTTCCGTTCATTTCTTGCATAGCGGCTTCATCGATTTTACCCGATAATAAATTCAGGACTTCTTCGAGTTCAGGATACTTTTCCATAACGTCTTTTCTGACGATAGGCATTGCATGATAGGGTGGGAAGAATGCTAGATCATCTTCCAAAACTGTTAAATCATAATCCTGAAGCTGTCCGTCTGTTGAATACGAGTTTATCACATCAACATCGCCTTCTTTAAATGCACGGTACATCATTCCGTGGTCCATTCCTTTAACTTCTTTGAAATGAATACCATACGCTTCTTCGAAACCGGGTAATCCATCTGGACGGTCGATAAATTCAAATACTGCACCGAAAGTAAATTGATCGGAAATTTTAGCGAAATCGCTAAACGTTACAAGATTATTTTCTGCTGCAATATCATCAGCCACGGCTAATGTGTACGTATTGTTAAATCCAAACGTTTCAAGAGCGATTAAACCGTCGTCCGCAATCAACTCTTTAGCTCTTTCAAATGTTTCGTCAGCCGTTCCGGGTGTTTCATTATAGTAGTTGGCGACAATTGTTCCGGTATAATCCGGAATGATTTGAATGTCATCTTTAAGAACTGCACTCCAAAGTACGTCAGAGCCACCGAGATTATCTTTTCGTTTTACTTCAATATCCGTTCGGTTTTCAACGAGTTGCCCCATTATATTAGATAGAATAATACTTTCTGTGTTGTTTCTGGAACCGAATGTGATGGAATCCTTACTCCCGCTTGAACAAGCTGCTAGAAAAACAGCGAGCGATAGAGTCATTAATAGGAAAATCTTGTTAAACTTCTTCATAAATTGTATTTCCTCCTCTTATTTTAAACCGCGTGGTGTAGATTTGCGCTCTAGTAAACCGAGTAACAGTTCAAGAGCGATGGCTAGTAATGCTGCTGGAATTGCACCAAGCAATACTAACGCATCATTTCCGCGGGTAATTCCTAGAAAGATAAAGTCTCCAAGTCCACCGGCACCTATAAATGCGGCAAGTGTAGCTGTACCGACGTTAATGACGGTAGCTGTTTTAATTCCGGCCATAATAACGGAAAGAGCCAGTGGCAATTCGACTTTAAGCAGTACTTGCATACTGGTCATACCCATTCCTTTTGCTGCTTCAGTGGTTGCGCTATCGACATCTTTAATACCTGCATAGGTGTTTCGGATAATCGGTAATAATGAATAAAGGAATAATGCAGCAATTGCTGTTTTCAGGCCGATTCCAAAGACTGGAATCATAAATCCTAATAAAGCAAGGCTTGGAATGGTTTGGAGTATTCCAGCACCGCCTAAAACGCCGGTTGCTAACTTAGGAACGCGTGTGATTAAAATCCCTAAGGGGACACCAACAAAAATAGCGAGCAACATCGAGAAGAAAACGAGTTCGATATGGGTAACCATATTCGTTAATAGATCTTCCCACCGGTTACCAAATTGATAAATAAACTCATCGAATATATTTCTTTTATTCATGACAAATCCTCCGTTTCAGTCCACTGGTTGGACATGGCGGATAGTAAAGAACCACGTGTAACGAGCCCCATAATTTTATGATCCTTATTTACGATAGGAATCATTCCGAAGGGTGCGTCGTCAATCATAATAATGGCATCTTTAGCGGATGCTGAATCAAGTAAGTAGGGTTCTGCGGGTACCATGATTTCTTCAATCGTTTCTATAGAATCTAATTTTTTAATTAGATCGTACGCAGATACAATACCAAGTAACTTATCATCGTCGTCGACGACGATAAGGTTTGTAATTTTACGTCGGCGGGTAAGGGTAATCGCCTTTTCTGGAGATTGATGTGGAGAAGTAGTAACGATCTTTTCAGCCATGATGTCAAGAACAAGCATGAGTTCCGGATTTTGTATAATTCGGTGCTTGCCAATGAATTCCTCTACGAAGCCGTGTGATGGCTCATGAAGTAGTTTTTCTGGGGTGTCTAACTGAAGCAACTTGCCGTCTTTCATAATTGCAATGCGATCGCCCATTTTTAACGCTTCGTCCATGTCGTGTGTCACGAAGACAATGGTCTTTTTTAATTTTTTTTGTAAAGTCACTAATTCAGCTTGCAACTGATCGCGAGTAATTGGATCAAGTGCGCCAAAGGGTTCATCCATTAATATAATGTCGGGGTTTGAAGCAAGTGCCCTGGCAACACCAACACGTTGTTGTTGTCCGCCTGAAAGTTCTTTCGGGTAGCGCTGCGCATAAATTTTTGGATCAAGTCCGACCAATTCGAGAAGTTCTATAACTCGCAATTGAATATCTTTCTTATTCCATCCTTTAAGTTGGGGAACAATCGCAATGTTTTTCTCGATTGTATAGTGGGGGAACAATCCGATTTGTTGAATGACATAGCCAATACTTCGGCGGAGTTCAGCAGCATTGTAGGAGTTTATGTCCTCGCCATTGATAGAAATGGTTCCACTCGTGTGTGGGATCATTCGGTTAATCATTTTCATTGTTGTTGATTTACCTGAACCACTGGGTCCAATTAGGACAAGGAATTCGCCTTCTTTAATTGTAAAACTGACAGAATCAACTGCTTTGAATCCGCCATCATACGTTTTTGTTACATTTTCAAACTTTAACATGTGTACCTCCTGTGTTTTTTAAAACGAATTGGATTTCCGATATTAGATAGTAAATCGGAGAAAAAAGCAAGACATATTAGGGGTCAAATTGTTACAAAAATATGTCGTATTCATCTATCATACCATATTTTGATATTTTATGCAGGATATTGGTTCATTTCACGTGAAGAGTCGCATTACATAACGTACCAAAGTGTCCATATTCGTGTCTTTCATTAATGATTATTAAGAAGAGTAGTGCATCGGAATCGATATGAAAGTTTTTATTGTGGAGGATGATTAAGCCATATTTGATTCATTAACAGAAAGGCTTACGCAATGGTCGTTCCATGTTTCTAGACCGGCTGATTTTCACGATGTGTTGGGATCCTTCATTAAAGAGAAGCCACACCCCGTTACTATGGACATACAATTGCCAACATATGACGGTTTCCATATGTCTGACATTACAGTACCCGCTTCGATTGCAATGGGACTGTATGCATTGATTTTTATTGTGTTATCTTTCTAAACAGTTGGGTACTACAGGAAAACTGTGAAAGCGACACTATGAACAAAAAATCTATCTATCCCATGTTTGTATGGGCAGTTAGATTTTTTATTTTTTTATACATTTTATAGCTTTTAGTGGAATAAACCAGTCGTGAAGGATTAGCGGGAATGAAATAAAAATATGTAAAAATAATTACGTTGTGAATAACTTAGACTTTATTTGCTGGAAGGCTTGATGATATTGGTCGAGAGGTTGTGGAAAAAGCATTGTGGATATGTGGACAAGTTGTTCATTCATGAATAGGATAACTTTTTGCCTATTTACGATTAGAACACAACATGTTAGGGTATGTGTAGTGGAACAGGCACAACATATAGTGTTGGTAGCGAAATCGACAAAAACGAATTATTTGTAAAAGCAGGTCGAATCAGATAGATTGAATCACGGAGTCCGAGAAAATAGTTTCGACTGGACAGGTAGTGCGACTGATAAAGCAAAACGACTGTTATCGACAATACATAATTTCTTCGGAGGTTGAGAGGTGGAAGCACGCGGTTTTCTGTTTACGCTACTATTAGCATGTAAACGATTCGAATCTGCTTTCTCCAAATCAACTTAATGAGCGAGCGCTCTGCCGAAGTAACGGACATAATGCTCTTCATTTATGTAAGTAAAAAGGAGACGATAATTAATGACAACTCAAATTAAACCAACAAACATTGAAAAGCTTCTAAACGAATTACAAACTGAATTTGGGGCGGATAAAGTAGCGCCTTTACTGAAAGCAAGTGAAAGATGGAGAGACAGACATCCGGATGCGTCGATTGCGGAGTGGGCTAAATCAATGGTTCTTGAAACGATTAGCTATGTTGCTGAAGATGAAACATATTGGACATTCGTCGCAGCGCGAATTCATCTCCATGAAGTTTATTTCCATGAAAAAAAACAACGCAATGAAAAACTTTACGAAAACTTTGCAGAACATGTGAAAAACCTTGTAGAAAAAGGATTTTACACACCCGTTCTAACAGAAAAGTATACAGTGGAAGATCTGTTGGAAATCGGAAGTTTCATTAAACCTGAACGGGACAAGCTCTTTACATATATCGGCTTAAAAACATTTATGGACCGTTATGTTGCTGTTGATTTCGATAAAAAGGCTGTAGAACTTCCTCAGGAACGCTGGCTTGTCATTGCGATGACACTTATGCAAGACGAAAAAGAGAATCGTCTTGAAAAAGTAGGAGAAGCTTACTGGGCGATGAGTAATTTATATATGACTGTAGCAACGCCAACATTGTCGAACGCGGGTAAGCCCCATGGCCAGCTATCAAGTTGCTTTATCGATACAGTGGACGACTCTCTTCAAGGGATTTATGACAGCAATACGGATATTGCAAACTTATCGAAATATGGCGGCGGAATCGGCGTTTATATGGGGAAAGTACGTAGCCGTGGAGCTGCAATTCGTGGTTTTAAAGGCGCTTCAAGTGGTGTGCTTCCGTGGATTAAGCAATTAAATAATACAGCGGTAAGTGTTGATCAGCTTGGGCAACGTCAAGGTGCGATTGCTGTTTATCTGGATGTTTTCCATAAAGACATCTTTACGTTCTTAGATTTGAAATTAAACAATGGTGACGATCGTATGCGTGCACATGATATATTCACGGGCGTTTGTTTACCGGACTTATATATGGAAGCAATTGAAGCACGGAGCGATTGGCATATGTTTGACCCACATGAAGTTCGCCAAGTAATGGGTTTTTCACTTGAAGATGCCTATGATGAAAAACGTGGTTCTGGATCTTTCCGCGAGAAATACGAAGCATGTGTGAACAATTCTGAACTCTCTCGTGAAACAGTACCTGCAATCGATTTAATGAAGCGTATTTTACGCAGTCAACTCGAAACAGGCGTGCCGTTCATGTTTTATCGTGACGAAGTAAACCGTGCGAATGCAAACAAGCATGAAGGTATGATTTACTCTAGTAATCTTTGTACAGAAATCACACAAAATATGAGTGCGACTGAGTTTGAATCCGTAACACTCGAAGATGATGTTGTTGTAACACGTTCAAAACCAGGTGATTTCGTAGTTTGTAACTTGTCTTCCATTAATTTGGGGAAAGCTGTTCCTGCGGAAGTACTGGAGAGATTGATTAAAATCCAAGTACGCATGTTGGATAATGTCATCGATTTGAATAAAATCCCAGTTGTTCAAGCACAACGTACAAATTCTCGTTACCGCGGGATTGGTCTTGGCACATTCGGCTGGCATCACCTACTTGCGCTGAAGAATATTCAGTGGGAATCTGACGAAGCGGTTGATTTCGCAGATAAACTATATGAGAAGATTGCTTACTTAACGATTTCTGCATCGATGGAACTTTCGAAAGAAAAAGGTTCATATCCGTTGTTTGAAGGGTCAGATTGGCAGTCAGGCGATTATTTCGACTTAAAAGGATATGACTCAAATGAGTGGAATGAACTTCGTAAAGACGTTGCGACAAACGGTATGCGTAATGGCTATTTAATGGCTGTTGCACCGAACAGTTCGACATCTGTCATTGCAGGCTCAACGGCATCAATTGATCCGGTCTTTAAGCCGTTTTTCCATGAAGAAAAGAAAGACTTTAAATTACCAGTCGTGGCACCTGATTTAAATCATAATACGTATGATATTTATCGTCGTTCCGCTTATATAGTAGACCAACGTTGGTCAATCAAACAAAACGCAGCAAGACAGCGTCATATTGACCAAGGAATTTCATTCAACATTTACGTACCAAATACAATCCGCGCTTCTGTATTGCTTGATTTACATGTACAAGCTTGGAAATCAGGCATGAAAACGACATATTACACACGTTCAAGTGCAACGGATATTGAAGAGTGTGAATGGTGTCATTCTTAATCGCCTATTCGTCATGGAGCGGGAATACAAAAGAAGTCGCGGAAATTATTGAAGAAACATTTACGAAGATGAATGTATCCTTTACAACTTATCGAATCGGTGGCGGCATGGCTATTCCAAATCCAAGCGATTATGGGGCTATGCTGCTCGGTTCTTTTACATGGGAAAAAGGCTCAACGCCCGATGAAGTGAAGGATTTTGTGGCCGAACTTGGCTATAAACCTCCGAACGTTTACGTCTTTGGAACAGGTGATACCCAATTTGGCGGGGACGAATTGTTTTGTCTTGCTTCAGTCAAACTTGCACGTTTTTATCATTCACAGTTTCCACCACTTTTAATAGAACAAAGCCCGCGTGGAGAACAAGAAATTAAAGCAATCAATTGGGCGGAAGGGGTAGTTACAAATTGGCAATACTTACAAAAGTAAAAGTACTAGAACCGGCGAATCCGAATAAATCAACGGCAATTTTCGGTGGTAAAGCAAGTGGTATCCTCAATTGGAACGACCTTGCACATCCACATTTTTATAAATTACGTCAGCAAATTCGCTCCCTTTTTTGGACGGCAAATGAAGTAGACATGACGCAAGATGTGAAACAGTTTTCTAGATTAACAGAGCGCGAGCAAGATGCTTTCTTGAAAATCATTGGATTACTTGCAACACTAGATGGTCCACAAACGGACATCGCAGCAAAGTTATCTGATTACACGACAGATCCATCTGTAAAGTCGATAATGGCAACAATCGCGGACCAAGAAAGCGAGCATAATCATAGCTATGCCTACGTACTTTCATCGGTAACGACATTGGATAAGCAGATTAAAGCATTCGAAATGGGACGCACAGATGATGTGTTGATGCGTAGAAATGAACGTATTGTAAGTGTGTACAATGAATTTGCAGAGCAACCCACTATTGAAACTGCACTAAAGGCAATGGTATATACGACGCTTCTCGAAGGATTGTTTTTTTATAGTGGTTTTGCATTCTTCTATAATTTAGCACGCAATCAAAAAATGGTAGGAACGTCTACAATGGTTTCCTATATTAACCGCGACGAGTTGCAACACGGAAAAGCAATGAGTGATATTTTCCGTGCAGCGCTTGCAGAGAACCCAGACTACAATACTGAAGAATTCACAGAATGGATTTACGACCAATTCCGTCACTCTGTTGAACAAGAACAAGCTTGGAGTAACTACGTTCTCGTTGACATAGAAGGTATTGAATTGGAAGAAATGCACGGCTATATTAAATACCGTGCTAATAAAATGTTGAGAATGCTTGGACTGAGCGAAATCTATCCAGAATTCACGGATAATCCGATGAGATGGATTAAAGCCTATGTCGACAGCTTCGACGACACAAAAACAGACTTTTTTGAACAGGCTTCAAGACAATATGTGAAAACAAGTGACTTGAACGGGTTTGATGATTTGTAAGATTTAAAAACACGCATACGCGCTACCGCGTATGCGTGTTTTCTAAATTTATATAAGGATACTCGTAAATATAAAAATGTAAATAGGAAGGATGTAGCCTATGACGGAAAAAATACATAGTGAATTTAAAAAGAAACTTAATTTTGACGAAATGATTGAGCATCTTGTGGATAAGAATGTGAAATTTGATATTATTAATCAAGAATCGGCTAAAAGTATTTTACAAAACTCTAATTATTTCTACAAAATAACAGCTTATAGAAAAAACTTTTATAAAAATAAAGAAGGGAAATACTTGAATTTAGAGTTCTGTTACCTTTCAGACCTTGCAACAATAGATATGCGCTTAAGATATATCATTTTGCATATGTCTTTAGACATTGAACATAGATTAAAGACAAAGATTCTTACTGACATTACCAATGACCCTTATGAAGATGGATATAATATTGTAAAAGAGTTCCTAATTTATACAAATTCAACGATTGATCGATATTTTAATCACTTAAAATATGAATCCCATTATAATCATGGTATTTATACAAAGCATGGTGAGAATCCGCCAATCTGGGTTTTGTTTGAGATAATGTCATTTGGAGACTTTGTTAAGTTTGTTGAGTTTTACTATAAAGACGCACATAAATCGGATTCGCTTGCCAGTCTTTGTAAAGTACTGAGATATGTTAAAAATGTTAGGAATTTAGCCGCGCACAACAGTCCCTTAATTATGGATGTTGTAGAACTCAACCAATTAAGAAAACCGATAGTTAAGCCAATAACAAGTTTTGTGCAAAAAGTCCCCGGTATTTCAAAGGATATGCGGAGAAAAAGATTATCTAATCGTAAGGTACACGACTTAACCGCACTTCTTTTTGTGTATGATATGTTTATAGATAGTCAGCTAATGAAAGAAACAAGGTACAAAAGTTTAAATGAAATTCTCGAAAGATGTCTTCGTTACAAAGACCACTACAAGAAGCACAATGGTCTAGTTTCTGTTTATAAGTATTTCTCTAAAATTGTTGACTTTATAGACGGCAAGGCATATCATATTAGATAAGGAAAAAATCGCTTCGCGCGGTTTGTACAGGTGAAGGTCCTCCTTCACCCTTAGTTTATTATCGCGACGCCTACTCTTAATTGAGTAGGTGTTTTTTTATGTGCTTAGGAAATTATGAAATTTCGACTTGTGGATTACTATGCCATAAACTATTTTATATATAAGACAGGTGGGCGGGAATATTACTTGGATGTATCATTAAATCATACCATATGGGCAAGTTTACATGGCTTGACTTCACTATTAATCACATATCCTGAATTTGATTGGGGAGAACAGGAACGCTTAATTCAATTTCATATTCGCACTCTTATTCAAGGATTAAAAAACTAAGTTTCATGGAAGTATTATGAATAAAAGAGTTTGGTATGTCACACTATTTTTAGCAATAGCTGTAGCGGGTTATGCAATTGTTCAATATTTTTTTATGAATGCAAAACAGGCTGAATGGTTCAGATGAAAATAATGTATCTTTCTAAATTGAGTGCGTTTTGGTATATGATGTTATATATCCATATTGCATCTAGCATCGCTGCATTAGTCATTGGGCCATTTGCATTATCCACAAAGTTTGGAGAAAAGAGTTTTACTCGTCATCGTAGGCTAGGAAAAGTTTATATTCTTAGTATATTATTTAGTGGTATATCAGGACTTTATCTAGCATTTTACGCAACCGGTGGCATCGTAGGGAAGCTTGGGTTTGGTTTCTTATCTATATTTTAGTTAGTAACTACCTATAAAGCTCTTGTTAGAATTAAAGAAGGGAAAGTACATACCCATCAAAAATGGATGATTAGAAATTACTCCTTAACCTTTGCAGCTGTTACGTTACGAATGTGGTTGCCAGTATTTGCATTGGCTTTTGGTTTAGAGAATTTTGAGCGCAGTTATTCGACTATTGCTTGGGTAGCTTGGGTGCCAAATTTACTTGTAGCGGAGTTGTATATTCAACGAAAGCTTAGTAAAAAGTATGAGGTGAGTAAAAGATTTATACAGAATAAGACAAGTTAAGCTTTTGGATACAGTACAGACACTCATCCAATAAAATAACTAAGAAATGCACACGTCATCATCACATGTGCATTTCCTATAATCCGTATTAGCCTCAACCTTGAATAATCCTAATCAAATCATAAAAGTAGTAACGGCGATTACGTTTTCGGTCATCTGCGTAAATCAAATTCAATTCGACAAGCCAGTTTAAGCTTTTTCTAACTGTAGCAGGTGATAGTTTTGTATCTTCTACAAGCTGCGCAACATTTGTAATGGGATGGGTAAAAAGTGCACCCCAAACTTTTATGGCAGAAGGGTTTTCTAGTTTACTTTTGCCTGTTTCATAGAGCGCCTCCGCCTCATCTAGTTGCTTATACTGTCGTTCCGCCATACGAATCGCAGAATCAAGAAAGAAGTGTATCCAACTTTGCCAATCAGGTTCAATTTTTCCAATCCCCCGAACGCCATTTAACAATGTGTAATACTTAAACTTTTCAGATTCCAATTCCTCGCTTAGGAAAAAAAACGGTGAATCGATTAGTTTTGTCTGAAGAAGGACTAAAACAATTAAGATGCGTCCAAGTCTTCCATTACCATCAAGAAATGGATGGATGGATTCGAACTGAGCGTGGATTATTGCACATTTAATCAATGGATGCAAATCATCAAGTACTTCTTGAGCATATGGTTTTCCATTAATATAAAGTTCAAGATTGCTCATGTAGTCTGCCATTTTCTGTGGTTTCGGCGGAATGTATGAAGCATCTTTTATTTCATTTGTTGGCCCCACAAAGTTTTGAATTCTTCTATACTCTCCGGCGGTATTTGCTGAACTCCGCCCATCCTTCATGAGTACCTTATGCATATTACGAATGAGTCGCTCGTTTAAGGGGTATCCAATGCTAATTTCCTCAATCCCCATTTGAAGAGCAACCTGATAATTTCTAACTTCCGTTCTTTTCCAATCGTGGCTGCTTTCAAGTTGATCTTCAAGCATATCACTGAAAGTAACCTGTGTTCCCTCGATTCGTGTAGATTGGACAGATTCAAGCAAGGTGAGAAGTTCCAGAAAAGAAGTGTTGACTAGGGAGTAATGAAGTTTCTCTTTCAACTTTTCCAACATACTGGAGGCAGTAACTACTTTTCGATAAAACTCAAGTTCGGTTTTAGCATCAAAAGTAATCGGCAATAAAGGTAGATCATACGGTCTTTTCATTATCTCACCCCTAAAAGTAGTATTTATTTCATTATACCTTTAAAAGAGTAAAATGATACTACTAAGTTAACAAAGTGATAAAGGTACTTTAATAAAAGAGTGAATATTAGGATGTCTTAATCTTCTCTATTATCAACTATAGTTTAGCGCACAATCCAAAAGAATGGTCGGCACATTGATAATGGAGTCGTATATTAAACGTGACGTGTTGCAATATGGGAAGGGACTTAGCGAAATCTGTCTAGAATTCACGGATAATTCGATGAGATGGATTAAAGCCTATGTTGATAGCAGCGATGATACGAAAACAGACTCTTTTGAACAGGCTTCAAGGCAATACGTGAAATCAAGTGACTTGAATGGGTTTGATGATCTGTAATTGGAAAAACACGCATGTGCTTATTTAGCGCATGCGTGTTTTTTATGGGGAATTTCTCGTTGTCCGCCCAATCCTCGGTTATGTCCTCTGAATCTTGTCTAATGTCCCCGCAATTGTGAAGGATGTCCGCTGAATCATGTGTTGTCCGCTCAATCCTCGGTTATGTCCTCTGAATTCGGTTTTATGTCCCCGCAATCGCAAATTACAAAAGCAGCAATAATCCTTGTTATCTTATGCGGGACTTGCTATATTAATAGTGAAGTGACTAATAATTCAGAAAGAGAGTGGTTGCAAATCAAAAAGATCCGAAGAAATGAACCAGAACTATTGCAGACATTGCCTAGACTTATAGCCCGTCTAAATTCGAATCAATCCCGTACGAACGCACTACAAAAGCAGCTTTACAATGTGGAAGCAGGTTTCTCTGGAGAACGATATATCGATCGATACCTTGAATCACTCGAGGTCCCCATATCATTGATAGTTCTCACCGATATTCATCTAACCCTTACCCCCGGAAATTCATTTCAAATTGACACCCTCATCCTATCCGACCGATTTCTCTTAATTCTGGACGTGAAAAATATTGCTGGCAATCTTCATTTCACTACAAATCCGAATCAGCTAGAACAAACACTTTCAACAGGCGAAGAAACAATAATGGATTGTCCATTAGACCAGCTTAAAACGCATATATATATCCTACAGGTCTGGCTTGCGAAAAAAGGAATAAATGTCGATATCTTGGGTCGCGTAGTGATTTCAAGTAAAAGTGGTAGGGTAAAAAAAGCGCCAACAAATTCACCCATAATATATCGAAAAGGACTTCCTATTCTACTAAATGAACTGGCGAAACTCCCCACAATCTACAGTCGGAATCAACTGAGTGAAATAAGTAAAGTAATTAAACAAAGCAATGTGGGATTCAATCCCTTTCCATTGTGCAGCCATTACGGTATCGACCCAACTAATTTAAAGAGGGGACAACTCTGCTCTAATTGCGATAATTCGATGATATATAAGAGTCATAAACAACGCCAGTGTGCCAGATGCGGATTAATTGAACCAAATAACTATCGCGAATCGTTAAAAGATTGGTTTATCTTGGTCAATGATTCCATTTCAAATCGAGAGTGTAGGGAGTTTTTACAATTAAATAACAAAGATGAAGCATACTATGCACTAAAGACTCTTCATCTTAATAAAACTGGGAATTCTGTCGCCACAAGATACCGCTGGCCAATAGGAAAACCATTCATGTAATAGAGGCCACTTCTCTTGGTGAAGTGGCTTTCTTTAATGTTTTTGAAAGGAAATTATGTTGTTGTTATTGAACTAGCGAGTGTTAGTTCAATAAGGAATCGTTTATAGCGATCATTTTATCTGGAAAGTAAATAACTTCCTACTTGTCAATTATGGGAAGTTTGTGATGAAAAATACTTTAATTTGTGTATTTGACGATGACTCGTCTGACATCACAAATTTTAAAGGGGGAGACGTTTCGATGGAATATAAAGGTCCCAGCGTTTACGATCAAACGAGTTTCTTTAAAAATTACATGACTAGAAGAAACAGAAAGGATAGTCCAAATAATGCTATTGAAGGACCAGTTATCTATGAGTTAATTGGGAGCTTTCAAGATTGTAGCATCTTAGATTTAGGGTGTGGTGATGCAACCTTTGGAAAAGAACTCTTACATTTAGGAGCAAAAAACTACACAGGAGTAGAAGGTTCGAAACAAATGGTGGAAGTGGCACGCTCTAACATACTTGAACAAAACGGGACAATACACTTTGAAACAATGGAATCTTATGATTATCCAAAAGAGGCATTTGATCTTGTGACATCTCGATTTGCAATCCATTATGTTTCAGACATTAACCGCCTATTTCAAGATGTTCATAAAACACTTAAAGAAAACGGAAGATTTGCTTTTAGTATCCAGCATCCCCTTACAACTTCGTCTTTTGCAAGTAAGCAATCTGGAGATAAGCGCGGTAATTGGATTGTCGATGACTACTTCCATGAGGGGAAAAGAAAAGAGCCTTGGATTGACCAAATTGTGGTTAAGTATCATCGAACAATCGAAAATTATTTTATAGCACTTAAACAAGCTGGCTTTTCAGTTCTGGATTTACGTGAAGGTACACCGATGCGTGAACATTTTA
The DNA here is from genome assembly GCF_051550205.1 of Sporosarcina sp. FA9. Taxonomy (GTDB): domain Bacteria; phylum Bacillota; class Bacilli; order Bacillales_A; family Planococcaceae; genus Sporosarcina. The sequence continues at coordinate 178,620 of NZ_CP188819.1, forward strand.
GTAGTGAAGATGAATTTGTTAGAAGACAACGAATTCCAATTGTACTGGCTTTTTCGTGTGTGAAGTAAATAAATATCCTAATATTGAATGTTGAACTAACGAGTGCCGCTTTAGTTCAATAAAGATAGTATTATATCTCGCCAAAAAAACGCCCAGATTTCTTAGCTTTTTTATTATCGTCACTGTTAACGGAATATTCCTTATTCTCAAAAGATTAAATGGATATTTACGGTATAATATAAGTAAAGGAGTTGGCGGAGTTGAATAAATATTTACTAATGGGAATGGTAGTATTATTAACTGCGTGTTCACCAGAAGTTGCTTCGAATAAAATGGAAACAATTACAGACAATGATACAAAACCAGAAGTCGAATTGGTAGAACCTCTTGAAAGTTCGTTGTTATTAGAATGGCATTCCGACAATATGAATAGAGGGAATCACGATTATGAAATATTGGCTCATCCCCGTTTAGTCGTTGATCCCGATGATAGGGAAATTAAACGAGGAGATGTTATTTTCTTTAAATCACCCGACTTCACAATAGAAAGTAATCCCCACTTCAATATGCCCGAAAATTACATTTCAAGAGTAGTTGGGTTACCAGGTGAAATCGTTGAAATAAAAGATGGGCAAGTATTTATTGACGATAAAAAATTAGATACTTTCTATTCCAAACTATTATGGGCAGGGATGAATGAAAAAGAATTTCATGTGAAACGAGCCAATAGAGGAGATGATGAAGCTACTAAAAAGTATTTTGCTACTACTATGGAACCTGTTAAAGTTGAGGAAAATACCATATTTGTTTTATCTGACAACGGAGCTAGAGGTGTTGATAGCAGAGATTTTGGTGTATTACCAATGAATAGCGTGGAAGGAAAGATTCTGGGATATTTAAAAACTGACTCAAAATCAACTGTAAAAACGAGAAATATAATTGATAAAAGTTTTGTACTAAAAAATGCGAAAATAGGGTTGACCCAAGAAAAAGTCGAAATGATATTTGGTCAAGTTTTTGTTTCGGGATTCGAGGGGAATATTGAAACTTGGATGTACGACAATGTTAAAAACAATTATAACTATGAACAAACTGTGGAAACGGTTGCATTTAAGGAAATTAAAGATGAGAACGTAAAATCTCAGCTATTTATTAACTTTAATGACGGCAAGGCTATTATGTATTCTTATTTTTATAAAGGCGACGACGGGAAAGTTTGGATGTATGAATTGAACCCAGATAAAACAATAACCGAAATAGCAGTAAGTAAATAAAAAACCAAACGCCTGAAAGGGCGTTTTTCTATGGAAAAATGGGTCGGAATATTGTTTTATCAATTGAAACTACGTACTTACCTATTGTTTTGGTGTTCGTTGTAAAGGCATCAAGACGCATTTCATGAATTTCCAATAAAACTTTGTCTGGATCTGTTCGAGATACGTATGTCTATACGGACGTTCTGTGCCTTTTTAACAGCCATTAATGCTCATAAGTTTTCGCCCAATCCTCGGTTATGTCCTCTGAATCTTTTCTTATGTCCCCGCAATCCTCGAGGATGCGTGCTGTTTAAATTGACCTGAAGGAATTAGGACCTTCCGAAAATGAAAAAGGACATTGTTTCCAAACATATAGTAATAGCAGAATTCATATGAAACGCATCTAGTGGACGTTTTGTGACGAAACAAGAAATCGTGATTAATATCACAGTCTCCCGCAAATACTTCCTTTATGATGAATAGACAGATTGGAAATAGGTGAATGCCCTAATGCAAGTCTTATTTTCAGTCAAGTACAATCAGTAATTAAAAAATAGGAGGAACAATACATGAGCCAACTCACATTAAATTCACAAGTCGCCGATATTGTCACTGGACTCCCTCAAAGCGCAGATTTGTTTAGAAAAATGCGCATCGATTATTGTTGTGGCGGGAAAATTTCACTCTTGGAAGCAGCCGAGGGACAAAACCTTAATCCAGAAGAAGTGCTGGAAAAAGTAAAGGTAATTGAGCAGAAACGTGAATCTAAGGGAAGTGTAGAACCAACAAACTTTGGAAATAAAACACTTGTCGCTTATATTCAAGAGAAATACCATGATGGACTTAGAGAAGAATTCCCGTTAATCGCTCCTTATATAACAAAAGTAGCAAAAGTTCACGGAGGAAATCATCCACATCTGCTTCGTGTTCAGGAAATTTTTAAAATGTTGCGCGCAGAACTTTTAGATCATACAAGTGACGAGGATGAAAATGTGTTTCCACTCATTCTTGAGTTTCTTAGTAATCCGACAGATGCTTTAAAAGAACAAGTCCAGCCCCATATAGATGAATTGGAATCAGAGCATGATAATGCTGGTAAGCTTTTTTACGAATTGCGAGAGATTACAAATGATTACACACCACCAGTTGATGCATGCGGAACGTACCGAATTGTATATGCACGTCTCGAAGAATTAGAAAAAGATACATTCGCACACGTGCATTTAGAAAACAATGTCCTATTTGATCGTGTTCGCGCGGCTCTATAATCTAAAATGAATTTGCCGCTTATCGGAGAAAGTATTCCGGTCAGCGGTTTTTCTATTAGGGTAAACACTACCTTGAATTCACTCGCACATGGAAACGCTTACAATTTACGCTATTTATACAATTCATCCTGTTTTCTCGAAACTTTAACAAGACGCAAAAGCATATATTAAGGGGGTTAAGGGCAACCCTTAGACGGGAATAGGGATAACCCTAATAGGTTTATGTGCTGTACATCTTTAATATGGAAAGTATATGAAACACATGTAGTTTGAATCTTAAAGTCTGGTGTTTCTGTAAGAGGAAATTCATAGGTCTTGTGAAAAAATATACGAATGCATTGGACACCCATTGATAAAGGAGTTGTTTGTTCCATGAAGAAAAAGTTTGGACTGAAGTATTTCAAACCAGCGGAAAAGTTTAACGGCAGTTGGTCAATCTTGGAGGAAAAGAATCGTGATTGGGAAAACATGTATCGTCAACGATGGTCACACGACAAAGTTGTTCGAACGACTCACGGCGTGAACTGTACAGGTTCTTGTAGTTGGAAAGTGTTCGTTAAAAATGGGATTATTACATGGGAAAACCAGCAAATCGATTACCCGTCTTGTGGGCCTGATATGCCTGAATTTGAACCGCGTGGATGTCCGCGGGGAGCATCATTTTCCTGGTATGAATATAGTCCGTTACGAGTGAAATACCCATACATACGGGGGAAATTGTGGCGCATGTGGAATCAAGCGGTCTCGGAATTTAAAGATCCGGTAAAAGCATGGGCAAGTATCGTTGAAGATCCTGAAAAAGCAGTTGAATATAAAAAAGCACGAGGAAAAGGTGGGCATGTCCGAGTTAACTGGCGTGATGCAACAATGCTCATTTCAGCGCAACTTATTCACACAATTCAAAAGTTTGGTCCGGATCGTATTGCGGGATTCACACCAATTCCAGCAATGTCGATGGTCAGTTATGCATCTGGAGCAAGATTCCTATCTTTAATAGGTGGAGAAATGCTTAGTTTTTATGATTGGTATGCAGATTTACCACCTTCGTCACCTCAAATTTGGGGTGAGCAGACGGATGTCCCTGAATCTAGTGATTGGTTTAACGCTGGATATATCATTATGTGGGGTTCTAACGTTCCATTGACTCGAACACCAGACGCTCATTTTATGACGGAAGTTCGTTATAAAGGAACAAAAGTGGTTTCTGTCGCACCGGATTACGCGGAGAGCGTTGTCCATGCGGATGATTGGATTGCCTCGAATCCTGGGACAGATGCCGCGGTTGCTCAAGCGATGACACATGTCATTTTAGATGAGTTTTATATTCAACGAAAAGAACCGATGTTTTTAAATTATGCTAAACAATATACGGATATGCCGTTCTTAATTACACTTGACGAATTCGAAGACAGTTACAAAGCGGGTCGTTTTTTACGCGCTAGTGATTTAGGAGATTCTTCAGAACATGCGGAATGGAAACCAGTGCTCTTTGATGAAACATCAAACAATATCGTTGTACCAAATGGAACGATGGGACAGCGTTGGGAAGAAGATGCAAAATGGAATCTTATTTTAGACAATGAAGATGGCACGCGCATAGATCCAGTATTATCCATCGCAGAGCATGGCGGCGAGTGGGAGGAAATTGTTTTCCCGTTTTTTGACAACGTTAAGAACGGTACATTTAAACGCCCAATTCCAGCCAAAAAGGTCGTATTCGCGGATGGTTCTGAACGTCTTGTCACAACTGTTCATGATTTAATGCTAAGTCAATACGGAGTGAACCGGATTGGAAGCGAGCTAGAAGCGTCGGGCTATGATGATGTCAATTCGCTTTATACACCGGCATGGCAAGAAGCAATAACAGGCGTCAAGCCTGCACTTGTCACACAAATCGCGCGTGAGTTTGCGCAAAATGCGATTGATACAGGTGGTCGCTCAATGATTATTATGGGAGCGGGAATTAACCACTGGTTCAACAGTGACACAATTTATCGTGCAATCTTGAACTTGGTTACACTTACGGCATCTCAGGGTGTAAACGGCGGGGGTTGGGCTCACTATGTTGGGCAAGAAAAATGCCGTCCAATTGAAGGATGGAGCACAATTGCATTTGCACGTGACTGGCAAGCACCACCGAGACTTCAAAATGCGACGTCCTATTTCTATTTTGCGACGGACCAATGGAAGTACGAAGAAATGGGTGCTGACCTTTTAATGTCTCCAACTGGCGGCAAGGCCCGATATGAACATCCGGCCGATTATAACGTTTTAGCTGCGAGACTGGGATGGCTGCCATCTTATCCTCAGTTTAATAAAAACAGTCTTGTCTTTGCTGAAGAAGCGGCCGCTGAAGGGAAAACAACGACCGCGGAAATCGTCGACTACACACTTCAACAAATAAAGTCAGGCGAGACAAAATTTGCAGTTGAAGATCCAGGGGCACCTGAAAACTTCCCAAGGTCCTTGTTCGTTTGGCGCTCGAATCTTGTATCGAGTTCTGCAAAAGGTCAGGAATACTTTATGAAGCACTTATTCGGTGCGTCAAGTGGCCTTCTTGCAACCGAAAATGATGAACTTAAACCTGAAGAAATGGTGTGGCGTGATGAAATTGAAGGGAAACTTGATCTTCTTGTCGCACTTGATTTCCGTATGACGGCTACACCGTTGTATGCGGATATTGTTCTTCCGGCTGCAACATGGTATGAGAAGCACGATCTTTCATCGACAGATATGCACCCATTTGTACATCCTTTCAATCCAGCAGTGGATCCGCTTTGGGAATCTCGCTCGGATTGGGACATATACCGCTCGATTGCTCAGACATTTTCTGAACTGGCTAAAATTCATTTACCAGGAGTGTATAAAGATTTAGTTACAACTCCATTGGCACATGATTCGATACAGGAAATTGCTCAGCCTTACGGAGAAGTAAAGGATTGGAAAAATGGTGAAATTGAAGCGATACCAGGAAAAACAATGCCAGCAATGACAATTGTGGAACGTGATTATACAAAAGTATTTGATAAATATGTAACGCTTGGGCCATTGTTGTCCACAGGAAAAGTTGGGGCGCACGGTGTGAATTTCTCGGTTGCCGAAGAATACGAGATGATGAAGGGAATTAACGGCACGTATTTTGACGATACGATAAAGAATGGTCTCCCTAAATTGCATACCGCGAAACAAGCTGCTGAAGCAATGCTGACATTATCCTCAGCGACAAACGGCAGAGTTTCACAAAAAGCATTTAAGGCTGCTGAACACGATACAGGCGTTGAATTAGCGGATATTTCAGCAGATCGTGCTGCAGAAAGATTCACGTTTGCGAGCATTACAGCTCAACCAAGGGAAGTTATTCCGACACCAGTCTTTTCAGGATCGAACAAAATGGGTCGCAGGTATTCTCCTTTTACAACAAATATTGAGCGTCTTGTTCCCTTTAGAACACTTACAGGAAGACAGCACTTCTATATTGACCATGAACTATTCCTAGAATTTGGAGAGGCTTTGCCGGTGTATAAGCCAACACTTCCGCCGATGGTATTTGGTCCACGCGATAAACAAATTGTAGGCGGTGTAGATTCACTTGTACTAAGGTATTTGACTCCACATGGTAAGTGGAATATCCATTCAACATATCAAGACAATCAACATATGCTTACACTCTTCCGCGGAGGACCGACCGTTTGGATTTCAGATGAAGATGCATCCGAGCATGATATTGATGACAACCAATGGCTAGAAGTATACAACCGTAATGGTGTCGTGACAGCACGTGCAGTCGTCAGTCATCGGATACCAAAAGGCACGATGTTTATGTACCATGCACAAGATAAACATATTCAAGTACCGGGCTCTGAAATTACAGAAGAACGCGGTGGAAGTCACAATGCTCCAACTCGAATTCATATGAAACCAACACAAATGGTTGGTGGATACGCACAGCTTAGTTATGGTTTTAATTATTACGGACCAATCGGGAACCAGAGAGATGTTTACGTAGCTGTCCGTAAAATGAAGGAGGTTAACTGGCTTGAAGATTAAGGCGCAAATTGCAATGGTAATGAACCTCGACAAATGTATCGGGTGTCATACATGTAGTGTTACATGTAAAACGACATGGACCAACCGTGAAGGTGCTGAATATATGTGGTTCAACAACGTGGAAACAAAGCCTGGAATCGGCTATCCAAAACGTTGGGAAGACCAGGAATTATATAAAGGCGGTTGGCAGATTAATAAAAAAGGGAAACTTGAACTGAAATCTGGTTCAAAGTTATCCAAAATTGCTCTTGGTAAAATCTTTTATAATCCAGATATGCCGGAAATGAAAGATTACTACGAACCGTGGACATATGATTACGAAAAATTGACAATGGCTGGAGATAGTAAACACACGCCTGTTGCACGAGCAAAATCAGTAGTTACCGGAGAATATATGGATCTTGAATGGGGCCCAAACTGGGAAGATCAGCTTGCTGGTGCCCATATTACTGGACCGCTTGATCCAAATATTGAAAAGATTGAAGAAGAGATTAAATTCAATTTTGAGCAAGCATTTATGATGTATTTACCAAGACTATGCGAACACTGTTTAAACCCGAGTTGTGTCGCATCATGTCCCTCAGGTGCTATTTACAAACGTGAAGAAGATGGAATTGTTCTTGTTGACCAAGAAGCTTGTCGTGGATGGCGTTACTGCATGACGGGATGTCCATATAAGAAAGTTTATTTCAACTGGAAAACAAATAAAGCGGAAAAGTGCACATTCTGTTTCCCGCGCATTGAATCGGGATTACCAACGGTTTGTTCTGAAACATGTACAGGAAGAATCCGTTATTTAGGAGTGCTTCTGTATGATGCTGATCGTGTTCTTGAGGCAGCTTCCACTCCGGATGAAAAAGATTTATACAAGGCGCAATGTGATTTGTTCCTTGATCCAAGTGACCCCGAAGTAATTGAACAAGCGAGAAAAGACGGCATTTCAGAAGAATGGATTGAAGCAGCTCAAAACTCTCCAGTTTATAAATTGGCGATTGAATACAAGCTCGCTTTCCCACTTCATCCAGAATACCGTACATTACCGATGGTGTGGTATGTACCACCACTTAGCCCGATTATGAATTATTTTGAAGGAAGAGACTCAATCAAAAATCCGGATATGATTTTCCCGGCAATTGAGGAAATGCGTATACCGATTCAGTATTTGGCCAATATGCTTACTGCGGGTGATACAGAAACTGTAAAAGGTGCACTGCAGAAAATGGCGATGATGCGTTCGTTCATGCGTGCTGTATCTTCAGGTAAAGATTTCGACGAGTCCAAATTAGAGCGGGTCGGATTAACTGCGCATGGTACAAAACAAATGTACAGACTTTTAGCAATCGCTAAATATGAAGATCGATTTGTTATTCCGACATCTCATAGAGAAGATACTGTGAACGTATATCGCTCGCAAGGGTCGGCAGGATACGATGAAATGGGCAACTTTGGAATGGGCCAAAGCGACAATAACTCATATAATTACGCAGCTACAGCTCCAATTAGCAATGCCGACGGTAGTTGTGATGGTTGTGGACCTGTTGAACCCCAAAAAACAGGTAAAGAAATCTATGAAGCAAACTTTTACGGGGGGATTTGGCGTGATTGATTTAGAGAAGCTTTATGAGGAAAAGCATGCATTTGGTTTCTTTGCACAACAACTTACGTACCCTGAGAAAATTAGCTTTCACCCCTCGGTTATGGAGGAGTCTTTTGACTCTTCCCATCCGGGTTATGCGGACATAAAAAAGTACTGGGATTTAATGCATGAATGCAGCATCGATGATATTCAGGAAATGTATACATATACGTTTGACTTCCAGAAAGATTCGACTTTATTCATGACGTACGTTAAGTATGCGGATGCAAAAGAACGTGGACAAATGCTAGCAAAACTCAAAGTCTTATATGAAATGTTTGGTTTGAACATGCCGGACACTGAGCTGTCAGATTTCTTGCCTTTAATGTGTGAATTTATTTATGCATCTGAATGGATAGGGGATCCAAGAGCAGAACAGAGCTTCGGAATGCTTCTCGCAGTAATTGAAGACGGAACGTATCACTTGTTAAAAGCACTTGAAAAGCATAATAGCCCTTACTTTTATCTCATTAAAGGATTAAGGGAGACCTTTAAATCTTGCGTAAGTCAGGAGGCACCAACAAATGGGTAATCAATTCCTGTGGGTTATCTTTCCGTATTTTTGTATAGTTATTTTTATTGTAGGTCATATCTTTAGATTTCGGACCGACAAATTTGGTTGGACCGCAAAATCTAGTGAATTTATTGAGAAAAAGCAATTAATGATTGGTAGTTTACTTTTCCATATTGGAATTATCCCAGTAATCGGTGGACATGTTGCGGGCCTTGGTATTCCAAAAGAGTGGACACGCGCAGTCGGAATAAGTGATCATATGTACCATATGGGAGCAGTCTGGGGCGGAGGTTTTTTTGGAGTCGTAACATTTTTGGGTATGTTAATATTGACCTATCGTAGATTTGCATTGAAAAGTGTACGGAAACTTTCATCTGCTTCCGACCTGATTGTCAATTCACTTCTTCTGTTTATCGTTTTTATTGGAATGTATAGTGTGATTGCGACAAGTATTGTGCAACCCGATTTCGATTATCGGAGTTCAATATCTATTTGGTTTCGTTCCTTACTTATTTTAAGACCGGATGGTGCTTATATGACGGGTGTTCCGCTTGCATTCCAGCTTCACGTATTATCGGGATTCTTGATTTTTGCGATGTGGCCGTTTACAAGACTCGTTCATGTGTGGAGTGTACCATTGAATTATGTTGGTAGAAGCTATATCCTATATAGAAAGCATCGTCCAGACTAACTATTTTTAGGAGAAGACTATGAAGGAAATAAGAAAATTCAGTTACCAGCATAAATTAGATCAGCTTAAAGAACATTTTGGATTTGACTTTGTAGGTTTGGCACTTGTCCAACCTGCGGAAAGTAACTTTTCTTTAAAATGGGAGTACAGTGTAGGGAATATTAGTAATCGATATAAAAGAATTACGTTACAATCTGGCAAAGGTGTAGCCGGAATCGTTTTTAAGACAGGAAAGCCAATGCTTGTTCAAGAAGTTGAAGAACTGTATGGTAAAAGTGACTTATTTTCGTATCCAATCGTTGTTGCAGAGAACATAAAAAGCTTTGGGGCAATCCCTCTGTTTAAATACAATCGTGTAAAAGGCGTCTTGTTGGTGGGATACCGTGGTGGGAATAGAGTGACAATTGAAGAATTTGAAAGATTAAAGACTGAAGTTGGACCAAGATTCGGTCCGTTTTACAATAAGGAGATGGTGAAACATTGATGCAAATTGGAAGTGTTCAATTGACAGACTTGTTAATGAGAATGTACGACAATTCATCTGAAGCCATCTTCTTTTTTGATGGAAATGGAAAAGTGATTTCTATGAATCATTCCGCTGAACAAATTGTAAGTCCAGAAGTGCTCAATCAGATGGTTTTAGGCAATAAAGATGCAATCTGCATGACTTGTAAAGGGTATACGAATGATAAAGAACTTCAAACCTGTCAATCATGTTATCTCGCTCGTCCACAAGATGATTTCAGTTCATTTCAAGTGTATTTAGATACACTAGGAAAAGGAATCGTTCCGTATGCTGCAAGTTTTCAAGCAGTAGACAATGAAAATCAAATCACAGTTTTAATGCTACGAGATTTGACCAAACAATATAAAACACAAGAGGCATTGAGTCATCAAACGATGGTTAAAAATGTGATTAAAGCTCAAGAAGACGAGCGAAAACGTATTTCAAGGGATCTTCATGACGGCGTTGCACAAGAAATGCTCAGTACTCTTGTTGATTTACGTGTGCTTAAATACATGGATATAAATGCGGATGTTCTCAAAAAGGTTCAGCAAACAGAAGGCTCAATTATGCGTTTGTTGGATGATATTCGAAATTTATCGGTCGAGTTAAGACCGGCAACTCTAGACGATCTTGGGCTTGAAGCTGCTTTTCGAACGCATTTTAAATGGATGGAAAAAAACTATGGTTTCGTTATTCAATTTGCAGCAGAACTGTCTGCCAAAAGATACGATGGTGAAATCGAAACAGTAGTTTATCGGATTTGCCAAGAGGCAGTCTTTAATGCACTAAAATATGCAGGTGTGGATGAAGTTTCTGTTCGGCTTTACGAAAAAGATGGAAATCTAGAACTGCTTGTGTTGGATAATGGAGTCGGATTTGATCTTAATGCGATTAATCCAAAGGGAACGGGTCTCGGCCTTTTCGGGATGAGAGAACGTGCAGATCTTGCGACGGGGCAACTAACTATTCGAACGGATATTGGCAAGGGTACTGTCATAAGTTTAGTAATTCCACTGCCGATAGATGTGCAAAAGGAGGATGTTCCATGAGGATAATAATTGCGGATGATCATGCGGTTGTTCGTAGCGGGTTTATGCATATTATCAACTTTCAAGACGATATGGAAGTTGTTGCAACAGCTGCGGATGGTTTGGAAGCTTATACATTAGTTGCAAAGCATAATCCCGATATATTAATTATGGATCTCAGTATGCCACCTGGGGAAAGTGGATTGATTGCAACAGGGAAAATTTCAGAAGATTTCCCGGAAACGAAGATTCTAATATTGACGATGCATGATGACGAAGAGTATCTATTTCACGTGTTGAAAAATGGCGCATCTGGCTATGTATTGAAGAATGCACCGGACGGAGATTTGTTAACGGCATTACGTACTATAAATGCTGGGGACACGTATATCCATCCGACTATGGCGACTTCGCTTGTTCGTGAATTTATTAAACATGATTCGAGTTTTATAGAGGACGATCCTTTTAAGATATTAACGAAACGAGAGATTGAGGTACTTCCACTAGCTGCAAAAGGATACGGCAATAAAGAGATTGCTGAAAAGTTATTTATTTCTGTCAAAACAGTAGAGGCTCATAAATCTCGAATTATGGAAAAGCTTCAATTGAAAAGCAGACCTGATCTTGTTGAATATGCGTTGCGAAAAAAACTCTTAGATTTTTAGTGGAAAGGAGCTTTCCGATTCAAATGGCTGACGCAAATAAATTTAAATTCGCTTTACCTGCACTTCGAGTTCTTGAAAATGAACACCGTTACTTAGCGTACTTAATGGATGGATGGCATACTATTGTTCTAGCTTTTGAAAGAGATGTATATACTTTGGAGGAAGGACACGAAGCATTGCAGTCGCTAAGAAAGCTTATGATTGCGTTTATTGAACCTTTAAAGAATCATACAGAAAAAGAAGAAGAATATCTATTTCCGATGCTTGCAAAATATGTGGGCAGTGATCAAGGTCCAGTTAATGCTACAGAAGAAGAGCATGAAGAAATTGATGCTTACATTGGGCATTTTCTACATCATACACTTGGTGACGTAAATCATTTCACGATGATGGATATGAAGAAAGTTGTTCGCGATGCTGCGGAGGCATTTGAAGTAATTACTGTTCACTTTGTAAAAGAAGAGTCCGTATTATTTCCGATGGTAGATAATATCCTGAATATTAAAGAACAAGATGAACTTTATGAAAAGTTGTACACTTCAATTTTATGAGAGTAGGCACCAAAGACAAGTAGTACACAAATAAATCGCGAATGGACGGATTTATATGAATAAAAAGGTGCAATTACCGTTACAGACGGCAAACCTGGTAGTTGGATTCATGGTCTGGGTATTGATTTCTTCGCTCTTGCCATTTATACGTGAAGATATTGCAATCCCGACAGAGAAACTTGCAATGGTCACTGCAGTTCCAATCGTTCTTGGATCGATATTAAGAATACCTTTAGGTTATTACGCAAATGCTTTTGGTGCAAGAATTATCTTTTTAGTAAGTTTTATACTACTATTGTTTCCAGTATTCTACATAAGCGCAGCATCGACATTTACTCACTTAATTATTGGTGGTACTTTCCTTGGAATTGGTGGGGCAGTATTTTCTGTTGGTGTTACTTCTTTGCCGAAATACTATCCCAAAGAGAAACATGGACTTGTGAATGGGATTTACGGCATCGGGAATATGGGGACAGCGATTTCAACTTTTGCAGCACCTGTAATCGCAACTCAAGTAGGTTGGTCGATGACGGTCAAGTTATATCTCGTCTTGTTGTTAATTTTTGCTGCACTGAATTTCATATTCGGAGATAAACATGAAGTAAAAGTAAAAACACCGATTGTTGAACAAATTAAGAACGTTTACAAAAATGAAAAGCTTTGGTTCTTCTCATTGTTTTACTTCATTACATTTGGTTCGTTTGTGGCATTTACAATTTTCTTGCCAAACTTTCTAGTCACTTATTTCGAGTTAGAAAAAGTGGATGCAGGTATGAGAACGGCTGTATTCATAGCTGTTGCTACGTTTATGAGGCCCGTAGGTGGATGGCTCGCAGATAAGTTCCAACCCCTATTTTTATTAATGGGCGTGTTTTCGGGACTGACATTTGCTGCTGTTATTCTAGCGTTCTCACCTTCGATTGCATTGTACACAGTAGGAAGTATGATCATCGCAATATGCGCCGGAACCGGAAACGGAGTTATCTTTAAACTTGTTCCATTATATTTCAATAAACAAGCTGGTATTGTAAACGGCATTGTTTCAATGATGGGTGGGCTTGGTGGATTTTTCCCTCCGCTGTTGTTATCTGTAGTGCATACGATGACAGGCTCGTACTCAATCGGTTTTATGGCATTCTCTCAAGTTGCTTTGGCGAGTCTCGTTTTGGTAGTTTGGCTCTATTACATGGACCGTCTTAGCCTCGCATCAGAAGTTTTTGACTCGACTGGACAAGGAATTATGGTGACCGACGCTTCTGGAACGATAGAGACAGTGAATCCTGCATTTACTCGACTCACGGGCTATTCAGAAGAAGAGGTAATCGGTAAGAACCCGAATATACTTAGTTCAGGTCGGCAATCCTCAGAATTTTACACAACGATGTGGGGACAAATCGGTCTGGAAGGAATGTGGCAAGGACAGCTTTGGAACAAACGGAAAAATGGTGAGGAATATCTAGAGCTTATCTCAATTAGCACAATTAAAGATAATACTGGAGATGTCGTCCGCTACGTGGGCACATTCAGTGATATTACACCTGAATAAGCTGGTAAGGGTATCTAGTCGCGGACTGATGCCCTTGCTTTCATTTACGCCATAGAAAGGGTGCAGTCCGATGGAAAATCGCTTTTCAAGACAGACACTATTTAAACCGATTGGAAATTCGGGACAGGCACAACTAAGTACTGCTCATGCAGTTGTAATTGGATGCGGGGCACTTGGATCCGCTATTACAGAAACGCTTGTGCGTGCCGGAATTGGAAAACTAACGATTGCGGACCGTGATTATGTTGAATCTAGCAATTTGCAAAGGCAGCAATTATTTACTGAAAAGGATGCACTGGAAGGAATACCTAAAGTAATCGCCGCTGAAAAGAGACTTAAAGAAATTCGACAAGACGTTGAGATTACTACGGTACTTAATCATATAGATGGACCCCTAATTGAAGAAATTACAAAGGATGCTCAAATTATTTTAGATGCAACAGATAATTTCGAGACCCGTTTGTTAATGAATGATATCGCATGGAAAAGAGGGATTCCTTGGATCTACGGCGCTTGTGTAGGTAGTTCAGGAACAGTTTTCCCATTCATACCCGGTGAGTCCGCTTGTTTCAGGTGTTTGCTTCCGGTTTTACCAGCAGTAAACGAAACATGTGATACAACGGGGATTATCGCTCCAGCGGTCCAAATTACCGCTGCTCATCAAAGTGCTGAGGCACTCAAATGGCTAACGGGAAATAAAGATGCGATGCGGAAAAAACTATTCCATTTTGACGTTTGGAATAATACGCATGTAGAAGCCGGTATAACTCGCATGAAAAACGCGGAATGTACAACATGCGGTCCAAATCCACTGTATCCAGCTTTGGTTGAAACTGAAGGAACCGGTTATGCCGTTTTATGTGGGCGTGATACTGTTCAAGTTATACCGGATGCTAATCGAAAACTTACAATCGCAGATGGTGAGGCTGTAGCAATACGTCTTAGGGCAAAATATAAAGTAACACCGTTTTTCGTAGAATTTACAGTTGAATCGTTTCGGTGCATCTTATTTAGTAACGGGCGATTGCTCATTCACGGATTAAAAGATTTAAAGAAAGGCCGTAAATTATATCATCAGTTTTTCGGATAAGGAGGAATTTTATTGTCGGACTCACATGAATTAAATACAGAAAAACAATTGCTATTCTGTGTTCTCACAACAAGTGATACACGGACCATTTCCAATGATCGTGGGGGATGGACCGTTCGTCAAAAACTTGAAAGTGTGGGCCATAAAATTTTTGAAACATGGATTTGTCAAGATGATAAGATGGAAATTGAGTCGATCGTTGAGGAATGGTTACGAAATCCGAACATTCACGGAATCATTACGACGGGCGGAACAGGCCTTGGTTTTCGTGACGTAACACCTGAAACGTTGAAACCTTATTTTACGAAGGAAATCGATGGCTTTGGAGAATTGGCTCGTATGATTAGTTATGAGGATGTTGGAACTAAATCACTTCTTAGCCGGGCAAGTGCAGGAATCGTTAAAGACAAAGTGATTTTTATGTTACCTGGCTCGGTGAACGCAGTGGAGCTCTTGATGGACAAACTTGTCATACCAGAACTCCACCATGTCATACATGAAATCACAAAACACTTGGACGATTAATACGTTAGAATAGAATTACTGTTCGGTACGTTCGAAATCACCGTTTTTTCCACCCGTTTTGCGTAGAAGCATTGTAGGCCCAATTACCATTTCTTTACCGGCTGCTTTACACATATCGTAAATGGTTAGGGCAGCAGCGGATGCAGCGGTGAGTGCTTCCATTTCAACACCGGTCACCCCTTTTGTCTTTACTTCCGCTTGTATTTGTACTTCGTAATGGGCAGTCGTCTCATCGATAAGCCAGTCGAACCAAATATCTACACCGGTTAGTGGGATTGGATGACACATCGGGATGATGGAGGATGTACTTTTGGCTGCCATAATTGCAGCGACTTGAGCGACGGCGAACACATCACCTTTTTTATTTGTACCTTCTGTAATTTGTTCGTGTATGGTTTCGTTGACAATTATCGAGGATTTTGCAATAGCTGTTCGCACTGTTTCGGATTTTTCGGAGACATCGACCATTTTTGCGCGTCCTTGTTCATTAAAATGAGTTAGTTTAGACATAGAAATCAATCCTTTCAAAATAGAGTACCGATCTACTTTTAAGTATAACAGAAGAAAGTGAGTGAAAAACGTGGTAGAAATAAGAAAGCCTATTCCAGTTGCACATGCAGTCGAACTTGTGATGAAACACGCGTATCCACTTGAAAGCGAGGAAATTCCTCTAGAAAATGCCTATGGCCGAATCCTTGCTGAACCACTTCTTGCGAAACACGATGTACCTCCCTTCGATAGATCTCCTTACGATGGCTACGCAATTCGTTCGGAAGACACGGATGGCGCGTCCGGGGATTCGCGCGTTCCTTTTCATGTAATTGGGGAAATTGGGGCAGGGCATGTGGCGGATCGTCCGATAAATAAAGGCGAAGCTTTTCGCATTATGACGGGAGCTTTAATTCCAGAAAATGCAAATGCCGTCGTAATGTTCGAACAAACAGTGGAAACGGAAGATGCATTTACCATACGCAAGCCCTTTTCCAAAGGTGAAAACATCTCGTATAAAGGCGAAGATGCGAAAGAGGGAGAACATCTCATTGACGCGGGAGCGCTCATTCATCCTGGAACAATCGCTCTTCTTGCGACATTCGGCTATGCGCTTGTAAATGTAGCCAAACAACCTGTTGTAGGCATCTTATCTACTGGAACAGAACTGTTGAATGTGGATGAAGAACTTGTACCGGGAAAGATTCGAAATTCCAACGGACCGATGATTATGGCTCAACTTGACCGAATGGGAATTGATTACAAGTCTTATGGAATGCACGCAGACGATTTAGATTCATGTGCTCAAATGGTCGAGCAAGCAATCGAGGAAACGGATGTACTCATAACAACGGGCGGCGTTTCTGTTGGAGATTATGATCATTTGCCAATGATTTATGAGCGGCTTGGTGCGAAGGTTTTATTTAATAAAGTGGCGATGCGACCCGGTAGTGTAACGACGGTTGCTGTGTTGGGTGAAAAGCTTTTATTCGGCCTTTCAGGAAATCCATCTGCTTGTTTTACGGGATTTGAACTGTTTGCGAGACCCGCAATTTTACATATGATGGGCGCGGACAAACCGTATATGCCTCGGATGACTGCGGAACTCTCGGAAGACTTCCAAAAGCCCAACCCGTTCACACGTTTCGTTCGTGCGATTTGGGAAAGTACGCCCGACGGTGTTGTTGCAAGACCCGCAGGATTTAATAAATCAAGTGCGGTGTCATCCATCGCACGCGGAAACTGCATCATTGTACTTCCGAGTGGAACAAGGGGTTTTACAGCGGGCATGAAAGTTGATATCCTTTTGTTAGGTGCAGAACAAGGCGTTGCGGATTGGGTGCTATGAAAACACTGCATGTCGTAGGGTTTAAAAACAGCGGCAAAACAACTCTTGTTTTAAGATGGGTTCGACTACTGAAAGCAAATGGATATAGGGTTGCCGTGCTCAAACATCACGGGCACGGTGGTGCACCTGAAATGCCGGATTCATCGACGGATACGATGCGTTTTCTTGCGGAAGGTGCAAATACGACAATCGTTGCAGGTGGAGGCGTTGTTCAGCTCCATATGAGCGCAGAACCCGATTTCATTGGATTAAAAGAGATTGCAATGATGGATCATCCGGATGTTTTATTAATAGAAGGATATAAACGAGAAACAGGTAAGAAAGTTCTTTTACTGCGTGATGAAACAGACTGGGAAGAATTGAAAAACCTTACAGATATAGAGCTCGTTGTTCGAAATGTGAACAATGATCAACTTGATAAATGGCTTATGGAATGGGTCGAAAAGGAGTTTTGAAATGAAAGCATTTGAAATTGTGGATACACCCATCGAAATACAGAAGTATTCGGACTATGTTCTTCATGCAGGTGCGGGTGCAGTAACGATTTTCACGGGCAATGTTCGCGAGTGGACGCACGGTGTCCGGACATTATTTCTTTCCTACGAAGCTTATATCCCAATGGCGGAGAAAAAGTTGGCTGAAATAGGGGCTGAAATGGAGTCCAAATGGCCAGGCATCAAAGTCGCGATTGCCCACAGAATTGGGGAACTTCAAATTTCTGATATTGCTGTTCTAATTGCTGTTTCTTCGGCTCATAGAAAAGCAGCATACGAAGCAAATGAATATGCAATTGAGCGATTGAAAGAAGTTGTTCCAATTTGGAAGAAAGAAATATGGGAAGACGGGGAAGAATGGATTGGTGGACAGAAAAAATATCCGAAAGAAGGGAGATGAACCAAAGTGATTAAAGTGAATTACTTTGCAAGACTGCGCGAGTTAACAGGGAAAGCAGATGAAACTCTCGAAAGAGATAATATGACTGTGCAGGATTTACTTGATTGGGCTGAGGATACGTATCCTGGTTTTGGAAAAGATACGATTCACGTTGCGGTGAATGAGGAATACGCTTTGAAAGATGATGTAATACAATCGGGCGATATATGCGCCTTTATTCCACCGGTAAGTGGCGGTTGAGTACTATAGGAATCGTTTTAGCGGGTGGCTTCTCCAGAAGATTTGGCTCGCCAAAAGCATTTGCTAAGTATGGAGATAAATATTTTTATGAAATTGCTGTTGATGTGCTCAGAATCCTTTGTGATCAAGTAGTAATCGTAACTCGCCCCGAACTCATTCAACGTCATGGAAAAGAAGATCATGTCCTAACCGACATCGTCGAATTTGCTGGATTCGGTCCGCTTGCAGGGATCCTTTCCGGTATGGAATCTGTGGAAGCGGACCGCTACGTTGTGTTGCCAACGGATATGCCTTATGTAACTTCGGAAGTGCTTGAAAGGTTAATGACTTTTCACGAAAAAGGAATCACGGCGGTTATTTCAAAAAATAGACAGCACCCTTTGGTTTCAATATGGGATAATCATTTTAAGGACGCCCTTCGAAATGCACTTGAGAACGAACGGTTAAGTGTGATGAAGTTATTGGATGAAAATCATTCACATTGGGTTCCTGGATACTTGCTCACGGATAACGAGGAGCTTGTATTTACGAATGTGAATACGCCGGATGTTTTGGAGAGAGGTTAAAGCCATGCAAACGATTATAGATAAATTGGGTCGACCGATTCGAGACTTACGGATATCGGTAACGGACCGTTGTAATTTCAGATGCACGTACTGTATGCCAAAAGAAGTTTTCGGTGATGATTATGCTTTTTTACCGAAGAACGAACTTTTATCATTTGAGGAAATCGAGCGCTTTGCGAAACTTTTTGCATCACTTGGAGTTAAGAAATTACGTCTAACAGGCGGAGAACCCCTTATGAGAAGGGGACTTCCGGATCTCGTTAAGAAGTTAATTGTCATAGAGGGCATTGAGGATATTGGGCTTACGACAAATGGTGTATTATTACGCCAGGCTGCGCAACCGTTGTATGATGCGGGCCTTAGAAGATTAAATATGAGTTTGGACGCGCTTGACCCAGAAATTTTTGGAGTGTTAAATGGGCGCGGCATAAATCCTGATTTTATTCTATCAAATATTGACTTTGCACGAGAAATCGGCTTTGAAATTAAAGTGAATATGGTTGTGCAAAAGGGTGTTAATGAAAGTGAAATTCTACCAATGGCCGCTTATTTTAAAGAACGTGGAATTACGTTACGTTTTATAGAATTTATGGACGTTGGAAACGATAATGGTTGGAGTTTTGACAAAGTTGTAACGAAAAAAGAAATCTACGAAATGCTGAGTGAAGTGTACGAAATGGAACCGTCTGATGAAGAATATTTCGGTGAAGTCGCGAAACGCTACCGTTATATGGATAGCGAATCTGAAGTAGGGTTCATCACTTCCGTATCCGAATCTTTTTGCTCATCCTGTACACGTGCTCGTCTTTCATCAGACGGGAAGTTTTATACATGTCTGTTTGCGTCTTCAGGCTTCGATTTAAGGGAATTGATTCGCAGTGGTTTGTCCGATGATGAATTGTTAGATGCAATCCGGAATGTATGGGAAGGTCGAACAGATCGATATTCAGATGAGCGTACTGAACAAACTGCAAAAAATCGTAAGAAAATTGGAATGAGCTATATTGGAGGATAAAACGTTACTTAGGTAGCGTTTTTTTCTTTTATCTTTATTTCTATTTTGATAACTCTATGAACTCTGAAAACAGTTTGGGTTTATGCTAAACTAAATGGAGATTCTTATACCAAATAGGTTAGGAGATATGAATATGTTAATCTGTCGTGAAGAAGTATTCGCCTTAACGAAAAAACTTGTACAGACGAATAGCGTTGTGAACTTGGGCGGTGAAATTGAAATGAGCCAAGTAGTTCATAATTGGATTAAAAAGCTATCTTATTTCAAAGAAAATCCTTCATTCGTCAGATATCAGCAAACCATAGATGACGATATTGAACGGTACAATGTCATTGCATTCGTCAAAGGAACGAAAGAACCGAGTGATAAAACAGTCCTCTTAATGGGACATATGGATACGGTAGGAATTGAGGATTTCAATCATTTGGAAACCCATGCATGCAATCCGGACGCACTAATGAATGCCCTAAAATCAGAATCACTTCCAGCGATTGTTACGGAGCATCTTGAATCTGGCGAATATCTCTTTGGCCGGGGCACCTTGGATATGAAAAGTGGTGTCGCAAGTAATTTGTATTTGCTCAAATATTATTCAGAACATCCCGAAAGACTTAAAGGAAACCTCGTTGTTATCACGGAATGTGACGAAGAAGATGGGTCCCGTGGCATATTATCTGCACTTAAAGAGTTAATAGCGCTACGCGAAGAATACGGTTTCGATTATATTGGTGCAGTTAATGCGGATTTTGTCACTCCGAGGTTTGATGGGGATGAAAATCGCTATATTTATAAAGGGACAGTAGGTAAACTATTGCCTTCGTTTTTTATTACCGGGGAGGAAGTTCATGTTGGAACTTGTTTTGATGGGATTGATCCGAACTTTATTGCAGCAGAACTAACAAAACAAATCAGTTACAATCCAGATTTATGCAATGAAGCATATGGGGAAGTGACTGTACCGCCAGTGTCCTTGAAACAGACTGATTTAAAACCTACATATACCGTGCAAACGGCGTTGTCCGCTTTTGTTTATTATAATTTTTTCGTTCATTCGTGGTCTCCTCAAGATGTTCTTGTAAAATTGAAAGAGCAGGCCGAAATTGCTTTTGAGAATGCATTGAATGAGTTCAAAAGAAAGTATGAGCAATACTGTAAATTGAGCAACCAGCCCGTTCGCGACATAACGTGGAAGCCGCGCGTCTATATCTATGAGGAGTTGGTTGCGTTACTAACGGAAGAGCATGGTGAAACGTATATAAACCATATGAAGAAATTTAAGGATGGACTCATGGAAGTAAAGGATCTCGATACACGAATGTTTGCGGCACGCGTTGTTGAAGAAGCGTGTAAATGGATGAGTGATCAGCAGCCTGTTATTATTTTGTTTTATTCTTCTTTATATTCACCTAGAATTGAAGTGACTGGGAAAGACGAGAATGAGCAGAATTTGCTGAGGGCTCTTGATGAAGCAATTAAATGCGTCCAACCGGCATATGAGCACCCAATCGTGACAAAAAATTTTTTCCCATACATTGCTGATGCAAGTTTTATGGCACTAAGTGATGACGAAGAAGAAATTGATGCGGTTATGAACAATAATCCGGGATGGGGTACGAAGCATTTTGTAAACTATGACGATATACGAGCCATTAATGTACCCGTTATTAACATCGGTCCTTACGGGTATGACGGTCATAAACAATATGAACGAACAGAAATTAAATTCTCGCATGAAATCGTCCCAAATTTAACCCATGAAGTGATTCAGCGATTGTTGAATTAAGAACGCAACTTTTATGAATTTGTTCTTTTAAATTTAGGAGGTAGTTTAATGAAACCTGTCGTCTTTATCACAAGAAAGTTGCCTGAGGAAGTCGTTTTACCACTTCAGGAGAAATTCACTGTACGTATGTGGAAGTCGGAAAGTGAATCCGTTCCACGCGATATTTTATTAAAAGAAGTTGCGGAAGCAGATGCACTTTGGTCTGTCATCGCAGATCGCATAGACAAAGAAGTATTTGAAGCTGCGAAAAACTTGAAAGTTGTTTCAAATTTGGCCGTCGGTTTTAATAATATTGATACTGAGGCGGCGCAGTCCAAAGGTGTAATTGTAACGAACACACCTGGTGTACTGACTAATACGACAGCGGATTTAACGTTTGCATTACTTCTTGCTACAGCCCGAAAATTAATAGAAGCAGAAAGTGAGCTTCGAAAAGGGAACTGGAAGTCTTGGACACCGATGGATTATACAGGCATGGACGTTGGCGGAGCAACAATCGGCATTATTGGTATGGGACGTATCGGTGAGGCGGTCGCGCGACGTGCAATGGGCTTTGATATGAAAGTACTTTACCATAACCGAAGTCGGAAAATAGAAGCTGAAAAAGCCTATGGTTTTGAATACGCGGAACTGGATGACTTGTTAATACAATCGGATTTTGTGGTCATTTTGGCGCCTTTTACACCAGAAACAAAAGGTTTAATTGGACAGTGTGAACTTGCTTTAATGAAGAAAACTTCAGTACTGATTAACGTGGCACGTGGGGGAATCGTCGACGAAGAAGCTTTATACGACGCCCTTAAAAACAACCAAATCTGGGCAGCTGGATTGGATGTTTTCGAAGTAGAGCCTGTAGATCCAAATCATCCACTTCTAACGCTACCCAACGTTACGGTATTGCCGCACATCGGTAGTGCGAGCATTCGAACACGCATCGGGATGATGAATCTAAATGCGAATGCGATTATTGATGTTCTTGAAGGACGCGAACCCGAAAATCGTTTAGTCTAATCTGGTAGTTGACCCCTGTTTGATTTGGAGGGCTTCTATTTAAATTGTGATTGATTCTTAGAATTCAGTGAAAGTAAGGGTGAATGCTACTTGAGTCGTTGGAATGAATTTGAAAAGTTTGTAGAAGAACTCATGAAGAAAGAACAAATACCTGGTGTTGCAGTTGCGGTTTCTGAAAACGGAAAAACCATTTACGAAAGTGGTTTTGGAAAGAGAAGTTTAGCAACGAATGAACCAATCACTCCGGAAACGATTTTTGGAATTGCCTCGGTTACAAAGTCATTTACAGCACTTGCAATTATGAAATTAGTGGAGGAAAGGAAGTTACAAGTCGAAGATTCCGTTAGTAAGTACCTCCCCAACTTTCGTTTGATCGGCTATGAAAAGATGGAGAATATAAAAATTCTACACCTCCTTTCCCACACAACAGGTCTTGCAACAACAGAAAGAATAGTGGAATTAGCGGGTTTTGAAGAACATATGGACTATATTAACAAGAAGGAATGGACAGTCTTAGGAAAACCGGGCGAATATTTTTGTTACAACAATGATATGTTCCTTTTACTTGGGGCAATTATTGAAACAGTGTCAGGTGAAAGTTATCAGGAATACATAAAAACCTTCATTTTAAAACCTTTAGATATGAATCGTACGACATATGATCTAGATGAATTACAGAACGTCGAAAATGTCACAACACCGTATGTGTTAGAAAATGAAAAACCAGTAGCTTGTTTGTGGCCAGAATTAGGTAATTATGCGGTAGGTGGAGGCATTCGCTCAAATGTGACGGATTTATTAAAATACGGACAGGTTTATGTGGACGCGCTAGAAAATCAAATCATCGGGAAAAAATATTCATCTGAAATGGCTAAACACGTACACCAAGTGATCAGCGACAGCTTTTACGGATATGCGTTAAAATCGACTCCTGATTATATGGGCGTCACATTGGTAGAACACGGCGGAGGACAACCAGGTGTCTCTTCCAATTTCGGATTTGTTCCGGAAAAGGGTATCGTAGCGGTTGTTCTAACGAACTTAAGCGATGTAAATGCGGATGCAATTTGGCTCGCAGCGGTGAATACAGCGTTAAACATCCCTATTGACGAGAAAAGAAGCGTTGAACCGCACTATGAAATAACGGATGCTGAACTACGACCTATGCTTGGAATCTATCGATCAGATGAAGGTGCAAAAATCCGAATCTTACAACAAGACACTACAATGACGGCAATCGTCGCGGACAAAACATTCCAACTACGCGCAAGCGACAAACAGACATTAGTAATGCTCCCAATCGAAAAGCCAATTCGTTTTCATTTTGATGAAAATAACAAGGCCTGGGCACTTTCTATAGGTCTTAGAATGCTGGTTAAATCTACAACCTAAAAAAAGGTATCTACCACAATACTGGTAGATACCTTCTTAATAAGAGTAAGCTTTATTATGGTAAACGTGGTAAAGTTTTTAAAGAGTATAAAATAACTTAGGTTAAATCTTTTTCACTTTAAATGTACCAATCATTAAAACGGATAAACCAAGTAAGATGAACATAAAGAAGACAGATGGAATGTAGAACCTCATTAGGAAGAATAGAGCGAGAAGACAACCGGCTGCTGGGATCGGCAAGCCTTGAAAGTTTCCTGTGAACGTTGTGACGTTAAAACGTGCCAAACGAATAGCACCACATAAAATGTACATGACTGTAAGTAAAATGCCGGCAATAGAATATTGAAAAAGAATGCTTTGGTAGATGAGTAGGGCAGGGGCCACACCGAATGAAATTAAATCGGCTAAAGAATCCAATTGCTTACCAAAATCTGAAGATATGTTAAGATTTCTGGCGACTTTTCCGTCATACATATCACAAACAGCAGCTAAGAAAATTAAACCTGCAGCTAATGAGGCATGACCTTTCATAATAAGTATGAGAGCCATGGAGCCTGAACCTAGATTGAGCATTGTTAATACATTGGCAGATTGATTAAGAATTAGTCTCTTTTTTGTATCAACACTTTTAGTGAAAGACAACTTTATCACTCCTATCTTGTACCATATCCATAGGAAATGGCTTTTTTTTTATTATACTACTAAATTGTTTTTTGGGGGTGTTATTTTGAGGAAAATGTTTTTTAAATCTTTAGTCGAATTAACAGGACACCCGATTTCATCAAATGTATTGAAACGATTCACATCTTCTCGTTTAAGTCGATCTTTAAATAAATCGTTTGTTAAGTTATATAAAGTTAATGTTGATGAGATGGAACATCCTCTCGAAGAATATGCAAGCTTACAAGAGTTGTTTACAAGAACGTTGAAAAAAGATGCCCGAAAAATAGATGACGGAGTGGATACAATTGTTAGCCCAGTTGACGGGGTATTATCATCTTTCGGTAAAGTTTCTGAGAACGATACATTTGTTGTAAAGGGACAAGAATACAGTATGGAACAAATATTTGATTGTAAAAATAAAGAGGATAAGTTTAAAAACGGTTCTTATTTCCTTTTTTATTTATCACCAACGGATTATCACCGAATACACAGCCCAATAGATGGCATTATTGAAGAACAATGGACCTGTGGAGGGAAGTCGTATCCGGTAAATAGTTTAGGAATGAAATACGGCAATAAACCATTATCGACAAATTACCGTCTTATTTCGTTGGTAAGAAATGAGCAAGTCAATGCAGCCGTCATAAAAGTGGGTGCACTGAATATTAATAGTATTCATCTAACTCATGAAACGAATCAGTTGAAAAAAGGTAGTGAAATGGCATACTTTTCATTTGGTTCCACCGTTGTCTTATTCATAGATGAATGCGATTTTGAAATTGAAAAATCACTCTCTTTTGAAATGGAAATAAAATACGGACAAAAGATTGGCGCACTTGTGCCTCAGAAACAAATTTGTTAGAGGTACGTCTAACATTAACTGACTTATTGGTACAACACTTAGCGAGGTGAATCCCTATGCACATATTGAGGTTTTTAAAAGAATATATTAAGCATCCGAGAAATACCGGGGCAATAGCAGCAAGCACTTCACAATTAGCTAAGGGAATGGTTAGTGGAATCGACTTTGAACAGGCCAAATGTATCGTAGAAATAGGGCCTGGTTTGGGTTCTTTTACACGGGAAATTATGAAAAGAAAACGACCGCAAACCCTTCTTTTATTAATAGAAATAAATAAGTCCTTCTATTCTGTTTTACAAAAGCAATATGAAAATGATGAAAGTGTGCACGTTATTAATGGTTCAGCTGAGGATATTGTAGAATTCTTATTAGCTTTAAATGTAAATGAAATTGATTATTGCGTATCAGGTCTACCTTTCGCATCCTTACCAAAAGATGTATCGGAGCGAATATTGCATAATGTTCTTAAATTATTAAAACCGGACGGTAGGTTTATTACGTTTCAGTATTCCTTGTACAAACTATCGTTCATAAATAAATACTTTCCGCAAATATCCATTGAAAAAGTATGGCTTAATCTTCCTCCGGCATATGTGCTTTCTTGCGGAAATGAACTGGTTATACAGTAAATGAATGTAAATGATTTATTACCCTATATAGAAGATTACGGCTACTTTGCATTGTTTTTTTGTTTATGGTTGGGAGTTGTCGGTGCACCGATTCCGGATGAAGTTGTCGCTATGGGTGGGGGCTTAGTTACGACGTTAGGTGTACTCGATACAATCCCGGCATTTCTTGCAACATATTTAGGTGTGGTAAGTGGGTTATCCTTAGGATTTGTGCTTGGTAAACTCTTTGGTTCAAGAATTCTAAATCGATTAATTGGTAAAAAGAAGCTTAAATATTTGTTCATATCTCAGCGAATGATTTATAAATATGGAAACTTTGCTTTGATAATTAGTTACTTCATACCGATAGTTAGGCATGTGGTACCGTATATTGTTGGTATTAATGGGATGAGCTTTAAAACGTATGCCCTTTATTCCTATACGACGGGGTTCCTATGGACATTATTGTATTTCGTGTTAGGTATCTTTTTTGGAAACAGAATCGGCATCATAGCTGAGCTTGCTTTCAAATATGGACTATTAGCGGGGTTCGTGATCTTGTTGATATTATCTTTGCTTTATTATAATAAAAAGAGGAAGAACAAAATCGTTAGATGATATGGAAAGTAATTTAGTCCCGACTATGCATTTTAGTAGTCAGGACTTTTTTAAAGTTCCAAGTGAGTTTTTAACTCATTTTGTGTACGAACCAGTTCGTCGTCATTCATAATGTAATACCATATGTCGTTTATCATTTTTCCGTGACCTTCATTAATATAAATTTGGTCGATGCTATTTACTGAGTCGCGATAGTTTGCTTGTACATCTATCATTTCCTCGAAAGTCATATTCGTTTTGACATTGGTGCCGATTGCACTAAAGATACTTTTATAGTTCAATAGGCTATTCACGGATGCTCCTTGTTTCAAAATCGCTTGAATGACTAACTTTTGTCGATCTTGTCGTCCAAAATCTCCGCGGGGATCTTCGTAACGCATCCGAACAAAAGTGAGTGCTTCTTCTCCAGTCAGTGACAGTTGTCCTTTTTGAAAGGATTCATCACCTACTTTGAAATTGAGCATGTTATTTACTGTAATACCACCAACCGCGTCGACAATCTCTTTAAAGCTTTCCATATTCACTTGGACTACATAATCAATTGGAATATCAAGTAAGTGTTCTACACTTTTCATAGCCATCTCAATGCCACCGAAAGCATATGCGTGATTGATTTTATCCTTAACTCCTTTACCTTCAATTTCCGTAAAGGTGTCGCGTGGAATACTTACCATTTTCGTTGACTTCAAAACAGGATTTACCGCCAAAACAATCATTGTATCGGAACGTCCACTATCATTCTCGCGTTCATCTACACCGAGTACAAGTACTGAAAAAGGGTCGTATTCTTTAAAAACGATTGGTTTTTCTCGCATGTCTGATAGTTCACGTTCAATTGGTTCATGCATCATCTCTACCGTATCTGTTAAATTCATGTACATCATTAATAGATAGCCGCCTCCACTAAGTAGTAAAATGACGAATCCGCCAACAATCCACAACAACATCTTTTTCTTAGTCACTTTACTCAAGATTTATACCACCGCCTGCTGAGTAATAGGTATTCAAATTCTTTTCACAGCATGCCCATAATTAAAACTCCTCATAACGTAAAAGAATATTTTTGTAGATTAAGAAAGAAAGTTAGATTGTAATTATATGCAGTTGTGACAAGCACTATTCTTTTGTCGGTTAAAGCCTTCATTCATCACTTAATTCAAAGTAAACAATCTTTATTAAAGTTATTTAAATTATTAACATTTTCGTAATTATTGATTTAACAGTGTTGAAAGCGGATACAGTAAGATTTGGAATTCATAATTGCTAAACAATTTGGATTAAAGTGTTGACTCTTCTTCTTTTCCGGGATATGATAACAACAATCCAAATCAGTTAGTGATTTTATTCACAAACTAATAATTTAAATTAATTAATAATTTCATATAATTAAAACAATGATGAGGCAAAAGTAAATAGAACTTTGTATTAACAGAGAGCCGGTCGTGCTGGAAGCCGGCAATACAACTATTTACGACATCACCTCGGAGTGGACTACTGAAAAGGAAACTGATTATGTAGACCCGGGCGTAAAGAAATTTGCGCTCGTTATAACCGAATGGACTTAGTCTATTCACGAGGTAGCAATTTTGCTGCGAACAAGGGTGGTACCATGAACTTGCTTTTTCATCCCTATGTAAAGATTTATTTCTTTGCGTGGGATGAAAAAGCTTTTTTTGTTGAAAAGATATTATATAAAACAAGAAGGAGGAGTTAGTTGATGAATGCGAAAGTTCAGGAAGACCAAGTTGTATTGGAAGAGCCTACGAATTCGAGTGAAGAACAAACACAATCTACACAAATGAAAGATGGGTCTGCTGTACTCATTCAAGCTTTAAAGGAACAAGGCGTTGAAGTTATTTTCGGCTATCCGGGGGGTGCGGTATTACCAATTTATGACGCACTTTACCAAAATCCAATTCCACACATACTTGCTCGTCACGAACAAGGTGCAATTCATGCGGCTGAAGGTTATGCGCGTGTTTCCGGGAAGACTGGAGTAGTTATAGCTACATCTGGTCCAGGAGCAACAAACTTGGTCACAGGCATCACAGACGCGATGATGGACTCCTTACCACTCGTTGTATTTACAGGTCAAGTTGCGAAAGCAGTTATCGGAACGGATGCTTTCCAAGAAGCGGACATAATCGGAATTACCCAACCCATTACAAAACATAATTATCAGGTGAATGATATAAAAGATTTACCTAGAATAATAAAAGAAGCATTCCATATCGCTTCAACTGGACGTCGAGGTCCGGTAGTCGTTGATATTCCTAAGAATATTGCAATGGAATTATTCATTCCTACATCTACTGATGAAATAGAAGTGAACTTACCCGGATATCAGCCAACAACAACGCCGAATTATTTGCAAATACAAAAGGCGTGTAAAGCAATTGGAGAAGCGAAAAAACCGTTAATCCTAGCAGGTGCGGGTATCCTGCATGCACAAGCAATGGACGAATTAAAAGAATTTGTAGAACTCCATCAAATTCCTGTAACGAATACGTTGCTCGGTTTAGGTAGCATAGCCGGTCATCACGAATTGTTTTTAGGAATGGCGGGTATGCATGGAACGTACGCATCAAATATGGCCATTTATGAGTGTGATGTACTTGTGAATATCGGAGCACGTTTTGATGATCGTCTCACGGGGAATTTAGACTTGTTTGCGCCAAATGCAAAAGTCATTCATATCGATATTGACCCTGCTGAAATCGGGAAAAACGTTCCAACGGAAATTCCGATTGTAGCGGACGCAAAAGAAGCACTTCAAGCATTATTGAAACAAAGTTTTGAATCACCGGATACGGCGGAATGGGTTTCCTATTTGGAGAAATCTACTAAAGACTATCCACTATGGTATGACACAGAAGATAAAGAGAGATTACTACCGCAACAAGCAATTGAAATCATCCACCGGATAACTGAAGGTAATGCAATTGTTACAACAGATGTTGGTCAACATCAAATGTGGGCGGCGCAATATTATTCGTTTAACAACCCAGATCATTGGGTGACTTCAGGTGGCCTTGGAACGATGGGATTCGGTTTCCCAGCAGCGATTGGTGCACAGCTTGCCAAACCAAATGCCCGAGTCGTTTCCATTGTTGGAGATGCGGGTTTCCAAATGACTTTACAAGAATTATCCCTTCTACAGGAGTTACGCATACCTGTGAAAGTCGTTATTTTGAATAACGAAAGTCTAGGAATGGTACGCCAGTGGCAGGAAACATTTTACGAGAAAAGGTATTCGCAGTCCTTAATATCTGTACAACCGGATTTCGTGAAGTTGGCAGAAGCCTATGGCATAAAGGGATACAAAATAGAAACACCAGATCAAGCCGAAGCGATTTTCACAGAAGCCTTGCTGTCGGATGAACCAGTGCTTATCGACTGTCGCGTTGACCAACGAGAGAACGTCTATCCGATGGTTGTTCCGGGCACGGGGTTACATGAAATGATTGGAGTGAGCCGTAAATGAAAAGAGTAATCACCGTAACGGTAATTAACCAAAGTGGTGTTTTGAACCGAGTGACCGGCTTGCTCATGAAAAGGCAGTTCAATATTGAAAGCATTACGGTCGGACACACGGATCAACCAGGAATGTCGAAAATGACGTTTATTGTAAACGTCGAAGACGAGAGAAAAGTTGAGCAACTTACGAAACAGCTTCAAAAACAAATCGATGTTATAAAAGTGAATGACATTACAGATATGGCGATTGTCATGCGTGAACTCGCCTTAGTAAAAGTCGTTTCACCGCCTCACATAAGAGCTGAAATGAACAGTATCATTGAACCCTTTAGAGCAACGGTCATTGATACAGGTAAAAATGTGATTACGTATCAAGTGACTGGAAATCCAGACAAGATTGAAGCGTTTATTGATTTACTAAGACCGTACGGCATTAAAGATTTATCAAGAACGGGTGCAACAGCATTTGTTCGTGAGACACAGAAAGTTCATTCACCGCAGCTTTCCATTTTGAAATAGAGTTTTATTGTGCTCCGATATTGATGGAAGTTGAAGGGGAATACATTCAACAGTATTGTGTATCGGGGCCTTAAATATAAAATAGATAAAACTAAAACCCAACTATTAGGAGGAAATGACAATGGCTAAAATGTATTATAACAACGATATTAACGAAGGCGTACTTAAAGAAAAGAAAATCGCAGTAATCGGATACGGTTCACAAGGTCATGCACACGCACGCAACTTGAAAGATTCAGGATTCGATGTTGTTGTTGGTGTACGCGAAGGTAAATCATTTGACCAAGCAAAAGAAGACGGTATGACTGTAGCATCTGTTAAAGAAGCTTCAGAGCAAGCGGACTTAATTATGATTTTGCTTCCAGATGAAAGACAAAAGAAAGTCTACAATGAAGAAATCTTACCAGGCCTAGCAGCGGGGAAATCACTCGTATTTGCACACGGCTTTAACGTACACTTCGATGAAATTAAACCACCTGCAGATGTGGATGTATTTTTAGTAGCACCAAAAGGTCCGGGACATCTTGTTCGCAGAACATTTGAAGCGGGTGCAGGAGTACCAGCATTGTTCGCGGTCTATCAAGATGTATCAGGAAATGCACAAGATGTTGCCCTTGCATATGCAAAAGGAATTGGATCAGCGCGTGCTGGTGTACTTGAGACGTCATTTAAGGAAGAAACTGAAACAGATCTTTTTGGTGAACAAGCGGTTCTTTGTGGTGGAACAACTGCACTTGTAAAAGCAGGTTTTGAAATTCTTGTAGAAGCTGGATATCAGCCAGAACTTGCATACTTTGAAACATTGCATGAACTTAAATTGATTGTTGACCTTATGTATGAAGGTGGTCTTTCAGGAATGCGTTATTCGATTTCGGATACGGCGCAATGGGGAGACTATGTTGCAGGAGATCGTATCATCGATGCAGGAACAAAAGATCGCATGAGAGAGCTTCTGGCTGAAATTCAATCTGGAGAATTTGCAAGAGGATGGATTAAAGAGAATGAAGACAATCGTCCACAATTCGATGCAATAACTGAAAAAGAAGAAGCACATCAAATTGAAATTGTAGGTAAGAAACTTCGTGATATGATGCCGTTTGTTAACCAACGCTGAATCTGAAACAGAAAGAAGGGGTAGTAAGTGCGGAAAATCGACATATTTGACACGACGCTTCGCGACGGTGAACAGGCTGCTGGTATTAATTTAAACACAGCTGAAAAAATAGAAATTGCTCGTCAACTGGAAAAGTTCGGGGTAACAATCATTGAGGCAGGTTTTCCTGCTTCATCCCCGGGTGATTTCGATGCTGTACAGCGCATAGCAAATATGGTTAAAAACTCAACCGTAACGGGACTTGCCCGTGCTATGAAGAGTGATATCGATCGGTCATGGGATGCACTGCGTGGTGCAGAACAACCGCATTTACACATATTCCTAGCAACTTCACCGATTCATATGGAATATAAACTTATGAAAACACCTGATCAAGTTGTTGACATAGCAGTGGAAGCTGTTAAATACGCTAGTAAATTTTTCCCTCTTGTGCAGTGGTCTGCTGAAGATGCGTTTCGTTCAGACAAAGAGTTTTTAGTCAGAATAATTAATCAGGTCATACGTGCGGGTGCAACAACCATTAACGTTCCAGATACTGTTGGTTATGCAACGCCTGCCGAGTACGGTGCATTGTTCAAGTATTTAAAAGAGAATGTCACTGGAATTGAAAAAGTTAAACTTTCCGCTCATTGTCATGATGACTTAGGAATGGCTACTGCAAATACGATCGCAGCTATTGAAAATGGTGCCGATCAAATTGAAGGTACAATAAACGGTCTTGGAGAGCGTGCTGGAAACGTCGCAATTGAAGAAATAGCCGTGGCACTTCATATTCGTAAAGACATATACGGCGTTCAAACAGATTTGAAATTGAACGAGATTAAACGAACAAGTCAACTCGTGAGTCAGCTTACGGGTGTTGTCATCCAGCCGAACAAGGCGATTGTCGGGAAAAATGCATTTGCGCATGAATCCGGTATTCACCAAGACGGCATGTTGAAAAATCGTGAAACCTATGAAATCATTACTCCCGAATTAATTGGGGCAACTGTTGAACCGCTGGCTTTAGGTAAGCATTCTGGAAGACACGCCTTTAGTGATCGAGCAATTACAATGGGCTTCGATTTAAGTGATGAGAAGTTAAATGAAGCATTCGTTGAATTTAAAAAGTTGGCAGACCGTAAAAAAGAAATTACAGCAGAAGACTTGTTCATCTTATTTACGGATCAACAAATTCAATATAAAGATACACCGATTTATAAATTAACGAATGTGCAAGTGCAATATGGGACTGCTAATACACCAACAGCAACGGTTTCAGCTATTGTTCCGACGGGTGAGTCCGTAACAGTAGAGGCGACAGGTTCTGGTTCGGTAGAAGCGATTTTTAATACGTTAGAAAATCTCGTCAAAGGAAAAGTTCATATTCTTGATTACCGCGTTTCATCGGTAAGTAAAGGGCGAGATGCACTTGCTGAAGCAGTTGTAAACTTGAGTATCAATGGTCAAGCAATTACAGGGCGTGATACAGCACAAGATGTTTTGGAAGCATCCGCCAAAGCGTATTTAAATGCTGTAAATCGACATCTTGTAAATGACTATGTGGGAAACAAAGTAACTAGTATTTAATTGATAACAAAAAAATAAGGAGGAGAACTCATTATGGAAAAAAGAGTAGCAGTTCTACCAGGTGACGGTGTTGGACCAGAAGTAACAGAGGCAGCAGTAAAAATTCTTCAAGTAATTGAAAGACGATTCAATCACACATTTAAATTTACACATGGCTTAATTGGCGGCTCTGCTATCGATAAGCATGGCAATCCTTTGCCGAATGAAACAATTGCTCTTTGTGAAGAAAGTGATGCAGTTCTTCTCGGTGCTGTTGGTGGACCCAAGTGGGATCAGTCACCATCAGATATACGTCCAGAAAAAGGATTATTAGCAATTCGAAAGCATTTCGGTTTATTTGCTAATTTACGGCCGGTAAAGGCTGTGCCATCCCTACTCCAAGCATCTCCTCTAAAAGAAGAAGTTGCCAAGAATGTGGATTTACTCATCGTGAGAGAATTAACAGGCGGTTTATATTTTGGTGAACCAAGCCGACGCACAGAAAATTCCGCTGTAGACACACTCGTCTACACTAGAGAAGAAATTGAGCGTATTGTTGAAAAAGCATTTGAACTTGCACGTCTCCGTAGAGGTAAAGTAGCTTCTGTTGATAAAGCGAATGTTTTACAAACGAGTAAGTTATGGCGTGAAGTTGTTGAAGAAAAGAAAAAAGGGTATCCCGATATTGAGGTTGAGCATATGTTGGTCGATTCAACTGCGATGAAACTAATTACAAATCCGGGTGCATTTGATGTTATTGTTACTGAAAATATGTTTGGTGATATTTTAAGTGATGAAGCATCCGTTATAACAGGGTCACTTGGTGTGTTGCCATCAGCAAGTTTACGTTCCGACGGTTTCGGTTTATATGAACCGGTACATGGTTCAGCGCCAGATATCGCCGGACAAGGAAAAGCAAATCCAGCAGCGGCAATTTTGTCAGCGGCAATGATGTTGAAATATTCATTTGGAATGGATACCGAAGCCGCGGTAATTGAAGAAGCGGTGAATGCAGTTTTTGAAGATGGTTTCTTCACAGCAGATTTGGCAATGGCAGGACAACGGGTATTATCGACTAAAGAATGGACAGATAAAGTAATAGATGAACTTGATACACAGTCCGTTTCAGACTGTATTATGTATACGTACGCTTAAGGAAAGGGGAAGTGGAAAATGGCTAAAACAATTATCGAAAAGATTTGGGATCAGCATGTTGTATATAAAGAAAAGGGAAAACCAGACTTACTTTATATAGACCTTCATTTGTTGCACGAAGTCACTTCCCCTCAAGCATTTGAGGGGCTACGGCTTGCAAACCGTTCCGTTCGTCGACCAGACTTATGTTTTGCGACTATGGATCATAATGTACCAACGCGTAATCGGGATGCAATAACAGATCCGATTGCACAAAAGCAAATTTCAACTTTACAAATGAACTGTGATGAGTTTGGTGTTCCGCTTGCGAATATGGATCATCCCGATCAAGGAATCGTTCATATCATTGGGCCGGAACTCGGACTTACACAACCTGGTAAAACAATTGTTTGTGGAGATAGTCACACATCAACACACGGTGCTTTTGGTGCTATTGCATTTGGAATTGGGACGAGTGAAGTGGAGCATGTATTGTCTACTCAAACACTTTGGCAAGCAAAACCAAAAACAATGGAAATTAAAGTTACGGGTGAGCTAGGATTCGGTGCAACATCAAAGGATTTAATACTTGCGATCATTGCGAAGTTTGGAATTGACATGGGGAACGGCCATATTATTGAATATACGGGTGAAGCTATTCGTAATTTAACAATGGAAGAGCGAATGACAGTTTGTAATATGTCCATCGAAGCCGGTGCAAAAGCTGGACTAATTAGCCCAGATGAAACGACAATCGAATATTTGAGAGGTCGTCGCCACGTTCCAAAAGGTGAGGATTTTGACAAAGCAGTTATAGAGTGGCTTGCTCTTGCAACAGATGAAGATGCAGTTTATGACACGGTCTTGGAAATTGACACGAGTGAAATCGAACCTTTTGTAACATGGGGTACAAACCCATCGATGGGTTCAGGTATTTCGAGTCATGTACCATACGCCTCTGATTACGAATCTGAAACAGACAAGGAAGCTCTGAAAAGTGCATTGACATATATGGGATTAGAAGAAGGTATGCCTCTAACATCTATTGAAATTCAACATGTATTTATAGGTTCTTGTACGAATGCTCGTCTAAGTGATTTAAAAGCAGCGGCTAAAGTTGTTGAAGGTAAGAAAGTGAATCCATCTGTAACAGCAATTGTTGTACCAGGTTCTCGTACCGTAAAAAAGCAAGCAGAAGATGCAGGGCTTGATAAAATCTTTCTTGAAGCGGGTTTTGAATGGAGAGAATCAGGTTGCAGTATGTGCTTGGCAATGAATGATGACGTCGTGCCTTCCGGAGAAAGATGTGCTTCTACATCCAATCGGAACTTTGAAGGGCGTCAAGGTGCGGGATCTAGAACGCATTTGGTAAGCCCGGAAATGGCAGCAGCCGCAGCTATTGCAGGTCATTTCGTGGATGTTCGAACAGAGAATCTTGCTAGAGTAAATTAATGCTAATGTTTTAGAAAGGGATGATTTCTTGGAACCAATTAATAGAGTAGAAAGCATCATTACGCCACTAAATCGCAAAAACGTAGATACCGACCAAATCATTTCCAAAGAATTTTTAAAACGTATTGAGCGAACTGGGTTTGGCAAATACTTATTTTATCACTGGAGATTTAATTCAGATGGTACTGAAATAAAAGATTTTGTTTTAAATGACAATCGTTTTGAAAACTCTAAAATATTAGTCGCACATGAGAACTTTGGTTGTGGTTCTTCAAGGGAACACGCACCTTGGTCGATTTTAGATTATGGATTCAGTGTTGTAATAGCCCCAAGCTATGCAGACATTTTTTATAGCAACTGTATGAAAAATGGATTGCTTCCGATTCGACTTGAAATTTCCGAAGTAGAAGAATTGCTCGCAAATGGTCAGCAAGAGCAGTTTTCAGTTCAGGTGAATTTGGAAGAACAAACGGTTACGGGTGAAGATGGAAAGTCCTATTCATTTGAAATTGATCCATATTACAAAAACATGTTGTTAAATGGTTGGGATGAAATTGAGTTAACTTTTCAATATGAAGACCATATTACAAATTACGAAAAAAAACAGCAACTCGCTTAATTATATAGAAACACTTCTAAAAGCCGTGTAGGCCTTTGGAGGTGTTTTTTTATTTTGTATAAATTTAACGTAGTCTTAACCTTTAATGAATAAAATATAAAGAAACAGCATATTGGGGGCGTTCGTTTTGAAAAAAGTACTCGTATTTTTATCGATACTAATTGCAAGCTCACTTTTAGTGGGATGTATATCAATTCCGCTTGGAGACGGCGGAAAGTTAGAACTATCAAAAGATGGGATTAGTATGAACCCTGGTGAAGCGGATGGAATTGAAGAAGTGGAAGTGGAGGCGGAACCGGAAGATGAAATCGTAGAAGAGGATGCGACTGAGGAAGATTCCAAAGATGGAAAATCCGATGGAAACCTTAAGGCTGTCGTTAACGCACAATCAGGCAGTTGTGGTGAATTTGTTGAAGATCCGAAAATGAACGACCGAACAATTACTGAATTTCTTGAATTTGCTCCTATGGGTTTCTTACTGCCTGACTGTACACTTATAGACTCTATGAGTGATCGCTATGATTCCAGTTACGGAGAGACGACGATAGAAGCGTACGTCCAAGTCCCGGGAGTTTGGATTGATATGTACGATTACTATGATGAGGCTTTTAAAGAACTAAACTTTTTAGAAGTAAAAAGGGATAAGAATAATAATGCAAAGGAAGCCCGAATAAGCGGAGAATTGGCTGAGCATGCGGTTAGGATTTATATAACCCAAGTCGATAATGAAGAGGAGGATATTTCGAAGATTACATTTGTGATTTATAAGTATGATGAACCTAGAGAGAAATATCAAAACGAGTAATGCGTACCTATACCTTTAACAGATACTGGGACAATTAAGGTAACAGTGTTTAACGTTAACTTAACATTGCATCTATAAAATAAAAAACAAGAACAGTAATAAGGGAGGAATTGCAAATGACAAATAATAAGCAGATAAATCCGGGTGTTGGAGATGAATTATCTGAGCAAACTATTTTTATGGAAGAGACGGTTGTAAAAAAACCGACAGCAGTAGGACTTGAGGAAAATATTGCTGGATTATTAAGTTATGTATTTCCACCGATCATTGCAATTGTCTTTTTGTTTATGGAAAAAGAAAACAAATTCGTTCGCTTTCATGCGATACAATCTATTATTTTGACAGCAACGGTGTTTGTTCTAGCAATTGGCTTATCGATTTTCGGCGCAATCTTAAGCGTTATAAAACTGGGCTTTATTGGTGGAATTATATCATTCGGATTTTGGATACTTGCAGGGCCATTATTCTTTTTCTTGGCAGTGTTCTTGATTTATCAGGCGTACAAAGGAAAAATGTTTAAGTTGCCAATCATTGGCAATATCGCTGAAAAACATTCTGAGCCAAAATCAATATAAATTCAAACATATTTAACAGCTCTGTTCATTTCGATTTTACATGAACGAAGCGGAATAACAGCCAGTATCGAAGCATAGTGTTTATAAGATAGAGTTGTCTAGAAGGAGGTAGCAATATGACTGTTATGCAATTAGTTAGAAAAACGATGCCTTTTTTATTAAGCAGAATATTAATATATGGAATATTTGGACTCGCGGCTTTACTCTTTTTAGGTATTATGATTGGAATCGGATTTCTAATGCTTAAAATGTTTGGCGAAGGATCAGCTGCGTTTATCATCGTTATGCTCTTTGCGTTCGGAGTTATTTATGGTGGCTTAAGGTTCCTAGAGCGTTATGTGTTGTACATGGTGAAAGTGGGACATATATCCGTGGTTGTTGAATTGCTTAGAAGCGGTCAAATTCCTGATGGCAAAGGACAAATAGCATATGGTAAAGATCAAGTGAAGAAAAATTTTGGTTCAGCAAACGTAGCGTTTGTTATTGATAATGCAGTACACGGTGCGGTGAAACAAATTCAACGTTGGATGCTTCGTGTAGGTGAGTTTTTCAATTTTGTTCCCGGTGCAAAAAACATTATCGGCATATTAAATTCAATAATGTCTGTGAGTCTCAATTACATCGATGAAGCTGTAGTGAGCTACATTATCCTGCGTAGAAATGAAGAGCGTGATGAAACAGTTTGGAAATCGGCATCTGACGGCGTTGTTTTGTACGCGCAAAGTTGGAAAGGGATTATTAAGACTGCTGCAGGCGCGGTCCTACTAATTTATGCATTTAGTATTATTACATTTTTAGTATTCGCACTTCCGTTAATGGGGATTGGTAAACTTATGACATTGAATTCACCTGAGCTTGGCTTTTTCACTGGTGCAATTGCTGTGATAGCGGCATATGTTCTAACAGTTGTATTAAAAAGAGCGATAGTTGACCCGATCGTAACCATTGCGATGATTCGTTCATATCAAATGAGCATCAAAAATCTTGAGCCAGAAATCGACTTGCAACAAAAGTTATTAGGGGTATCCGGAAAGTTTAAAAACTTATTCAACAAAGGAAATGAAGCACCACCACATCAAGTAAATCCACCGAATCCAGTGAATATCGCCACATAATAGATACGAGACTAATGAAAAGTATAGATATATATTTGTAACTCTTCCGTTTAATAAACGAGAGGGTTACTTTTTAATTCCTCTGAATGTTCACCACTTTCCTGTTATTACCCATTAGGTTTACCTGCCCTATAAAAAATGTTATCTTGATTAAGCTGGAAATCATTTCGTACATATTGTGTGCAAACGCTCTCAATTTGCTTGGATAATGAAATTAAAGTAAAAATGCTGAATTGGTTAGGAGAATATAAATGGAGTTTTCACCTTGGGTTTTATTCACAGATATTGGTCTCGTCTGCTTGCTGTTGCTTGCAGGGACAGTTATTCGGGCAAAAGTCGGCTTTGTGCAGCGATTGTTTTTACCTGCAAGTATTATTGCCGGAATTCTCGGTTTGACATTTGGGCCAAAAGGATTTGGAATCCTGCCTTTTTCAAGTCAAATTGAAACCTATCCGGCGATTTTAATAGCAGTCATTTTTGGAACACTGCCATTGGTATCTCCTAGAATTGACTGGAACGCGATAAAAACAAGAGTGGGAAGTATGTGGTCTTATTCACAACTTGCTATGCTGTTGCTTTGGGGCGGTGGGCTTATCTTTGCGTTATTGTTCATTAACCCGTTCTGGAAAGATTTAAATCCCGGCTTCGGATTAATTCTTGCGGCAGGATTTGTTGGTGGTCACGGTACGGCTGCAGCAATTGGTTCAACATTCGCACAAAGTGGTTGGGAAGATGCTACTTCTCTTGCGATGACATCTGCAACAATCGGTATCATTAGTGCGATAACGATAGGTATTCTATTTATTAAACGAGGATCTGCAAAAGGGCATACTTCTTTTCTTGCATCTTTTGATGATTTGCCGAATGAACTGCGAACTGGGTTGATTCCACTTGAATCTAGAAAAAAGTCCATTACAGATACGGTCTCTCCAATGTCGATTGATCCGTATGCTTTCCATTTAGCGATTGTTATGATCATAGCAATGGGTGGGTATTTTTTAAGTAAATTAGGTGTGCTTTTGCTACCAAGTGTTGCAATACCTGCATTTTCTTTGGCTTTTCTTGTTGGTTTGGTCGTTAAAAAGATTATGAATGTAACTGATTCGGAAAAGTATGTAAGTGTGGATGTGATTAATAGAATTAGTGGTAGTGCTACAGATATACTTGTGGCATTTGGGATTGCTTCAATTAGTTTGTCTGTTGTGCTCGATTATATAATTCCGCTTACTATACTTTTTGCATTCGGTTTGGTTTATGCTTATGTGTTTTTTGCAATACTTTCTAAAAGGTTTTTCAGTGAGTATTGGTTTGAAAAAGGTATTTTCACATGGGGTTGGACAACTGGAACGGTTGCAATGGGAATGGCTCTTTTGCGTATTGTAGATCCAGATGCCAAGAGTAAAACATTGGATGACTATGGGCTTGCTTATATTCCAATTGCACCTGTAGAAATACTACTTATTACCTTTGCACCGTTATTTGTCATAAACTCACAGCCGTATGTTTTTATAGCAATAACGTTTATATTTGGCATTGTTATATATTTAATGGCCATTAAATATAAATGGCTTAATCGGACGAAGGTAAAATAGAAACGAATATAATAGTAGTGAAGTCATGTGGGCAGAGATGCTTACATGACTTTTTTTAAACCAAACTGTATTTTTGAATAGGTTGTTTCTCATCTGTTATGATAGTCAATAAGAGGTGGTAGAACATGATTGGACGAAATGATCCTTGTACCTGCGGAAGCGGTAAGAAATATAAAAAATGCTGTGGTAAAGATAGTTCAAGCCTTATGGATATCGTTGTCAATGAGGAACTTGACCGTGTTTTAACAGGTTATTTTGATCAGTATCCAAAGGATTCGAACCGTGAAGAAATGATGCTTCTAATGAGGACATGGGTGAATCGGTTAACTGGAAGTTGGGATACGAAAGATATTGAAGAGGCATCTAGTGAATTTTATTTATTTATAAAAGATCAAAATAGCTGGCATACATATCTGACGACACAGCTTGAGAAGAATCCTCGTGAAGCAACTCGGTTCGTATTAGAACAATGGGATAAACCTTTTGTTTTACTTGGAGAAATCACAGGTGTTGAAAAGAGTCAGATGAGAGTGAAAGAACTTTTTAGTGAAAACGAATATAATGTTACTCGAAATGATGGAATGCCCGCAGATATTGGTTCATTGATGTTTGGTGTTGTTTTGTTTGATCCTCGAAAAGGAAGCGATGCGATTGCGCCAATTTCGTCGATGCTCTTTCTAGCAAAATGGAGTAAACAGACAAAAAAATCGCTTATTGAATTAAGAGGAAAACATCCGGATTCAACAGCGGAAAACTTTATCGTCAACTACGCACTTGAAATTTATGAGCTGCTCATAAAACGCAGCATGGCATCGATGAATGAATTGGTGGAAGAAGTTCTTGCACCTTCGCAACTGAGTACGTTAACTGCCCTTGACGCGGCTCTTCGAGAGTTAGAACAAACAACGGAATCAAGGGAATTAATGCATAAACTGTCTGTAGCCTACTTTTTAAATGAAGATGCAGAAGTCCTTAAAGAAAGAGACTATCTAGCTGCAGCTGTGTCCACTGGAATCGATATCGGCGCAGTGATGGAGACAGGGCTCGAAGTGGATGAAGTCATCGCTCGGTTTGCAGCTGAAGAGCGTGGCGTCGAATTGTACCGTAAACATCTCTCTTCCCTTTATTCAGACATGATGGAGAGCGGAGATGCTCCAATTGCTGAGCGAGTGTATGATGTTGGAACAGATCCTCGCCCAACGGAAAAAGCACTTTGGGAAACGTCAATGACAACAGGCGGAGTCGTTCAACCCAATCAAAAACCAAGTATTTCAGATGCACGGGCACAACTCCTAGCCTATGAAGCTTATCTTGCACCAACTGAAGAAGAAAGACGTGATCTTGCAAAAAAGGCATCGATTCTTGGACCTGAAAATCCGGACGTGCTTCTTCTACAAGCTGAAGTTGAGCAAAATCCTGAAAAAGTTGTCGTACTCTATGAAAAAGCAATTGAAAATGCAAGCCGCGTGTTCGAAGTCGGAGAGCAACCTTGGCAAAATATTCCGAACCGCTCATTTATGCGTGCTGCCTTTTCCTACGGTATTCATATGTTTAAAATGGGACAGTATGATGATGCTGCATCGATGTTTTTAGATTTAATAAAAATGAATCCAACGGACAATCAAGGCTCAAGATACGAAGGGGTAGCTTCTTTAATTCATGCGAAACGGTTCAATGAAGCTGCTGAAATCCTAGTTCGATATGAAAAAGGGTCCGAGCATGATGCCGCTTATCTGTACTTAGATTGGAAGCTAGAAGAAGCTGCATCAAATGGAGAGTCAACAAACTTAGATGAAATGCGAAAACTTGCTGCAAAAGCAAATAGCCACGTACTTCATTTGATGACATTTAAAGTGAAGCCAATTTCATATCCACGTTATAAAACACTTGAACCTGGTAGTGAAGACGAAGCGAGATATATTTGGTTGTTACTAAGTGGTGCTGAATAAATAGAGAAGAATACTGATTATAATTAAAAAAGGTGATTTTCCAATACTGATTGGAGAATCGCCTTTTATTATTGACTCGGTTTTGATTCGTGTAAAACATGAGAACTTAATTTATTTAAGTACCTCCAAATATCTCCATATACTCGATGTAATTTCATGGACTTCACGTTCATTTGGAGTGTCAGCAAAATATTCACGGAATGAGCGTAAAATCGTTTCAAGTAAAAATACGCGAGGCTGTTCCAAACGTAATTCGTTCAAGATGAACTCGATATACTGTGTACCGCCAGATTTTACATCCTCATCTATTTCCTCAGTGAATCGCTCTAAACGTTGAAGTAGTTCAATTTTAGTTCGCGTATATTCACCGTGCCGCGTATCGATTTTTCTTAAAATACGTTCATTAAGTAAGTGGTCAGAAGTATTTATTATGTCGGACATAATAGAATCGACCCGACGGAGAATGTACTCCACTAGCTTAATAGCACTGAGCTCTTCATCTGAATCCACCGCCCACACATGGATCATATGTTGCATCATACCCATCATTAAGATTGCACATTCCAGCGCGAATGGGGCAGCTTCATCCCCGTAAACATCAATTAGTCGGTTCGTTAGCCAGGACAACTCAGCAAGATGATGTTTCCTCGCGAAAGCTTTTAAATCAGCGTCTCCAGAATAAAAAACCGCTTCGAAAATGGGTAAAAGATTGTGGTCACGATTTACCATAAGACGGATCGAAATTTGTTCTGCTAATAATTTCTTGTTGTCTCTACTTTGTCCAATCATTAATTCTTGTCTTCTAATCGTAGTTTCATCACGTCCGTTGTCTAAAATAGCCATTAGACACTCGTTTTTAGTGGAAAAGTAATTATAAAAAGTTCCTTTTGAAATCTTTGCTTCATCCAATATGTCTTGTACAGATGTTGCTGAAAACCCTTTTTTTAGAAAGGAATTTTTCGCTACTAATAAAACATGCTGTTTTCGATCATTCAATACAATTCACCCTTACACTGTCAGTCTACCTATATAATAGCCCCTAAGTGTTGACTAATCAATGAAAGTATATTTATCAGTTTCGCATAGTTGCATTCTTTGGACTAGGAGTATAATGTATTTAGAGTAACGAATTATTGGTGCGAATTTTATGTAAAGCCAATGAGTGGGGGAAAATAAATGGATATTAGAAAAATGCATGAAAAACCGCCTTATGGCATGATTGCAATTATGTTCGTAGGTGCATTTGTTGCATTTTTGAATAATACATTGTTAAATATTGCTTTACCTGCAATAATGGATGAATTTAGTGTGAAGCCTTCCGAGGTACAATGGCTCACTACGGGATATATGCTTGTAAACGGGATTTTGATTCCAGCAAGTGCTTTTTTCATTCAAAAATTTACAAATAGAAGATTGTTTATAACAGCGATGATACTATTTTCGCTTGGGACAACATTAGCGATATTTGCTCCCACATTTAGTTTGCTTGTAGCAGCAAGAATGATTCAGGCTTCTGGGTCGGCTATGATGATGCCGCTTCTTATGAATATAATGTTAACGGCATTTCCAGTTGAGCGGCGTGGGGCTGCAATGGGGATTTTTGGCTTAGTTATGTTTACGGCACCTGCAATTGGTCCGACATTGTCTGGATGGGTAATTGAGAATTATACATGGAGAACACTCTTCATTATTGTGTTGCCATTCTCTCTTTCAGTACTCATCTATGCGATATTCAAATTGCGTAATATTACACCGAATCGTGATATGACATTAGATATATTTTCTTTACTATTATCGACAATCGGGTTCGGTGGGTTACTGTATGGATTTAGTTCCGCGGGTGATAAGGGCTGGGGTTCGCCACTCGTTTATGGAACAATTGCAATTGGCGGCATTGCGCTTTTAGCCTTCGTTATTCGTCAATTGCGTATGGATGATCCAATGTTGGATTTCAGAATTTACAAACATCCAATGTTTGCGTTGTCGTCAGCGATTTCGATTGTTGTGTCCGTTTCAATGTTCTCGGCAATGATTTTAACACCACTTTATGTACAGACGATTCGAGGGATTTCGCCACTGGATTCTGGGCTTCTTATGCTACCTGGTGCGG
This sequence comes from Sporosarcina sp. FA9, assembly GCF_051550205.1. GTDB lineage: Bacteria > Bacillota > Bacilli > Bacillales_A > Planococcaceae > Sporosarcina. The sequence continues at coordinate 223,443 of NZ_CP188819.1, forward strand.
TCTTGATGGGCCTTATGTCACCAATTACAGGTCGTTTGTTTGATAAATACGGTGCACGTGGACTTGCAATTATAGGGCTTTCAATCACAATAATCACGACTTATTATTTAAGTAAATTGAATTTAACATCTGAATATTATTATATAATGTTCATTTATACGGCTCGAATGTTTGGGTTATCACTTGTCATGATGCCGATTATGACGAATGGTTTGAATCAGCTGCCAATGAAATCAAATCCACATGGTACTGCGATGAATAATACATTGCAACAAGTATCCGGTGCGATTGGTACAGCGATTTTATTAACAATAATGACAAAACGAATGGAATCAGCGGGTACGAAATTATTCGCGGAAGCTTCGGCATCTGGAAATGTTCCGACAGCAGCAGACAGTCTTGCATTATTCAAGGTGGATCTGGAGTCTAAAGCAATGCTCGATGGAATTAACTTTTCCTTTTTCCTGTCAACCCTTGTTGCAGCAGTAGCACTTGTTTTGACTTTGTTTGTAAAACGGGTGATACCGCCTAAAAATGACGCAGCATATGAACACATTTCAGATAAATAGCGATTGAAGATAACGAGCCCACCAATTCCTTGGTAGGCTCGTTTTTGTATTGTTGAAATTCTTTTAATAATTCTTTCAAATAAAAAGGGTTTTGTCGAAATTAGTCGAATAAGATAGGGTGGAAGTGCTTACATTAACCGTGTTATAATAAGTGCGTATTTCCGTTTTAGAATTTCTTTTAGAAAAGAGGTTTGATGCAATGAATTTAAACGTAGCTTTCAGTCGTTCGTGGCAACAAACTGCGGTGATGAGTTATGCAGCAGTAACGACCACTGTAAACAAAGAAGAGTTGGCACAAGTGAGATTGTATACTAGAGATGATGTAGACCTGGTCATTTAAAAACTGAAAAATTAGTCACTTATTCTGGCACGAAGTGGTGCTGGATTACTTATAGAAAACCGGGATTCTTAAACACAAAATGAGGAGATGTAGATATGAAAGTCGTAATTCTTGGAGCAGGTCTAATGGGGAAAGAAACAGCACGAGATCTTGTAAAAGGTGAGAACGTTGAAAAGGTATACTTAGCAGATTTAAACGTCAGACAAGCTGAGGACTTTGCTGCAGATCTTATGTCCGATAAATTGGAAGTTCTTTTATTGGATGCTTCAAATGATCAGCAATTGGCGGATGTTATGTCCCTTGGAGATGTTGTAGTCAATGCACTTTTCTATACATTTAACGAAAAGGTTGCACGAACGGCAGTTGAAATTGGAGTAAATTCAATTGACCTTGGTGGACATATCGGCGGCGCAACAGACGCTGTACTTGAACTAGCTGACAAAGCCGTTGCGAAGGGCGTAACACTCATTCCGGACCTTGGAGTAGCTCCTGGTATGATTAATATTCTGGCAGGCTATGGTGCTAGTAAACTAGATACAGTAGATTCAATGAAATTGTATGTTGGTGGTATTCCAGTGAAACCTGAACCACCACTAAATTACAATGTTGTATTTTCATTAGAAGGCGTATTTGATCACTACACCGATTCATCGCATGTGATTCGTAACGGAGAATTGAAGGAAGTTCCATCGTTATCAGAAATTGAAACGATTACTTTCGAGAAGTACGGTGAACTCGAAGCGTTCCATACTTCTGGAGGAACATCTACACTAACTAAATCGTTCCCGAACGTGAACACGCTTGAATATAAAACAATTCGTTACAAAGGACATGCTGAGAAGTTCCAATTGCTTGTAGACCTTGGATTGTTATCACGCGACAACGAAGTTTCGGTTGGCGGAACAACGGTAAAAGTACGGGACGTTATGCGTGAGCACTTATCACCTCAACTTCGTCTAGGAAATAAATCAGACGCTGTACTTCTACGTGTAATTGTTAGTGGTGTAAAAGACGGTTCACCAATTACTCATGAGTACGAACTCATTACGGAGAAAGACCTTTCTGTAAATGAAACAGCCATGGCTCGTGCAACTGCAAACACGATGTCCATCGTAGCTCAAATGATTGGTTCTGGAATCGTCAATAAACCAGGTGTGCACACACCAGAAACAATTATTCCTGGAGCGCTTTACATCGAAGAATTGAAAAAACGTGGCGTTATGATTAAAGAAACTGAAAGAACGACGAAAGCACTCGTTTAATTCTTTAAAACCAAATGGATGATGCATTTCAGAATGCCGAAGAGGATATTTTCACTCTTTGGCATTCTTTTGTTTTTTGGGCAATAGAATAGGTGTTACCACGAGGGAATTAACCTGTTTGGTTGTACTATCGGTGATTTGGTTGGACAATCCACTTGCTTGGTTGGTCTAACGTCAGGCTTGGTTGGACTATTCATTGAAAAGATGAAATTAATTGAAACTTCTGCTCCTTCAAAACGTAAGTATATAAACATTAGGTATAGTTGAAAGGGGAATGGTAGAGATGGGGAATTATTCAATTGATGAATTCATTAGGCAAACGAAGCAAGATGAGCGTGAAAATGATTATTTTGAACTGGAAACACCGCGAATATTAGAAGTGAATTTAAAGGATCTTGTTTGGGCGAAGGCGGGTTCAATGATTTCCTATACAGGGCAAATTAAGTTCGAGCGTGAAAAAATGTTAGAGCATGGCCTTGGAAAAATGTTTAAAAAAGCATTAACTGGCGAAGGGACTTCACTCATGAAGGCGCAGGGGAATGGGCGATTATACTTAGCCGATCAAGGAAAAAAGATCACCATTTTCGACCTAAACAATGAGTCGATTACTGTGAATGGCAATGACCTTCTCGCTTTTGAACCGACCATTGAATGGGATATTCAACTAATGAGAAAAGTAGCCGGTATGATGTCAGGTGGATTGTTCAATGTTACGTTAAAAGGGAAAGGTAGAGTAGCAATTACTTCCCACTATGAACCACTAACACTTCTTGTGCGTCCCGGAGAACCTGTAATTACAGATCCGAACGCAACAGTAGCTTGGTCGGGTCATTTAACTCCTGAATTCAAGACCGATATTAGTTTTAGAACATTTATAGGTCGTGGAAGCGGAGAATCCATCCAAATGGAGTTTTCTGGTGAGGGATTTGTAATAGTTCAACCGTTTGAAGAAGTATATAACGCTACAAGTCCATCTACTTAAGAATTAATAAAGTCTGCAGAAGGAAATATCTTCTGTGGATTTTTTTGAAATAAAAACCTTGCAATTTCGAACGAATGGGTATAATATAATGACTAGTTGACCGGAAAGGTTTTACAGTCACTTCTTTAATAGTAAAGTGAGGTGGAGAAATGGACCGCAGACAAGAAGTCTTAGAGGCAGCCGCGAAATCATTTGCGCTCTTTGGCTACAAAGCAACAACAATGGACCAGGTTGCCAAAATTGCAAATGTCGGAAAAGGAACGATTTATACTTTTTTTGCGAATAAAGAAGAATTGTTCAATGCGGTGGTGTTGAAAATGGTCACTGAAATGAGAGCAAAAGCTGATGCCGTAGCGGTTGAAGGTGCATCTTTTGAAGATAATGCACATGCGAGATTAATGCAAATGCTGAAATTTCGAGAGACTCACCAATTGTATGCGAAACTTATAGATGAAGAAAGAGAAATTCGAACACCCGCTGTAGGCGAGGTTCTAATAGGTATTGAAAAAGAAATTATTATGTATATCAATGAAAAAATCGTCAAAGCAATTCGTAAAGGTGAGTTGAAACCGTGTGACACAGAAATGGTTTCTTATTTATTATTTAAAGCTTATATGGCACTCGTTGTCGATTGGGGAAGAACTCATGAAAACGAGATTGAAGAGGAACGAATTGTTAAGGTATTGAGTGGGACAATTTTTAAAAGTCTCCTAAAATGAGACTTTTTTTATAATTTTGATTGACCATATGAGGGAATTGGTCAATTAGTTCTGGAAGGGGTTTATTTATGAAAAAATCAATGGTATGGGCTGAATGGAAACAGCTGCTTAAGACGAGGAAAATGATTATTCCACTAATTGCAATATTATTTATACCGGTACTGTACGCGGGAATGTTTTTGTGGGCGTTTTGGAATCCATATGCGAATATGAGTGATTTACCCGTCGCGGTAGTCAATTTAGATAATGGTGCTGAAATGGAAGGAGAGCAATTAGCATTAGGAAAGGATTTGGCGAATAACTTAGTTGATAGTAAGCAATTTGACTTTACAATTGTCTCAAAAGATAAGGCAGACCAAGGCTTGGAAAGTCAAGATTACTATGTTGTTATCGAGATTCCAGAAAACTTCTCGGAACACGCAACAACGCTCTTGGACAAAGAGCCTGAAAAGCTAACAATTGTGTATAAACCGAATGAAGGGTACAACTTTTTATCGGCACAAATTGGTGAAACCGCTATGGACCGTATACGTGCTGAAGTAAATGAACAAGTTACTTCAACGTATGTAGAGAAACTTTTTGCTTCCATTACTGAAATGGGAGATGGTTTTGGCGATGCTGCGGACGGAGCAGGTGAATTACAGGATGGTGCTCGTAAGTTGGCATCAGGTGCTGATGAATTAAAAGGTTATCTCGAAACATTGGCGAGCAGTACAATTATGCTTGCGGATGGATCGCAAAAGTTGGCGAATGGTGCTAAAGAGGCGTCAAGTGGTGCACAAGAACTAAACAAAGGGCTCGATACACTTTCAATAGGTTCAAAAGAACTTCTTAGTGGAGCACAAAAAGCTACTGCAGGTGCATCCAATTTAAAAACAGGAATTACTGAATATACGGATGGGGTTGGAAAACTTACTGAGAGTTATAACCAACTTAATGAAAAAGACAAAGAATTCAATACATCTGTTAAAACGTTGAATGAAAAATCACAACAACTGAGTGGGACTACGGGGCAACTGTCCGGTGTGGCATCCGAGCTACATGCAGGATTGGCGGGCTTAACTACGCAGCTTGCTCCAATACTAGAAGGCTTACCAGAAGAACAAAAAGCTGCTATTGGAGAAGCTCTTAATCAATTGGAGAAAGGCAGTGCGGGCCTTTCAACAGGAATGAGCGATTTATCTGCAGGAGCAAATGGACTTGCAGTTGGTACTGAAAAGCTGAACGGAGCTTCCGAACAACTTACAACGGCAAAAGGTCAGATACTTGCAGGTTTGGAGAAACTAAATGGTTCTTCAACAGCACTTCGGGATGGTTCAGATGCTCTTGCAACAGGCAATGCCACACTTTCTGAGGGGCTTTCAACACTTTCTGAGGGAGTGACATCTGCAAATAATGGCTCCAGCAAATTGGCGTCTGGTCTTGTCGAATTAACCGAAGGAACAGATACACTTCAAAATGGTACTGGAACACTTGCATCGAAATCACAAGATCTTGCCAAAGGGTCTATAACACTTGCAGATGGAATCGGAGAATTAAATAAAGGTGCACAAACATTACAGGAAAAACTTGCAGAAGCGAATGATACTGCTAGTGAGATAAATCCAACAGAGAAAAATTTTGAAATGGCGGCGGCACCTGTTGATGTAGAAAATGCGGGCATCAATAAAGTGCCTAACTATGGAACCGGTTTTGCACCATACTTCATATCTCTTGGATTGTTTGTTGGTGCTCTTCTATTATCCATCGTATTTCCACTTGTTGAACCTGCAATTAAGCCAACAGGTGCATTTGGATGGTTTTTAAGTAAGGTATCGGTACTTGCAGTCGTAGGTTTCTTACAAGCTATGATTGCAGTTGTTGTTATTAAATTTGCATTGGGAATGGAAGTAGCAAATATGCCGTTGTTCATCATAACAGCAATCATTACAAGCTACACATTCATTGCCATTGTTCAAATGTTCGTGTCACTTTTCAGCGATGCAGGACGTTTTATGGCAATCATTGTCCTGATTTTACAATTGACTACGAGTGCAGGGACATTTCCTCTTGAGTTAATACCGGCACCACTACAAATATTCAACAAGTTACTCCCTATGACTTATTCGGTCCAAGCGTTTAAAGCTTCGATTTCAACAGGGGATACGTCATTCCTTTGGACAAATAATGCGATACTCCTAACGTTTATTATTGGATCTCTCGCAATCACATTTGGTTACTTCGCATTGCTTTATAAAAAGAGGCATTCGAAGGAACTTGTGGAAGCATAAACTGAATAAGCGACTCTCAGCATCAATCAATGCCGAGAGTCGTTTTTTTTTATGAGCCTACAAAATCGCCACCGTCAACATGAATCGTTTGACCCGTCATATAACTTGAATCATTCGTTGCGAGAAATACATAGGCGGGAGCATTTTCGGCCGGTTGGCCACGTCGTTGCATTGGGGTGTCTAACCCATGCTGTTTGACTTGCTTTTTATCGAATGTCGCTGGAATAAGAGGAGTCCAAATTGGGCCCGGGGCAACGGCGTTCACACGAATACCTCTATCAGTTAAGTTGAGTGCGAGTGAACGAGTAAATGAGGTGATCGCGCCTTTTGTAGCTGAGTAATCCAGAAGTCCAGGGGATCCATTATAGGCTGTCACCGAAGAAGTGTTGATGATGACATCGCCTTTGGTCATCGTTGCAAGCGCGGCTTTTGTTAAATAAAACATTCCGAAGAAGTTGGTCTCGAATGTTTCAATCAGTTTTGCGCTCGTAATGTTCGCGATATCGTCTTGCGGAAACTGTTTCCCAGCGTTATTCACCAGAATATTAATGCTGCTAAAGTTTCCTACCACGTCTGAAATTAACTGATTACAATTATCTTCTTTACTGATGTCAATCCTGAAACGAAGGAATTTTACACCGTTTTTTTCAATAATTTGCCCCGTTTTTTTCGCGTCTACGTCTTCTTTTTCATCTAGATATGCGATTGCGACATTCGCTCCCTCTTTTGCGAATGCAATAGCTACAGCGCGACCAATCCCACTGTCTCCGCCTGTGATTAAAGCATTTTTTCCTTTTAGCTTTCCAGATCCCTTATAGTCGGGGTCTTCATAAATAGGGGCGGGAACCATTTCTTCTTCAATGCCGGGTTGTTGATTTTGTTTTTTTACTTCCACCTTTTTATCGGCTTCATTGTAATTATTATTCGACAAACAAAACCCTCCTTTAGAAAGTTGGAATGTAATCGAAGTATTCCCCAAATCACTTACAATAAACTATGGTGAAGCCACCGGGTGGATACGATCCATATTCAATTGCTGAAGATGCTGAGTTGTCTCTACGTATCACTCGGGAAATCGGATATTTTTTATATTGAATATACATATCCACTTCTCTTCATTTGGCATCTTGCTTATATGGTCTATACATCGCAATTATTTGCGGCACAGGCAGCGCAAAAAGCCTTTTCGCCAATTAATATATTTGTCAGTGTCATTATGTAATTTGCGTATGCACAATTATTAACTTACTTATTTATTCGCAGCCTGATTTCTTATATTAAGGCAAAGAAAAATCGTCAAGTTATTGGATGAGGAAAAACAACAAAATTTAAAGCGAAATAAAAAAGGAGTCCCTTGGATAGTATTTATCCAAGGGACTCCTTTAAAATAGTGTTTATTTAAAAGAAGTACAATCCAATTGTAATAATGATACCGCTTAATAATAAAACGAATACACAATACCCCATAATGTCTTTAGCGCGCAGACCAGCAATTGCAAGTGCGGGAAGTGCCCAGAACGGTTGGATCATGTTTGTCCATGCGTCACCCCACGCGATAGCCATAGCTGTCTTAGAATAACTTACGCCAAGTGTTTGTGCAGCTTCAAGCATAATAGGTGCTTGTACTGCCCATTGACCTCCACCTGATGGAACGAAGAAGTTAACAAGTCCTGCAGCGTAGAATGTGAAGACTGGGAATGTTGCGACAGTTGAAATGCTAACGAACCATTCAGACATTACGCCCGCGAGTCCAGAAGCAACCATCATGCCCATAATTCCTGCGTAAAATGGAAATTGAATAATAATTCCACCAGCTGTTTTTACTGCATTTGCAACCGCAGCAAGGAAGCGTCTCGGTGTTCCGTGGAAAATAATCCCTAAGACAAAGAAAATTAAGTTTACAATGTTCAGATTCAAATCGAATCCTTTTGTTATGAAATGTTGAACGAGATACGCAAGACCGAGTGCACCTATGAGCATTGATAGAATCACACTGTTTTCAAGTCTGCTTGCTGGTGTAACTTTTTCATCGACTACTACTTCGATTTCATCTACTAACAACTTGGGATCTACAACAACCGTATCCTCAGGTTTTGGCATCATGAAACGATTTAAGATTGGAACTGAAATAATAAGTGCGGCGATAATAATTAAATTATAAGTTGAAAATAGTGTTTCTGATGTTGGAACAACACCCATAATACCTGCGAATGGATGATCTGCTGTTGCGATTGAAAGTGGAATAGATCCACCAAGCCCGCCGTGCCAAATGATAAATCCTGAATATGCACTTGCGATTAACAAACGGTAGTCGACAGTTTTCACTTTTTTTGCAATTTCCTTAGCGAAAAGTGCACCGATTACTAGACCGAAGCCCCAGTTTATCCAACATGCAATTAATGAAACGACGGAAACAAGTACAATTGCCTGTCCCGGTGTCTTAGCAATTCCCGCAAGCGTGCTTAGTAACTTCTTGAATACCGGGCTACTCGCTAGAACATGGCCCGCTACAAGTACAATTACCATCTGCATTGTAAATGCTAGAAGTCCCCAAAACCCGTCACCCCAATGAGTAACCATTGCCATTGGACTGGAATCTGTTAAACCAAGTCCTAGGAGAAATACGACTAACGTTAAAATTGCAACGAAAATATATGGATCGGGTAAATATCGCTCCATAATCGTATTTGACCATCTTGTCATTGTCTTCAAAGTATCTTCCTCCTTATTTAGTCTCATGTCTATTCTATATTAACCTTGTAACAAAGACGACACAATTCTAATATAATTTCTAATTCTATCAAAAAAGAGAGTAGGTAGTATTCAAACTCTATTCTCAATATAGTACTTGTCTTCTTAATATAGTACGTATTTTCAAGGAAATTTTAATTTACTGTAACTAAATCTTCTGATAACAGTCTAATGAAATAGAAACCTAAATTTGGAAGGAGTCCTAAATTTGAAAAAACGTGGCATATGGCTTTTGGGTGCACTATTCGTAACGGTTGTATCCGTTTTATTCGCCTTTATGATTGAGAAAATTACTGTGACGGCCTCAGAGATTGCCCTTACGAAACAAGGGTTGTATGTAAACTTTTCTGAAGCTTTGAATGTAAACGCCATTCAATCAGAAGATTTATATATCACAAGTAGTAACGGGAAAAAGAGTACCGCTGAACTTACGCTAGACAAAGGGAGGCAAATCGTTCATATTCAAGGTCTTGAACCAGGAAAGTACACATTACACATTAAAAGAAGTGCATTTAAGGGGAAACCTTTTAGTTCGCTTTCATCAAATGAAATAAAGTTCACAATGCATGAAACCCTTGAATCAGTAACGTCCGCTAAGGAACTGACAGACTACTTCAAACGTGCATTAACAATGCGGAATATACAAAGCTATGGAGTAGAAATGGAGACTAGGGAGGATTCGGCCTTAAGTGATAGTGACAGTGGTGCAAATAAATCCAGTGCAGACAATCACTCAACTACAAATACTCAAGTTGAGGGTGTCGATGAAGCCGATATGGTGAAAACCGACGGAGAATATATATACGCAACACTTGGTAATGGAAAAGTTTCGATTACAGATATTCGTAATCCGGACCAATTGAAAACTGCATCAGAAATTACTATGGAAGAAGACTTTTATCCTTCTGAACTATTTCTTCACGAAGATATGCTACTTATTTTAGGAGGCAGATTTGAATCTTATCCAATGACTGGAAAGATGGATCCTACAGTGGATAGGATGCCAGGAAAGAGCATGACAACAATTCGCTTGTATGATGTTTCAATGCCTGAAAAACCATCGCTTATACGGGAGATTGGGGCTGAAGGTTATTTAAACGGAGCACGTAAAGTCGGGGATATTCTTTACTTTGTAACGAATGTGCAACCGAACTTTTGGATGATGGAAACATTGGATGATGTGCAGCTCCTTCCATATATAAGTGATTCAAATGAAGGCGAAGAGTCTCAAATAATGGATTATAAAAACATATCAATCTTGCCGGGAGCATCAGAACCAACGTATTCGGTAATTACCGCAATTGACCTATCGTCGCCAGCAGAAGGAAAGGTCGTAACAAAAGGGTATTTGGGGGCTAGTGAACAGCTTTATATGTCTACAAACAATTTGTATTTGACAGCAACAAACTATGAGCAAGTAACTTCAGGAAAGAACTCGAATTCCAGTATGATGTGGAATCCCGGTACTGGAAATAGCGATTTATTTAAATTTAGTTTAAATGGTACCACGGTTACCTTCCAAAGCTCGGCCACTTTAAAAGGAAGTATTTTAAATCAGTTTTCGATGGATGAGCATGATGGCTACTTCCGTGTTGTGACGACGGAGGGGAATATGTGGGATGAAAATAATACGTCTAAAAATCATTTATTTATTTTAGATGAGAGCCTGAAAGTCTCCGGATCTGTTGAAGGACTTGCAAAAGGAGAACGAATATATTCTGCTCGTTTTATGGGGGATAAAGCATATATGGTGACGTTTAGAGAGACGGATCCTTTATTTGTTATTGATGTGGCAAATCCAACCGCGCCAAAAGTGCTCGGGGAACTTAAAATACCTGGTTTTAGCAACTACCTACATCCCCTGGATGAAAATCACTTGATTGGCTTTGGTTATGAAACAGTTGCTGAAAAGAATCCGCAAGGCGGGGAACCGATTATTACGACAAAAGGAATGAAGATTTCCTTATTTGATGTAACGGATTTTGCAAATCCGAAAGAGAAGGACACTGAAATCATTGGGGAAAGTCAGACATATTCTCCAATTCAATACGATCATAAAGCATTGTTTCAACATAAGAAGCGAAGTTTATTCGGCTTCCCGGTTATAATCTATAAAGAAAAGAAGGTGGATGGAGAGTTTAGGGATATTGAGTTTCAAAGTATGGGGGCTCTCATCTACGAAATTACATCTGAAAAAGGGATTGTATTGAAAGGGAATCTTCTGGAAGAAAAAAGTCCAGGAGAGCAATACGGAGAGTATGAGAAAGAAATTCAGCGGATCATTTCGAGTAAAGATGCGTTGTACACAATCTCGTTAAGGGAAATTAAAAACTATTCGCTCGATACTTTTGCACCCATCAGTGGATTACAGATTCAATAAAGGACAAAGGAAAATGGTCTATTTATGTAATAGGCCATTTTGTTATTGTCTTTTTTTATGGTCTCAGATAGTATAAGTTGAATGTAGAATTGAGTCTGCAGTTACGGGAACACCAATATAATACCCTTGAACAGCATCGATGCCCATTGTTTTTAATAAATCCAGTTGCTCTTTTGTTTCAACGCCTTCAGCTACTACATATATATCCATTGACTTTCCAAATTGAATCATTCCCTCAACAAGTTTTTGTGTTTTGGGGTGGGTTAACATGGATTGTATAAAGACTTTATCTATCTTGATTTTGTTGATGGGTAACGTTTGCATATAACGTAAAGAAGCAAAACCGGTACCAAAATCATCAAGTGTGAATTCCACTCCATGCTCTCTTAGTTCGTTCATTTGTTGTAGAATTGAATTTTCTTCTTCAGCTTGAAACGCAAAGTTTTCTTGAATTTCAAGTTCAAGCAATTGAGCAGGACAACCTGTTTTTCTTAGAATTTTAATAATTTCATTGCTTAAATTACGATTGCTAAACTCGCGGACGGAAGAGTTGACGGCTATGTTTACGAAACTGTCTTTTTTATTTAAAATTGTCGCAACTTTTGCTGCCTCTTCCAAAACATACAGGCCAATTTTATGAATGAGTCCATTCTCTTCGGCGATGGGTATAAGTTCATCGGGCATAATTTGTCCAAGTTCCTCATCTTCCCATCTCACAAGTGCCTCATAAAGACGTACTTTACCTGAATTCAAATCGACTTGTGGCTGATAATAAACTTGCAGGTTTTTGTGGTCAAGTGCAGTTAACAATTTGCGATCGATAATCGCTTTTCGGTTAAGACTTTTATGCAACTTGGCGGAAAGAGATGCGATTTTACCGCCACCGTGATCAACGACTTCTTTTGTAGCAACTAGTGCTGCTTTCATTAAATGTGAATATGTCTTTTGATCTGTAGGGTGTTTAATAATCCCGCCACTTACTGAGAGTTGCAAAGCATTATTGTCTAAATAGATTGGTTGTTGAATGAGGAAGTCTAAAAAGCCTTGTACATACCAATCACCGTAGGCACTAAGAATAACAAATTCACTCACTCCGATTCGCGCAATCGGTTCACCCTTGAAAAATCGCTTTAAACGATTTGTGAACGATTTAATAAGTTCCTTTTCTGAGCCATGCGTTTGTAAATCTTTTAATGTATAGTAGTGATCGATTGTTATATATACAAACGAAAAGTTTTTTTGTTCCTTAGTATACTCATTAACCAAGACTTCAAGTTTATGACGACTCATAAGACCTGTTTCATGGTCGATAAATGCAATTTCTTGTAGTTGATTACGTAGTAAGATATCTTCGGTTATATCCAATTGCAGGAAGGTTACTGACGTAAGTTCACCATCTGTTGATAGGCTAGGAATCGCAATTATTCGAACAAAATAGGAATCATTTGACCGTGTTAACTTTTCTGTTGTACCGTACCATGTTTTTCCTGACTTTACAGTGTTCCATATTTCATGGGCCTGTTTTTGACCTTTTTCAGTGTCTGGAAACATTATCCACAAGGTTTTTCCGAGAATGCGTTTTGGTGTCCACTTACTAATTTTTAAGAACTTTTTGTTGGTGAAAGTAATTACTCCGTTGCCATCCGTCTGAGCAACCATATAATATTTGCTCAGATTCTTCATTAAATTTGGTAGCTCTGGATTAAACTGCCCGCTTTCTGAATTCACTCAATTGACTCCCTTCGGATAATGAATATATATATCTATTATAAGGGAGAGATAGGGATAGTTCATTAAAAATATGATGTTAATGTAGATTATTGTTAAAAATGAATGATTTCATGCTTTTTAAGGAGGAAAACCGATGATTCGTATTAAAGGAATTGCTATGATTGTCATTGGTGCGATGCTTTGGGGAGCAACGGGACCGATGATGGAATGGATACTTTTGAATAGCGATATGTCTGTATCGTTTATGTTAACCGTTCGACTTCTTCTAGCAGGAACCTCACTGCTTGTTCTATTGAAATTTCAAGGTAAGCAAATTACGCTACCTTGGCGTCAAAAAGTATGGGCTCGTCAGCTTCTGATATTTGGAGTTGTAGGTATGTTAGGCGTACAATATACCTTTGTAGCCGCAATTGATATGAGTAATGCGGTAATCGCAACTCTTTTTCAATTTTTAGCACCTATTTATATTATTATGTTCGTAACATTGGCACAGAAGAAAAGTCCACCTAAAGTTCAAATACTAGGTATGCTTGTAACATTGATTGGTTTGTTTTTACTCTTAACAAATGGTTCGATTTCCAATTTTGCAATTAGCCCAATGGCACTTTTCTGGGGACTTACACTTGGATTTACGTTTTCGTTTTACACGCTCTATCCCGTGCGTATGATGGCGGAATGGGGTGTTCTAGTAATCGTAGGATGGGCGATGATTATTGGTGGAATTACACTATTTATCATTAACCCAATGGATGTAATTAAGAACAGTTCAATTTTTGAGAATGGCTCAGTGGCAGTAATGTTATTTCTAGTCATCATTATTGGAACGATTGCATTTATTTTATTCCTTAGCAGTATGAAATACATAACGCCAATTGAAACAAGTATTTTGTCTAGCTTTGAACCACTTACGGCAATGGTGATTTCCGTTATATGGTTTGGTCAAATACTAGGCATGTGGCAATTGACAGGGGCACTTATTATGCTCGGTGGTGTAACATGGCTATCTATAGCTGGAAGCAAAGATAAAACTTGAAAAAGAACCGGTCACCCGTAATGGGGTATCGGTTCTTTTTGCGTGAAGTGCAACTAAAACGTACGTCCACTTTGTATTTATTTGAAAGTTGAAAGGTTTATTGGTCTGTAAGAAGGATAGAAAAAATAGTAAAATAAGAATCATATGTATGAATAATGACATTTCTTTCCTACCTCTGTTTTAGTTGTGATGATGGGTGAATCGAATTAAAACGAAAGTGAACGCATCATTACGGTTAGCGGTTGTTGTTGTTGTTGTTGTTAAAATTATTCCTTGCATAAGTGCCCAAACAAGTGTAAATATACCAATGGCGAATGAAAGTCAATAAAAAAATGTCTAATTCAGAAACCTTAGGCAATTCTGTTTGAATAGTGTACAGACCCAAAAAGCTGTGGCATAATAGTGATTATCAATAAACAATTCGTGAGACGAAATAGTTTTGGGGGATTAATATGAAAACAGTATTTTCTTTTGCAAAAGCGTACAAATTGCCAATGGCGATTGCGTTAATTCTAATGCTATTAGAGTTAAGTGTAGAGCTCATTCAACCTTTGTTTATTGCGAAAATCATTGATGATGGAATTATTGCAGGAAACGAAGATGTGATATGGCTGTGGGGAAGTGCGATGATGGGACTCGCGCTGGTAGCTTTTTTATCAGGGATAATCAATTCTTATTTCGCAGCACATGCCGCACAAGCATTTGCTTTTGATTTGCGTCAAGCGTTATTCGGCAAAATTCAAGCATTTACAATGTCCACATTTTTACGGTTTCCAACGGCGGGACTTATTACACGTTTAACGAGCGACGTTACAATGGTGCAAAACGTTCTATTTATGGGACTCCGAATTATGTTGCGCGCACCACTCCTTGTGATCGGAAGCGTAATCATGGCTTTAATCGTCAATGTGAAGCTTGCGTTATTTTTATTAATAGGGGCCCCATTCCTATTGGTATTTCTTTACTTAATGGCTAAAAAGGGCGTCGGATACTTTTCGGGGATCCAAACTCGCTTAGACCGAGTGAATGGTGTAATCCAAGAAAACCTACAAGCGGTTCGTCTTGTAAAAGCTTATTTACGAGGTATATATGAAACGAGTCGCTTCTCCAAAGTGGCAAATTACCTTAGAGGCGATACGGTAAGGGCGATGCGTTTAATGGAGCTTATTTTGCCGGTATTGCTACTTGTCATGAACGTAAGTTTAATGGCTGTATTGTGGTTCGGTGCATTTGAGGTTCGTGATGGCGGCGCACAAGTTGGAGAACTTGTTGCAGTTGTAAACTATGCGATGCGGATGACAGGTGCATTTTCAATGTTTGCATTTATTATTGTGGCATTTTCTCGTGCAAAGGCGTCTTCAGAACGGATGGAAGAAGTTCTTCTCGCGAATGAAGATCTTGAAATTCAGGATTCGGAAGAAGCACAAGTTAGACCTTTGGAAGGTGAACTTGAATTTAAAAATGTATCTTTTAATTATCCGAGAAGCGAAAAACCAATTCTGGATAATATATCATTTAAAGTATTACAGGGTGAAAAGCTCGCGATTATGGGAGCAACCGGATCGGGAAAATCTACATTGCTGAATTTAATTCCACGTATTTTTGAAGCATCGTCAGGAGAAATCTTGGTCAGTGGAATGGAAGTCCGTGATTGGCCACTAAAGGATTTGCGAGATACGATAGGTCTAGTTCCTCAACAATCCATTTTATTTACGGGATCCATTTTAGAAAACTTATCATGGGGGGCACCTTCAGTAAACACCTCGGATACTGAAGTGCATATCGATGAACTTGAAGAGGCTGCAAAGAAAGCCCAAATTCACGAATCCATCGATTCATTCCCGAAAAAGTATGGTACACGTGTGGGACAAAAAGGTGTCAATTTATCAGGCGGACAAAAACAACGATTGTCAATTGCAAGAGCACTCGTCCGAAAACCGTCGATTCTAATTTTGGACGACAGTACAAGTGCACTTGACATTAAGACAGAAACGGCATTATGGGATGCGTTGGAAGGAGAAAATGCAACAATGCTCGTCGTCACGCAGAAGATTCAAACTGCGAGAGGGGCAGACAAAATCCTTTTATTAGATGAAGGGATTGTTGTAGGTTACGGGACACATCAAGATTTAATGAAGCAGTCTAGTTTATATAGAAGAATTGCGGAGTCGCAGTCGGAAGAGGAGGTAATGGCCGATGTTACGCATAATTCGTAAACCATTTGGTTATGAACCGATTCTAACGAAAGAAGATATTAAAGGTCCCGCGAAAAAGAAAACAGAGCGTGCAAGAAATTGGAAATCGGTTTTACACCGAATTTGGTTACTCGTGGACGAACAACGAGCACTTTTAATTACGGTTTTAGCGTTAGTATTTGTCAGTTCGGTCCTTGCACTTCTTGGTCCAATCCTTGTCGGAAATATTTTGGACAATCATATTATAAAAGGCGAATTTGCCAATCTTGGAAATAAAATCGGTTGGCTTATCGTAATTTATATTGGACTATCCTCTGCACTGTACTTACAAAACTATTGGATGGTAGGGATTGCTCAGCAGACTGTTTATCGATTACGTACAAGTTTATTCGCTCATCTACAAAAGCTTCCCGTGACCTTTTTTGATAAAAGACAGCATGGGGAACTTATGAGTCGGATGACGAACGATATTGAAAACGTCAGTCAGACCTTAAACACTTCGTTTATACAGGTGTTTTCAAGTGTCTTGACGCTCATTGGAACGACAGCGGTTATGTTATATCTCAGTCCACTCTTAACTTTATTGACGATGAGTATTATACCGCTCATGTTCATTGCGATGCGGTGGATTACGCGTCGCACAAGTAGACTGTTTAAAGAACAACAAATTGCAGTCGGAGAACTAAATGGAATGATTGAAGAGACAATTTCTGGACAACGTATCGTGAAGGCGTTTTCCCAGGAAGCACGTGTTATGGAAGAGTTTAGAGAGAAAAGCGATCGACTTCGTCGGACAGGTTTTTGGGCACTGACGTATTCGGGTTTTATTCCAAAAGTGATGAATACGTTAAATAATGCAAGTTTTGCAATTGTTGCAGGAGTAGGTGGGTTGCTTGCGCTTAGAGGTGACGGTGTTGTAACGGTTGGAACGATCGTTATCTTTACGGAACTCGCACGTCAGTTTACACGTCCACTCAACGATTTGGCGAATCAATTCAACACAGTACTATCTGCGCTTGCTGGGGCGGAGCGTGTTTTCGGAATTATGGACGAACCGATTGAGAAAGATGATGCGACGGAGTATGAGGATATGTTGCTGAAAGGCGATGTTGAATTCCGTAATGTATCTTTTGGTTATGCGGTAGAAACGGATGGATATACGATTGAAAATGTTTCGTTTCATGTAAAGGCAGGTGAGACAGCGGCGTTTGTTGGTGCAACAGGAGCTGGAAAGACAACTATTATGCAACTTCTAGCCCGGTTTTATGAGATTAATAAAGGCGAAATTTTAATAGATGGTATTCCAATTCATAAGTTGCCGAGAAAAACACTTCGCAGTCAAACAGCGTTTGTATTACAAGATCCATTCCTATTCGAGGCAACTGTTTTCGAAAACATTCGGTATGGAAAACTAGACGCGACTGATGGGGAAGTCATTGCAGCGGCTAAAAAGGCGAATGCTCATAATTTTATTGAGAAACTAGATGAAGGCTATGACACAGTTCTTACCGCGGATGGAGAAGAGATTTCACAAGGTCAAAAGCAATTACTGTCCATTGCAAGGGCGCTTGTGGCAGATCCTGTACTTCTGCTTCTTGACGAAGCGACAAGCAGTATCGACACGGTGACGGAGCTGGAAATTCAAGAAGCACTCGATCGCCTTATGGAAGGACGAACGAGTTTCGTCATTGCACACAGACTGAATACCGTTCGAAAAGCAAATACCGTTCACGTAATGGAACAGGGGCAACTAATCGAATCGGGGAACCAAGATGAACTCATAGAACAACAAGGCATTTTTTACAATATGCTGCTCGAATCGAAAATATAAGTTTTATATAGAAGAAAGCTGCAAGAGGATGATATCTCCTTGCAGCCTTTTTCTGGTTTTGAGTGAAGCGTTGTGAAGTATTGTGAAAACGTTGCGAGGTTTTTCGGAAACGTTGCGAGGTTCTGCGGAAACGTTGCAAGGTTTTGGTAAAGTGTTGCGAAGTTTGGCGAAAACGTTGCGAGGTTCCAAAAAAAACGATTTTAAAAAGCACTTGGGGCATCTATCACGATAGACGCCTCAGTGCACATTTAAAAAGCTTTACTTACATCAAATATAAGTTATTGACCTTCTTCAATATCAAGCAGTATTCCATCATCAAATTCTACTTCCAAATCAAACTTGGAATACGTATCAATCCCGTAATACTTCAGTATTTTATCGATAACTTCTTGTTTAGGTGTGTCTTTTGTGATCATAATATCAACAAAAAGCTTGTCAAGCTCATTGAAAGCATCGTCATTTTTAAGCTTTACGTTTTCAAGCTTATTCTCGAATTCAGCCTCAATCTTACTTTTAGATACATCATATTCGGCATCAACTGCATCCTTACCATCGATTTCAATATCAAGATCGAATTTATCGAAACCATAGCCATTGCCTGTTTGCATAGAACCACCGACTTTGTCTTTTTCAGGAATAATAACTGCCTCTTCGCGGTTCGATTTATCCGCATTCTTCCCGAAATTACCACAACCGCTGACAATAAAAGCACCCAATAACAAAACGAATCCTAAGAATATAATCTTTTTCAAGTTTTCCACGGCCTTTCAAATTTAATTTCCCTATTCTCATTTTTACCTCTTTCCAAGGAAATTAAACAAAAAAGAATTATCTGTCAAAAAAATCACCATTTTGCGATGTGTTCTTCAGAACAACCGAGCATTTGTCTGATCTTTAGCTTAGCGTGATTCTCTAATAGTATTTCCCCATCAAAATAGCCCACAAGCTGATGGACTTCAGTTCGAACAATCTTAACATTTGTCGTTGAAACACGTTCGAAAAAAGGTGTGAATGTTAGATTGACCGTATCCGAAAATTTCGTTTGTATTTTCCATTGGTTCATGAAGTTAGATGAATCATAAGTGAATATAACATCCTCATGAATTTTCGTCATAGCCCCATTGATGAACACTGCATTTTCAGTCATACCGGTGCCGTCTGTCCATTTACCTCCAAGGTTTAGTCCGATTCGCCGTCCGCCAAGTCGTTGAGAAGCCATAGCCCAATTCCATTCTGCATTTCGTGGCCAAATACCACGCCCATAATCGAGAACCGCAAAACTATAATCTGGATTAAAATCATATCTTTTATCGCCAATCTTTACAAAACCTGATGTTGGAAGTGTGTGATGTTTGGCTGTGAATTGAAAGATATTTCGACTCTTTGGAATTACAACATTCAAAGACTCATCATTTGGCGGGTGAGTGATATGTAAGTCGGCATGAAGTACTTCATTATCAAAATCAGGAATTGTTACGGAAAGATGGGTCTCACCTTGAATATGAAACATTTGAACTGTGAGATTATCATTTGTAAACTTAATACTTTCAAGAACATTTTCAGGCATTTTTACGTTTCTTCCCATTGGAATAGTTATTTGTTTTTCAAAGAAACGCTGTGTTTCATAATCAAGAATATAAACAAAACAGACAGCCGCATAGTCAATATGGCTAATTGTTGCAGAAAACATGAGGTTTTCCCCGTACACACACCAGTAATTCCACTTCTTTTTTTTCATGAAGTTTTTGGATAAATTACTTTGGATTAAAGGATGCCGAGCGAAGCCTATTGCTTCTGGATTAAGCAAGCCCTTGCTGTCACAAAGTACAACGGGTGCTGTAATTTCTCTTTCAACGTGCTGCATGCCGACTTCCCCCTGACTATTGTTTTTATAACCACTTATTGCTATACTTTATATTGTACCAAATTAACGGGGGCTTAGCTCAGCGGGGAAGACGAGCTGGCAATGTGAAGGTCAGGGATTCGATTCCGCTAAGGTCCGACAATTTCTTAAACGGAAATGGCAGAGATGCCGGTTTTTTGCTTTTCGGAATTATAGGAAGGAGCGAAATGTTAAATGGATCTAGACGTATTGTTGAAAAGAAAAGATCTAAAGCCAAAAGAAAAAACAGAAGTTATGGCAGATGCAATTATTAGCGGTGAACTAGCTATTGTTGACATTATTAAAGTAGCTTCTACCGCCAAAGACCCGGCAAAGGCTACTTGCATGGAGGCATTCGAATATGCCACAAATAAAAAACCTGAGATTGCCAATATGGAGCTTTTCATGTTCGCACAAAATAATATAGGTGCTAAAGCACCTCGTCTAAAATGGGAGTCTGCTAAAGTAATTGGCAATATCGCTCATCTTTATTCTGAAAATCTTGAAGAGGCGATTGCTGGTTTATTAGAAAATACAAGAGAGGAAGGCACTGTGGTTCGCTGGAGTGCAGCCTATGCTCTCACCAAAATATTCCACCTGTCTAAATACTCAAATGATGATTTTCGTAGAACTCTTCAGGATATTTGTGAATCCGAAGAAAAAAACAGCATCAAAAAAATATACTTAAAAGTATTACAGAATTAATACATTGATTTATCACAGAAGGACTTTGAAAAGTAATTATTAACACCAGATTTATCCTGGGGGCTTAGCTCAGCTGGGAGAGCGCTTCGCTGGCAGTGAAGAGGTCGTCGGTTCGATCCCGATAGTCTCCATATGTAAGATACGAGTGTTTCGGAACTTTTCCGAAACATTTTTTTGTTAAATTACCTTATTTGATAATTGCGTAAAGTGAATTATTTGGTCTTAGTAAAAAAGGTTTATGAAGGAGAAGAGATAAATGAAAAGGATATTAACAATAAGTGATATTCACGGTGAGTTCGAAAAGTTTGAACAACTTTTAAACGTTGCCCAATACAATCCTGTTACAGATCAATTAATTTTATTAGGAGATTACGTCGATCGTGGCCCCGATTCATGTGCTGTTTTGGATAAGGTAATGAAATTAAAAGATGAAGGTGCAATCGTGTTAAGAGGGAATCATGATGACATGATGGTTGCCGCTGCTGATAATTCACCTGAAGCATGGGAGAGATGGGAAAGAAACGGGGCAATTCAAACATTGAAAAGTTACGACCCATCTATAGAATCTATGGAAATTCCCGACAGTGAACTATTCAGGAAACACGTTTCATTTATTAAGAGTTTAGATTACTATTATGAAACGGATGAATACATATTTGTTCATGCAGGCGTTCACCCTACAACTCCTCTACACGAAACGCAGCCTTCTATACTCGTTTGGATTCGTGAAGAATTTCATAATGGGTATACAGGTGAAAAGACCGTTGTTTTTGGTCATACCCGTACAACATTACTCCATGGAATAGAGGATCATAGCGTTTATTTTGGCAAGAATAATTTAATTGGAATTGATGGCGGAGCAGTATATGGTGGGAATTTAAATTGTCTTGAACTGCACAATAAAAAAGTTTATTGTGTGTAATATTTAACTACTGTTTGAAGAGTTGGAAATGTATTTCATTGTAAGTCAAACATGTCTAATAAAATAAGCGTAGAACTCATTCGAATAATTTGCATGAGTTCTACGTTTTTTAATTTTCAAATGAACTTTTTCGAGTCTCGGCTGTCTAATGAGTAAGAAGGAGTGGGAAGGGGTGATACATGTGGATGAATTCGAACTTGAGAAACGAGCGATAAAGCGTGAAGAACAGGCATTTTTGGAAGTAATTCATCATAATAAAGAGACGCTTTATAGGACAGCTTATGCTTTTTTAAAAAATGAACATGACTCAATTGAAGCCGTTCAAGAAGTGACAGTGCGAGCGTATAAAAAAATTCATACAGTTAAAGAACCAAGCTACTTAAAAACATGGCTTGTTCGAATTATGATGAACTATTGTCAAGACCAATTACGTAAGAAAAAAAGGTACACTTCAAGCGAAGTACTCCATGAATTAGGAATGAATGAAGACTTTGCACTTCTCGAGATCGAAGAAGCCCTAGCAATATTGCCTGAATCAGAGCAGCGATTGATTCACATGATGTATTTTCAAGATACGAAAATCAAAGACATTGCCGTTATTGAAAATATTCCAGAAGGAACGGTCAAGTCGAGATTGCATAAAACCTTACGCACATTACGAGAATTTCTTTCGGAGAAAGGGGTAGAAAATCATGTTTGAAAACGAAGAAGAAAAGTTACGCGAATTCAGATCGGATCTTGAGGATTTGAAGATTCCAACCGATCAGCTGAATAAGGCGATTCATGATGGATTTAGAATTGGGGATAAAGAGTTTCGGGGGAAGCGCCGTAAACGCGGAAAGTCACTATTGGGTCTTGCAATTGCGGCCGTTTTCATACTCTCATTCGCGGCGTCCATCCGGATTTCGCCCGTTATTGCAAGTTCTGTTGCATCAATACCTGGAATGGAAAAGGTTGTTCGTTACATCCACAATGACAAAGGGATACTTGGGATTGTAGCAAATAATTACTTTCAACAAATCGATGCAAGTCAAACGAATGATAATTTCACACTTACAATTAATGAAGTCATTTTGGATGAGACAGGGATGGTCATTTCTACTACGCTAGAGGCTCCATATAAAATAAAAGAAGTGCCTTATAAAAATATTAGCATTCACCATAATGGGAAAGAAATACCGCCAAATACGACGGGATATCACTTTTCGGAAAAGTGGGTTGAAAAACCTTTAAATCAAATAGACAACATTATTGAAGTGTTATTTTCAGAAAAACAAACCTTTGCTACGCAGGATTTTACTCTAGAAGCCGAGTTGAATGATGCAAAGGGAACGGTCATTTCAATTCCTTTCACAGTGCCTAAAAAGGTGGAGAAAGGTAAAGTCTACGCTTTGAATGAAGAGATTGAGATTGACAATCAAAAAATGACAATTAAAAATGTGACAGTCTATCCACTGCGCGTGGCAGTAGATATTGAATTTGACCAATCAAACTCGATGGAAATAATGGGTTTTGACGACATACGTATTGAGGATGAAAATGGAGAAGTGTGGAGTAGTGCTGAAAATGGTATACGTGAACACAGAACCTCTGTAACGAAGCGAACCATTTATTTACAGAGTAATTACTTTGCACAACCAAAAAGTTTTCATTTGAAAATGAATAAAATTCAAGCATTACCGAAAGATGAAGCCTTTTTACTTGTAGATTTGGAGAAACAAAAAGTACTTAAACAACCTTCCTCTGACAAAATCGGGATAGTTAAAATAAATGGGGGTAAGGTTGAAGCAAGTTTTACTCTAGACAAGAATTATGGCGATACCTTATTCTCAGATGCTGTTGACGCAGATGGGGAAGTAGTCAAGTTTGACGGACAAGAAACAGCTACGATGAATGGGAGATATGTAACCACTTCTGTGACCTTTGATGGGAAGAACTATAACAACCCAATCAAAATCAATTTCGGGGCGTATCCAAACTATATTAATGGAAATATCGCGATAGAGCTTAAGTGATTATTTATTTTATTCGAAGGAAATTGCATTCCTGTTGTCATTCATTCATAAGTTGTCAAAAGGAGGCTGTGTGAATGTACGACAGGGAAGCGGCGGTTCAATACGCAAATAAGTGGTGGAATGATTACAATCCGGCCTACCCCAAATTCGATGTCGATTGCACGAATTTTGTATCGCAATGCTTACGCGCGGGCGGGGCACCGATGTGGGGGTATCCGAATCGTGAAAGAGGTTGGTGGATCCAAGGAGGAACGTGGAGCTTCAGCTGGTCGACGTCCCATTCATTAAGATGGTACTTAGGCACATCGACAAAAGGATTGACGGCAACAAGAGTGACCTCGGCGGATTTACTCGAGCCCGGGGATGTCATCAGCTATGATTTTGAAAATGATGGGCGATTCGATCATTCAACGATTGTGACGGCGAAAGTGGGAGGAGTGCCACTCGTCAATGCACATACGTATAATGTGAGTCATCGCGATTGGACGTACAAAGATTCCTATGCAAGCACACCTGAAGCCAGGTATATTTTCTTTAAAATTAACGACCATTTTTCATGATGCTGATTTAAGATATTTGGCGACTAGAAATGAAAAAGACAGTTCATCTTCAATAAGATGAACTGTCTTTTAGTGTTATTTATTCATACCATAGAACTGCAAGCGTACCTTCACCGGCATGTACGGCTAGGACGGAACTCACTTCACCAATCTCAACTTCCATTCCAGGGACTTGTTCTTGAATAAGATTTTTCAAATGATTGGCTTGTTCTATTACATTTCCTTGCATAAGGAATATTTTTTTAATGCCTTTTTGATGTGCTTCAATTACTTTATCAATCAAATATTGCAGTGCACGTTTCTCAGAACGTACTTTTGCAATCGGTTCCAGTTCACCAGCAGTACTAATCTGGACAATAGGTTTCACTTTTAAGAGGCTGCCAAGATAAAACTGTGCAGCACTCATGCGACCGCCTTTGTATAGCTGCTCTAACTTCCCCATCAAAATGTAGGCTTTGCAATTACCAACCATGTTATCTAGTTCGACTTTAATTTCCGCCACGGTAGAACCGTTCTTATGCATTTCCATACCACGGTGAATGAGTCCGGTAAGTCCATAAGAAAGGGAAAGTGAATCAATAAATGTAACAGGGAAACCTGCAATTTCTGCTCCTCCCATTGAAGAGGCGAGCGTGCCACTCATTTTTGCGGATACATGAACTGCGATTGCTTCTTCATAATTCTCTGCAATCTTTTTATATGTTTCCCCAAATTCCCCAGCTGAAGGTTGTGAGGATTTTGGGAATTCTTCTGCAGTTTTAATTTTAGCATAGAGCTCCTCGGCTGTTAAATCGATACCATCCACATATTGATCTTCTCCAAAATGTATATTTAGAGGTATCGAATAGAAATCCGGATTTTCTTGAAGTTCTTTTGAGACATAGGCAGTACTATCTACAATCCACGCTATCGGTTTCTTTGCCAAAGTAGAATCACCCTTTTTAGTTGTTTTTTACTCTATTAATATTATACCATGGAAAGTAATCGGAAAGTATTGTAAACAGTGTTTAGGTAATCCAAATTCCAGCGATTCGGCAAATGAGCATATGTTAAGGTATAATAAGAATAGAATATCAAAAGGGGAAATGGTTAATGAATGAACAAGCCTTATCGGTTAGAAATGCGATCATTACACGCCGTTCAATAAAGAACTTTAATGGACAGCCCGTTGACCCGGAAAATATAGCTGAAATCCTTGAAGATGCAGCATGGGCACCGAATCATGGCAACCGTAATCCTTGGCGTTTTGTCGTAGCGGCGAACGGAGAATACACTTCGTTTTTAAATGTACTTCGTGAGTACGGCGTACCGAAATGGAAAGAGTTATCTGAAGATGCACTTGAGCAACAAATGAAGAAGTTTACGGGTCCTGGTGCAGTGGTTTTAGTGATTGTTCCGGAAGACGCACGTCAAAAAGAAAGACTAGAAGATTACGCTGCAGCGAGTATGTTTATCCAAAACGTTTTGCTCCTTGCGTGGGATAAAGGAATCGGAACATGTTGGAAAACACCACCTTTTCTTGATAATCCGAAATTTAGGGAAGATCTTGGAATAAAACAGGGCGAGCGAATCATTAGTATGTTGCAATTTGGTTATTTTGATAATGCTCCGAAAGCACGTCCGCGAGTTGAAATGAACGAACTTATTACGTATTACGGTCGTGAAATAGAATAAATAAAAAATCCGGGTTGCATTTAGGTACATGCAATCCGGATTTTTTTTTCTGTAAAGGCTATATCCGACAGTTGCGACACGATATCCGACAGATCCAGATGGATATCCGACAGTTTGTGGGTTTTATCAGACACATCCGACCATATATCCGACAGTTCGAGCAATATATCCGCAAAACAGGACTTAAGACTGCCATAAAAAAGCCGAATCCTCGAAAGGATTCGGCTTTCATTTTACTTTTTAAGTTCATCTCGCGTAAAACCTGCAATTTCATAGTAATAATCGCCAATGACACGCAATCCTTGGTCAAAGTTCTCCAAATGGAAATGTTCATTTGGAGCATGGAAGTTTTCCGATGCAAGACCGAAGCCCATTAATACAACAGGAAGGTCCAAGATTTCATCAAAAGCAGCTACAATTGGTATCGATCCACCACCACGTATATAAGCTGTTGGCACATTGTATACTTTTTCATACGATCGACCGGCTGCTTGAATTGCTGGATGTTCGAATGGTGTGATATACGGCTTGCCTTTGTCGAATTCAGTTACAGTAACTGTTACTCCAACTGGTTTATGTTTTTCGATATGAGCCTTAAGTTTTTCAACAATTTCTTCTGGGTCTTGATTAGGAACGAGACGACATGTTATTTTCGCTCCGGCTTCAGCTGGTAACACTGTTTTAATGCCTTCTCCGGAAAATCCGCCGTAAATACCGTTGAGTTCTAGCGTTGGACGAACCCATGTCTGCTCGAGATGTGTATATCCTTTTTCACCGAACAACTCGGGTACTTCTAATTCGTTTTTTAATGCCTCTTCGTCAAAACCGAGTGCTTCATAGGCCGCTCGTTCTTCATCAGATAGTGCTTGAACATTGTCATAAAAACCATCTACAGTTATTGTTCCTTCTTTATCACGGAACGAAGCGAGGACTTCCACAAGAGCATGGAGTGGATTTTGTACACCACCGCCGTAAAGTCCAGAGTGAAGATCGCCTTTTGCTCCTTTAACATCGATTTGAACACCGCAAAGTCCACGAAGTCCGTAACATACAGCAGGTTTTCCAGGTCCGTACATTCCTGTATCTGAAATGACAATCAGATCAGCAGACAACTTTTCTTTATTTTCTTCAATGTATTTTTCAAGATTGGGGCTACCCACTTCTTCTTCGCCTTCAATTAAAAACTTAACGTTTACTGGTAGGCTACCCGTTTTTTTAATAAGTGCTTCAACTGCTTTTACGTGCATAAATACTTGTCCTTTATCATCACTTGCCCCGCGAGCATATAACTTATTGTCACGAATCTCTGGATCGAATGGACCGCTTTCCCAAAGTTCAAGTGGATCTACAGGCTGTACATCGTAGTGTCCATAAACGAGGATTGTAGGCTTTCCTTCTGCGTGAAGCCAATCACCATAAATGACTGGGTGTCCATCTGTTTTATCGATAATTAGATTTTCAATTCCCGCGTCTTGGAGAGATTTTAGTAACCATTCTGCGGCAAGCTGCATATCGTTTTTGTGTTCAGATAACGCACTAATACTTGGTATTCTTAAAAAATCATTCAATTGTTCAATATGTTCGTCACGGTTTTCTTTGAAATATCCATCAAGTGCTTGTAAATGTTCCAACACAATCCCTCATTTCAAAAATTCTTAGTATGAAAATAGTATAGCAGACATGTTTGAATTAGAGTTAGAATTACAGACGTAAAGTAGAGCGATATGGTATGCTATTGAAAATGTATATGACGAATTATTTACGTGAAATAATCATTTATTCTGGGAGGAACTGCACTTGTTTATCGCACTAGGCTTCTTTTTAATGATGTCGTTTTTTCTTTCGGGAAGCGAAACGGCACTAACAGCAGTTAACAGGATGAAGGTCCAGTTTCGTGCGGACCAAGGAGATGTACATTCTGTAAAGCTGTTAAAATTAATCTCGAAGCCAGACCGCATGATTACTGCAATATTAATCGGGAATAACATCGCGAATATAATGATGCCTACAATCGTAACAATAATTGGATTGGAACGCGGTTGGAAAGTTGGTATCTCTACTGGTATTTTGACTATAGTCATCATTATTTTTGGAGAAGTTTTACCTAAAACAATTGCTGCAACTTTTTCAGATAGAGTGGCTTATGTCGTAGCTCCTGCCATTGGAATTCTTGTGAAACTTTTAACACCACTAACGTCGCTACTTGCTGCATTCACAAATATCTTCATTCGAATCATTTCAAAAGGTACGGTCACACAAGCAACTTTAACAAAGGATGACCTCAGATCGATGGTAGATATTGCATCTATAGAAGGTACGTTTAAGCAAGCTGAATCGCTTCGGCTAAAGGGGATACTCGATTTTCCAGATAAAGACGTTTTGGATGTCCTTGAAACACACCGGACAGATATTATAGGATTGCCCATTGAATCTACATACGAAGAGGCACGTGATACGATTCTTGAATACTTTTATACGCGGTATCCTGTATATGAGGAAAGCATGGATACGATTATTGGCGTTTTTTATTCGAAAATGATTATTGAATGGTCGATGTCACCGGAGAAAACATTGGGAGAATTAATCGACCGTGATTTGTTATATGTAGTTCAGTCTGCAAGTGTCGAGACGGTTTTTAAAAGGATGCTCTCGAAAAAGAAACATATGGCAATTGTTTTGGATGAATACGGTGGAACGCTCGGTATTGTAACGCAGGAAGATATTATTGAAGAAATGATTGGACAAGATATAGAAGATGAAACAGACAGTGAAGACGAAGCTCTCGTTTATGAAAAAACCGATAATGTGCTTACATGTCACGGTAGACTTGAAATTATTGATGCGATGGAGCTATTAGGTGTTGAATTACCAACCGATCATGAGACAATTGGTGGCTTTGTCTTGCAAGAGCTTGGACATTTACCAGAGTCTGGTGATAAGTTCTCCTACGAACAACTTCGAATTGAAATTGAGGAAATGGAGCGCAATAGAATTGTGCGAATGACCATTACAAACTTGGAGCCACAAGTATAAAAGGCTTTGTCTAGTGAGATTTTCCTAGAAACCTTCTGCAGAGTTGGGATTCCTTACACATTTGTAAGTGAACTGAAAGAGAATACGATGGCTGAAAACCCGTTAATTGCTGATAATGTTAATTAACAGTAAGAGACGGGGGAGTTAGCAATGGAAAAAAATCTAGATGGCTTGTATGAGGAATATGGTCGCTATATTTATCATTTGTGTTTAAAATTGACACGTAATAAAGAAGAGGCAGAAGATGTCATGCAAGACGTCTGGGTTAAAGTTGTCCGTTACCGAGAACGAATAACCGATGTGGATCATATGAAAGCATGGCTCACTACGATTTGCATGAATACGTTTCGGGATCGTTATCGGAAAGACATAAGACGAAGCAAGCACGTTATGAATCAGCCTGATACATTAGACGTTCCGCTTCTAGATTTGGTTGCAAGTGAAGATTTAACGCCGGGTGAACTTCTTGAGAAGAATGATATTGAGTTTCTTGTTCAACAAAAGATTGGTGAGCTTGATGTGATTTATAGAAAAACAATTGAGTATTTCTATGTGTATCAGTATTCTTTGATTGAGATATCGGAGCTTATGAAGGTTTCAATTGGTACTGTCAAGTCCCGGTTGTTCCGAGCGAAGAAGTATTTGAAAGAAATTATGATGCAAGATAATAGGGTAAGGGAATATGTTACTGCATAAGAGTGTAGCCGATTTATGGCTATGCTTTTTTGTTTGGATTTTATAGGTAAAGCTTGGTTTACGGTTTTTTAATGGTATGTGCCTTTCAAGACCGCTTGGCGTTTGCGATGGCCTTACGTGTTGAGTCAGATAGAAGGGCACTATCTGTCTCATCACTTTGGCTCACGCTTGACGCTTCTGCGCTAGGGTTCTTCATTGTAATGGGATTGAATTTATGAAGTCTAACCGGGCGTTGGTTCCGAAATCCAACTTTCTGTTGCACGCTAACGTAGTTTCGTTGCACAACTCAGTGAATTGGTTGCACACCAAAAAACTTGTTTCGATTTTCACCGAAATATTGTATTTGGGTTGTATTGAAATATGGTTAAACAAAAAAGACTGCCCAAGGGCAGTCTTTTGATTAAACGAATTCGGCGCGTTTTTTATTTAGTTCGGCAAGCTCATCTTCTAATTTGGCGAGTCGTAGTTCGGCCTTTTGAACAAAGCTGTCATTTCCGGTCGATTCTAGTTTTTCGATATCGCCTTGTAAATTAATGTAGTCCATTTTTAATTCAGCGATTGCATTTTCTACTTGTCGTTGATTCATATGGAAAACCCCTAACTCTTTTCCTCATTGTAACATATCGGAGGTTTCTTTTCCCGTGGCTTCACCACCAATAATCCGTTTGGGGTATTCCAGACAGTAATAAATCGCTTCTATAATCGTATCTTTACCACTGCCGAGCCCAAGGTCGGTTTGTCTTGCGATTGCTTTTTTTCGAAGTGATTCATGTAAAAGGGGCTCCATAATGGCATTTAGTAAGCTTGATTGCTTTATTTTTCGACCGGTTCCAAGATGAATGAAGCCATGTTGTTCTTTTGGAAAGGCGAGCGATAATTCAAAATCATTTTGTGCGACAACGACACATGGAATTCCCATTACTGCTACTTCAAATGGCATATATCCTGATGCGCATAGTATGATGTCGGCGGAAGAGAATGCTTCATGGAAATCATATGGATAAGTTTGAATGAACGTGTTTCTTCTGCCAAGGGCCATCATTTGTAGTTCGCTTACGTCATGGCTATAGTTTTCACCGACTAAAACGGTTACTTTTAGCGGGATTTGCAATTGAAGCATATGACGTAGAGCGCGATAAGATAGATTACCCGTATCTTCATCGCCAAACGAGATAACGAGATGTGGAAGTGGCTGACTTAATTTTCTTTTGAGACCAATGTTTTTGTAGGATGCAAGTTGTTCATCAACAATAAAGTTTTCGATTCCTTGGATGTAATGATCTGGAACTTTATCATTTGTTTCGGAATAAAGTGTTTGAAAGACAATGTCCGCAGACTTTCCACCTTCGCCGAAGTCGTCGAAATGGATCACTGTCGGTACGACTTCACAGATCCTTTCAACTTCTTCTTGTAAAGTAGAACCGGTATCACGTAGAAGAATATCGGGTTTTATTTCCGAGATTGTACGTAAAAGTGTTGAACCTGGAGCGATTGTAACTGTCCTAAAATCGGCGGGTGCTACTGGAGAGAGATTCTCACAGAGAAATATGATTTCGACCCCTTCAAGTGTTCGAGCAATTGTTTCAGCTCTTCTTTCAGGGTATGTCCCTTTTCCATCCGAGTGACTAATGTGAATGACTACTTTTTTCTTATGTTTGTTGTCTATTAGAATCATCCTTCCTCATACCATCGATTTATCCATCTCTTAATCGTATGGTCTGAAAAAAGTTTATATGTATTCAAATTGAAATCAGTTTAAGCCTCTGACGCATGGGCCTTGGCATTTTTGTCGGCCGGCGGATGTCACGGAATTTTAGGGGAGCTCTTCGAGTAAACTCGAAAAAAATCTGGACGCAATTATGTCGAGACTCAATTGACAGTGGCTTGGGATTGTCTATATGATAAACTTATATTATTTACAACTGAGGGAGGATCATTTATTGTTTGAGTCATTGCTATTTAACCTCATGCTTGTTGTGTTAATTGGTATATTATCACAGTGGGTTGCATGGCGATTCCGTATGCCGGCGATTGTTGTGATGTCCGTTGTAGGACTACTTGTAGGTCCTATTTTCGGTGTTATAAATCCACAGGAAAGTATGGGCGAATTATTTGAACCGATTATTACGTTTGCAGTTGCAATTATCTTATTTGAAGGTAGTTTGAATTTAGATTTCCGTGAAATTAAGGAATTTAGAAAGCCTGTTTATAGAATCGTTACCGTAGGTGCAGTAATTGCGTGGATTGCAGGGTCTCTAGCAGCCCACTATTTCGCTGGGCTCTCATGGACAGTCGCATTTATAATGGGTGGCTTGTTCATTGTCACAGGACCAACAGTTATCTTACCCCTTCTTAGACAAGCAAAGTTAAAGCCACGTCCTGCAGCGATACTGAAATGGGAAGGGATTGTTGTAGATCCTTTTGGCGCACTACTTGCTGTGTTTACTTTCGAGTTTTTCAAGTTCTTGAATAGTGAAGTTACATTGAATTCATTCTTACTATTCTTTGCTGCATCTTTTTTCGCTGTTCTCCTTGGTTGGGGATCGGGAAAAATACTTGGCATTGCGTTTGAACGAGGCAATGTACCTGAATTTTTAAAGTCACCTGTACTCTTCGCAGTCGTGCTTTTCACATTTGTGTTATCAGATGAAATTATGCTGCAGACAGGTCTTTTAGCTGTAACTGCGATGGGAATGACGATGGCGAATATGCGTTTATCATCCATACAAGACATTCGACACTTCAAAGAAAATATATCCGTATTGCTTGTTTCAGGGATATTTGTGATGCTAACTGCTTCACTCGATCCGGTTGTTTTGATCGAAATATTTAACTTGAATATCATGTGGTATGTACTTGCAATGCTCTTTATTGTTCGACCTTTGTCGATATGGGTTTCAACAATAGGAACAGAGCTGACGAATCGGGAGAAATTGCTTATTGGTTGGATTGCACCGCGTGGAATCGTGGCGTTAACTGTTTCAGGATATTTTGCAACGATTTTATTAGATCACGGTTACGAAGATGCTAAGATTTTAACGGCATTGACGTTTGCACTTGTTTTTACAACTGTACTTGTACATGGTTTTTCCATTGGACCTCTTGCAAGAAAGTTGAACTTACAAATAACCGACGAATCAGGTGTACTCATTGTCGGTGGTTCCCGTTTTGCTGCTGACTTAGCCACGTCTATTAAGAGTACTGGTAATGAAGTTCTCATCGTTGATCAGACTTGGACTGGCCTATCGCATGGCCGGAAAGTTGGACTCAACGGGTTTGTTGGAGATATTCTTTCAGAGCAACTGGATTATCATTTGGACTTGACACCGTATCGATTCATACTCGCGATGACGAGTTTAGATACGTACAATGCACATGTATGTGAGGATTTCGTACCCGATCTGGGTCGTGAGTTTTTGTTTCAAACCGCTGTTTTAGAAACGAATATTGAAAAGAATTATAAAATTACTGGAGGGCGATTGCTCTTTTCACCAGCTGTATCGATTTATGATTTAGAAGAAAGAATGAACGAGGGCCATGTAATTCGTAAAACACTAATTACGAAACAGTATAGTTATACACAATACTTGCGTGAGAGAGATGACACATCGATCTTGCTTTATATACTTCGTACAGACGAATCTATTGAATTTTATTCGCCGAAAGTTGAACTTAAAGCAGAGGCTGGAGATACAGTCATTGCGTTAGTCTCTCCAACGAAAATAATTGAGCGTGTGAAAGAGCGCTTGAAAGATGTAAACGACGAGACTGAAATCCCACATCAGCAAATCGAGGAATTATTTACGAATGAAATAAAAGCTGGAAATTCTTTTATTCCGGGTGAAGCACCCATTTCAGCGAAATAGAAAGGGGTATTGTGTAGTAGGAGGTTTTTTAATATGAAAATATTATTCGTTAACGGTACAGTTATTGGAAAGAAAACAGGAGTAATGCTTGAAATCATTCGAAACTATATAGAGAAAACGAATTGTGGGTATAGTTTAGAAATAATGAATTTGAAGGATTATGAACATCAAATCGTCGATGGACGTCCATTGATCGAATATAATACAGATATGCAAGAAATCGTTCAAAAGTTTAAGGAAGCGGATGGCTATGTCATTGCGTCACCAATTTTCCAAGGTTCCATACCCGGTGTTTTGAAAAATGTTTTGGATATGCTAGATCCAAGTACGATGCGATACAAGCCAGTTACAATTGTCGCAACCGGAGGTACTTACCAGCATCATCTGGTAATGGAGTATCAGTTAAAACCAATCTTGGATTACTTTAGATGTATGGTAACGCCAAATTACGTTTATACACAGGCTGGAGATTTCGACCATGAAAATCGCATTAGTAGTAATGATGTTCATGACCGTTTTCGTGAACTGGCACGCGCTTTCGTTCAATATGTAGAGATGAGCAAGGTTCTAAGAGAAGTTCCGAATACTAAAAAGTAGTTTTGAAATCACCCGACGAACCAGTTGTTGGGTGATTTTTTATGTGCATTCCGTACATTCTACTGCTGAAACCAGTTGCGCAACATGCATTGCATCTGAATCTCCCGTATAATTGATGTATGTAGAAAGGGGATTTATTTAACTTATGTCTAAATCACTTGTATTAGCTGAAAAACCCTCTGTAGCTCGAGATATTGCGCGAGTTCTAGGATGTAATAAAAAAGGAAATGGCTTTCTTGAAGGAACAAACTATATAGTGACATGGGCACTCGGCCACCTCGTAACACATGCGGATCCAGAAGGGTACGGCAATGAATTTAAAGAATGGAAGCTTGAGCATTTACCAATTGTTCCAGAACCATTCAAGCTCGTGCCGATTCGTCAAACAATGAAGCAATTCAATGCAGTAAAAGCTCAACTTCGAAGAAATGATGTAAAAGATATAATTATTGCAACAGACGCGGGACGCGAAGGTGAGCTCGTTGCACGGTGGATTCTAGAAATGGCGAAAGTCAAAAAACCTATTAAACGTTTGTGGATTTCATCAGTCACAGATAAGGCTATTAAAGATGGATTCAATAATTTGAAAGACGGCCGTGCATATGAAAATTTGTATGAAGCTGCAGTTGCGCGTGCAGAAGCAGACTGGGTAGTGGGGATAAATGCAACCCGGGCACTAACTGTGAAATACAATGCTCAACTTTCAACAGGGAGAGTTCAAACACCAACACTAGCGATGATTGCAGAGCGTGAGAATCAAATACGTGATTTCAAGCCGAAACCGTTTTACGGTATGCAAGCATTAACGGAAACTGCAAAATTTACATGGCATGACAAAGCAGGTCAAACGCAAGGTTTTGATAAAGAATTGATTGAAAAGCGGATGTCGTCATTGAATAGCGTCCATATAGGAGTAATCAAGGAAGTGAAAACAACACCTAAATCACAACCTGCTCCACATTTATTTGATTTAACAGAGTTGCAAAAAGAAGCGCATCGCCTTTGGTCATGGTCCGCAAAAGAAACTTTGTCCACATTGCAAGGACTATATGAGCGTCACAAAGCGGTTACGTATCCCCGCACAGATTCCAAGCACCTAACTTCAGATATGGAAAGTACATTGATAGAGCGAATAAAAGCAGTCGATCTTGGGCCTTACCGCAAATCAGTCAATACGCTACTGCGTTCAGGAACGATTAAACCACAACGCGGCGTCATTGATGACAAAAAAGTTTCAGATCACCATGCAATCATTCCGACAGAGGAAACGCCGATTCTCCAAAGTTTATCGGATAAAGAAAAGCGCTTATATGATTTGATTGTTAAACGTTTTCTTGCTGTGTTCTTCGGTGCGTTTCGTTATGATCAAGTAATTGCAGAGCTTACAGTCGGTAGTGAAATGTTCAATGCGAAAGGCCGTACGATTACAGATATAGGATGGAAAAAGGTGTATCAGGATGATGATGTTGAAGTCGAATCCGATACGCTCCCGTCATTCACGAAAGGCGAAGAAATAAAAATCCGTGCAATCGTAATGACAGATGGAAAAACGAAACCACCTGCTCGATTTAATGAAGGAACATTACTTGGCGCGATGGAAAACCCTTCACAGTTCATGAAAGGCGAATCCAAAGACCTTATTAAAACAATAGGCGAAACGGGGGGACTTGGAACTGTTGCCACCCGTGCGGACGTTATTGAGCGTTTATTTGGTTCATTTGTTATGGAGAAAAAGGGAAATGACATTTACACAACTTCTAAAGGTAGACAACTGCTGGAGCTCGTTCCTGAAGATTTGAAATCCCCAGCTCTAACTGCGGAATGGGAACAAGGATTATCTAAAATCGCTAGTGGTCAAATGAAGAAAGCAGCATTTATGAAAGACATGATTTTATTTTCGAAAAAGAATGTAACTGAAATAAAAACAGACGAAAAAAAATACAAACACGATAATGTAACAGGTAAAGCATGTCCAGATTGCGGTAAACTTCTTTTGGAAGTAACGGGAAAACGCGGAAAAATGCTCGTTTGTCAGGATAGAGAGTGTGGCCACCGAAAAAATGTATCCACATTAACGAACGCCAGATGTCCTGTTTGTAAAAAGAAATTAGAGTTGCGCGGAGAAGGTGACGGTAAGATCTTTGTTTGTAAATGTGGACATCGTGAAAAGTTATCCGCATTTGAAAAACGAAGAGAGAATTCCGGCGGTAAAAAAGCAGATAAACGCGATGTTCAAAAGTTCATGAAGAAGCAAGAGGAACCAGAAAACACAGCCATGGCTGAGGCGCTAAAGAAACTATTTGAAAAGTGAAGTTAGTATAGATTATTTGGTGGGTTTATCTTCATTCAGCTTTAAACACGGCTGAATGAAGATAAACCCTCCGGCGGATATCACAAGTTTTGTTGGGAGTGAATTGAGCATGCTCGATTCAAAATTTGGACGAAATCATGCGAGAGCGTGATTGATTAAAATGAGGATTTTGGGTATAATATAGTTATTCAATATTTCGGAAAATTGTAATGTGGGGGGTGGGGTGATATGAGTGCTGTATTAGCAAATGCTACAGTGAATAATCAACTGCAACGTTACGATGCTGTTCGACGAAAAAATGCGGACAATGCATATAATCGAACCTCACAATACAATGGGCAGAATCGTAAAACAGTAGAAGATTTGAAGGCTTTACTCACCGGAGAAAATGAGATTGAGATTGTTCAAACAAAGCGTAAAGAAAAATCAGTAGAGTCCAACCAACCTGAACAACAGTCATTTCAACTACTTAACGCTGGGCTATTGAAACAAGTAGCATTACCAGTTGGAAACACGTTGGAAGAAACAATCAACATTTGGCGAGGTTTGCGATCGGAAGCAATATCTACACCCGAACCAACAATAGCCGACCACCAATTTGCAGCAAAAGCATCAGCGGAAATCATGTACACAGAAGCCAAAATCGCTCTTCACAATTTGGCGAAAAAGTTTAAAGACCTGAACACAGACGGAAACAAAATGAGCGCATCTACGTATAACGATGCGCGCGATACATCTCAATTGGAAAGATTTGAAAAAGCAGTTTCAACATACTCTTTTCAAACTCAAATGAAACAAAATGGTTTTAAAATGACTATGCCCGATTTCTCACAAACGGCATAAAAAAAGTTAAAAGACCGCCTTTCAATAGGTGGTCTTTTAACTTTCCTTGGAAAAATAAGTTGCGGTAAGGAGAACTACGATTGAGAGGACATCTTCGTTGATAGCGCGGACATCTTCGTCAATTAAAAGGAATTCCCGAAAACCATTAACAAGCAAGCCCGAGATTCATCACGCCAACTGAGCAACAGCAGAAACCCAACACCCAACACACTAAAAAGCCTGACAAAAACATAAAAAGGAGAGACAAGCAAATGGCCAAACAAAGTCGAAAACCTAAAACAAACGCGGTACGTATCTTGGAACGTGAAAACGTCACATACGAACTAATGGAATACGATATAAACGATGGACTTGTAGACGGCGTTTCTGTCGCGGAAAAAACAGGACAATCTGTTGACGTTGTATTCAAAACACTCGTAACAAAGGCAAGCGCCAAAGAATTATTTGTTTTCTTAGTACCAGTCGCACTTGAACTCGACTTGAAAAAAGCCGCGAAAGCAGCGGGGATAAAAAAGATTGAAATGCTCCCGCTAAGTGAACTAACAAAAGAAACAGGCTATGTGCGTGGAGGCTGTTCCGCAGTCGGAATGAAAAAAAACTACCCAACATTTATCCACAACTCTGCACGACTGCATACTGAAATCATCATTAGTGCTGGCTTACCTGGATTACAGATGCGACTTCCACCCGAATCACTTGCAAAAATCACAAATGCAAACTTTTACGACATTGTAAAAGAATAACACTATGACTACCCAACATTGTTCATGTTACAATGAACAAATATACTTAGTCTTGCTTAGGCGTTAATAGAAAGAAGGATACATATGAATAGGATACTGAGATGGAGATGGACTTTTTTCCTAACGGGATTGATGATCTGTGCACTGGGAATTTCAATGACGATAAAGGGTCAACGATTTGGCATCGGACCTTGGGATGTATTTCATGTTGGCCTTTATAAGAACTTTGGGTTAACAATAGGAACATGGAGTATTATTGCGGGTTTACTTATTGTGCTTTGTACAGCTTTAGTGCTCAAAGAGTGGCCAAAACTAGGCACATGGCTCAATATGGTTTTACTTGGATTTTTTATCGACATATTTAACTGGTTAATTCCTAACGTAGAGTCGTTCAGCGCACAATTAATAATATTCATAGTCGGCATCATCATTTTAAGTTTTGGAATTGGTGTCTATGTGTCGCCGAATATGGGAGCAGGACCAAGAGATAGTTTGATGCTCATATTTGTTGAAAAGTTTGGCATCAGCATCAAAACTGTGCGAACAACAATTGAAGTAGTTGTCGCGATTTTAGGGTGGCTGTTAGGCGGGCCAGTTGGTATTGGAACAGTGTTTATAGCACTTTTTATAGGTCAATTCGTACACTACTCGCTTCCGCTGTCCCGTAAGTTGCTGTTGAAAGTAATTGGCGAAGAGGATGACTCAATATTATATAATTTTATCCCTGCGAAGTCTCCTAAACTAATAAGTGAAGAGGCGAATACAAAATAATTTGAAATACCAAGAAACATACAGTCGAAATTCTGAATTTTAAAGACGATTTCCCATTAAAGTTGACGGGAAGTCGTCTTTTTTTTATTGTCCAAGCATACGCTATCCATAGGTACAGAAAGGATGGCGGCTATATGTATGGAATTATAACGCAATACATGGGGACAGCTTATACGGGTCTTGGAATCTCCCATAAATACGACGAGCTGATTGCATTTGCTTCGAAAACGGTTTTTATAAAATGCCCCCCGACAAATTCAATTTCAAAATTGTTGAATGAAACGGGTTCGCATTACTTGAAACTAGGATTCGATATCGATCGATTTATGGATCCAACTAACCCCGATCAAACAGATGCAGTATTTGTAAAAGGGCCCAACTTGCTATTCGTTCAGGCCTCCCACCCAGTTGCACTTGAACCTACGGATATAGGAGTAAAACATAAAGCGATTAGTTTTTACGATATGTATGATGAAAATAAACTAAAAGAAAAGAACCAATGCATTGTAAAATATCTTGCCGAGGCGGAAATGTTTCTCAAGAAAGCTTTAAAGTCTCTATCTGAAGCGAAAATAATTCACGATGAATGGGAGACCCTCAACATTGAACGAATGATGTGGGAACTCCATGAAAATACAATTCTTACTCTCAAGGATGAATTGTTCAATAAAATATCCTTAAATAAACAATCAACGGAAGCGCATCGACTCATTGGGTCGTTAACGTCTGGCGGAGCTTGCGATTTCATTCCATCCATTACCCAAAAAGTAGAACGACGCATTCTAATTAAAGGACATCCGGGAACGGGGAAATCCACTTTAATGAAAGCATTGGCTTTAGAAGCGAAAAATCGCGGTATTGATGTTCTTTATGGTTGGTGTGGCCTGGATCCTAACGGAGTAGATCTCATTCTCTTTCCGGAACTGTCGGTTTGTCTAATCGATGCAACGAAACCGCATGCTTACAATCCAGAACGTCCGGGCGATGAAATTTTGGATCTCGTTCATATGTGTGTGGAAAATGAAAACGCTGAAGGTGAAGTTCGTATTATAAGTGAGAAGTATTCGGAGAAAATGCTGGATAGTACAGGCTATATGCAAGCCTATGCTCAAGCGAATAAAAAATTAAAAACAGCAATGGATTCCGCTATAAAACAAAGCGTTTTCGAGGAGAAATCGAGGCTGTTAATGGAAATGTATTAACAACTACTGAATAATTAAATGTGCATATTTATTATGGCAATCGGTTTGATTAGTTCTATTTTTAAAAGGTCATCCTACTACTGACGCGCATGGATATGTTAGACTAAACATAGAAACCGTCTGAAAGGAAGATGACATTGTCGAAAGTATTAAATGCATTTTTATCAGAAAACTTAAAGGAACTTCGTGAACAAGGACTTTATAATGAAATAAATCCTCTTGAAGGTCCAAATGGTGCCGAAATCACAATTGGTGGAAAACAACTTATAAACTTATCCTCAAATAACTATCTTGGGCTTGCAACAGATGAAAGTTTAAAGAAACTTGCAAAAGATGCAATCGATAAATATGGAGTAGGCGCGGGTGCTGTACGTACAATCAACGGTACACTCGATTTACACGTACTCTTAGAGGAAAAGCTTGCTGAATTCAAAGGTACAGAAGCAGCAATATCGTTTCAATCTGGATTTAACTGTAATATGGCCGCAATTTCAGCTGTGATGAATAAAAAAGACGCAATCCTTTCGGACGAATTAAACCATGCATCCATCATTGATGGGTGCCGTTTGTCAGGTGCAAAAGTCATTCGTGTCAATCACCAAGACATGGATGATCTACGAGCAAAAGCGAAAGAAGCTACGGAATCGGGTCTGTATGAAAAAGTCATGTACATTACGGATGGTGTCTTTTCGATGGATGGTAATATTGCGAACCTTCCCGAAGTTGTTAAAATCGCAAAAGAATTTGACTTGATCACATACGTTGACGATGCTCATGGTTCAGGTGTTACTGGGAAAGGGAAGGGAACTATAAAGCATTTTGGACTCGAAAAGGAAATCGATTTTCAAATGGGAACCCTTTCTAAAGCAATTGGTGTAGTTGGAGGATATGTTGCCGGCACACAAGAACTCATCGATTGGTTAAAAGTTCGTTCACGTCCATTTCTCTTTTCAACGGCAGTTACCCCAGGAGATGTCGCTGCAACAATCGGTGCACTGCAAATCATTATGGATTCAACGGAACTTCACGATAAACTTTGGGAAAACGGCGATTATTTGAAAACCGGACTCCAAAAGCTTGGTTTTGATATCGGCGCTTCCGAAACGCCAATTACACCATGTATTATTGGCGAAGAAAAGCTGTCTCAGCAGTTTTCAAAACGACTTATGGAAGAAGGCGTTTATGCTAAGGCAATCGTTTTCCCAACAGTCGCAAAAGGAAAAGGCCGAGTGCGTAACATGCCAACCGCATCACATACGAAAGAAATGCTCGACGAAGCTCTTTCTGTATATGAAAAGGTTGGAAAAGAACTCGGAATTATTTCATAATAAAAAAAGAGGAGCTCACAACCGTCGAAATAACGGAGGAGCCCCTTTTTTATTTACTAGATCCTTTTTTTATATCCGGAAAAGCTTCAATTTCCATTCGTCTCATCATATGATGCATTACATACCTTTGCATTCCAACCGCATTTGAGATGGATAAAGCAGCTTCTTTTTGAAAGCCCTCATACTCTTTCTTTTCTTTAAATAAAACCGCCTTCAATCCGTGACTCATCCAAGGTGTTCGTATTTTTGTTGAAAACTCTTCTACTTTATCA
Source organism: Sporosarcina sp. FA9 (assembly GCF_051550205.1). Classification (GTDB taxonomy): domain Bacteria; phylum Bacillota; class Bacilli; order Bacillales_A; family Planococcaceae; genus Sporosarcina. The sequence continues at coordinate 264,926 of NZ_CP188819.1, forward strand.
TATTGCTTGCGCATCGCAAAAGAAATTCCGGCATAATAGTTTTTATAATCAGATCCATCAATCTGTTCAACAAACTCCAGAACTTCTTTTGGCTTGTTTTGATGAATCGCTAGGTTTGCGCTATAGATAGGTCGCATACTATCTTGTCCATAGACATTTATAATACGCTTTAAAGAATTTTCGATATCTTGATCATCGCCATGACCCAATGCATAGGAATAATTGAAGATTGGTCTCTTATTATTCAGTATGACATACCGATTGATGGTTTTTATTGACTTAGATTTATAAATAATATGTAGTGGTTTCAATATTGAAATGGCCAGATACATAACAATAATAAGTATGAAAACAATACTACGTGGCACACCATATGAAATGAGTGTGATTGACAATAGAACACCTACGACAATTAGAAGAACAAATCGAAATACCTTTGAGAAAATGAGCGTTTTATTTTGCAAGTAGTTCCACCTCAAGTTTTCTTTTAGTATAACAGATAGCAAGATTGAAATTCATTATTCTTAGTTGTGTTTTTGAGAAGAACACTTTATAATGATTTAAAAGCTTTGAATGTACCTTTATACATAAATATAAAATCTGTGTACTCCTGAAAAGTACATTTGTGTGAGAATGGGGGAATTATAGATGAAGAAAATTATCGTAACGGGTGCTCTTGGTCAAATTGGTTCTGAATTGATATCAAAACTGCGATCTATGTATGGAACTGAAAACGTCTTAGCGACGGATATTAAACAAACAGACTCAGCAACGGAAGGTCCGTTTGAAGTTTTAGATGTTACAGATGCGAAACAAATGCATGCGCTTACCAAGAGTTTTGGTGCCGATACGATGATGCATATGGCAGCATTATTGTCTGCCACTGCTGAAAATAACCCATTGCTGGCATGGAATTTAAATATGGGCGGACTTATGAATGCCCTCGAAGTTTCGCGTGAGCTTGAGCTGCAATTTTTCACACCGAGTTCAATCGGCGCATTCGGACCATCTACACCTAAAAAGGATACTCCACAAGATACATTGCAACGCCCTACAACGATGTACGGTGTGAATAAAGTGGCTGGTGAATTATTATGTGATTACTACCATAAAAAATTTGGACTGGATACACGCAGCGTTCGCTTCCCAGGGCTCATCTCTCACGTTTCAAAACCTGGTGGGGGAACAACAGATTATGCAGTTGAAATTTACTACAAAGCACTAGAAACAGGGAAATATACCTCCCCAATTGCAAAGGGGACGTACATGGACATGATGTATATGCCGGATGCATTGCAAGCGATTACTGATTTACTAGAAGCGAACCCGGAGAAATTGATTCACAGGAATGCATTTAATGTAAAGGGGATGAGTTTTGAACCGTCAGAGATTGCTGCCTCTATTCAAAAGCATTTACCGTCGTTTGAGATGTTCTATGATGTGAATTCAGAACTTCAATCCATTGCCGACAGTTGGCCAGATTCAATTGATACATCTGTTGCGTGTGAAGAATGGGGATTCAAATCAATATACGATCTTGATTTAATGACCATCGATATGTTAGAAAAATTGAAACTTAAAATGGGTAAATGAACATCAAAAAAGCCTCGCGATGAATTATCCGCGAAGCTTTTTTGATGTCTCTTTTTTAAAACAATAAATGTGCCACACCTGCAACAATGGGAAGTGCAATAAGTGTGCGTAATAAAAAAATGAAAACCAAGTCCATAAAGTTTACTGGAATTTTTGAACCTAGTAGAAGCCCACCGACTTCGGCCATGAAAATAAGTTGTGTTACGGATATTGCAGCAACAACAAACAATGTCAAATCAGATGTAATTAAGCCATCTGCCAAAATAACGGGTAAAAACATATCTGTAAAGCCTACTACCATTAATTGAGCGGCATCTGCGGCTTGCGGAATTTGCAGAAGTGTCAAAATCGGCTCAAAAGGTTTACCTAAAATAGTAAAGAAGCGAGTGTTTTCAACGACGATTAATGCGGTTGTTCCGAAAGCCATAACAACTGGTATTACACCAATCCACATATCAAGGACGTTTTTAACACCTTCTGAAGCATTTTTAGTGAAAGAGCGGCTTGAATCTGCTTTCAATAACGCATTTTCGAGACCATGTGAAAATGAATTATACCCTTCAGGTAATTTTTCTTCATCCCCCGTAAACGGTCTTCCGTCGATGTATTCCTCTTTTTTACCAACGAGTGGAAAAATTCTCGGCATGATAAACGCAAGAACTAAACCTGCAAAAACGACAGTACCGTAAAATGGAAGGAAGTATGCACTAAGTCCAACCGTTTCAATGATTACAATAGAGAACGTAATGGATACGACAGAAAAGGTTGTCCCAATGATGGCGGCTTCCTTTTTCGTATAAAAGCCTTCTTCATACTGCTTACTTGTGAGGAGTACTCCAATTGTACCGTCTCCAACCCATGAAGTTAAAGCGTCGACTGATGAACGACCCGGTATTTTGAATACAGGACGCATAACTTTCACCATCATTGTCCCGAAAAACTCCAGCAATCCGAAATTTAAAAGAAGCGGTAATAAAAGACCAGCAAATAAGAAAATTGTAAATAAAAATGTTACAAGTCCGTCTTCGCTAAGTAGTAAACCACCTGTATTTTCTCCCCAAATCGCTTCTGGACCCAATTGAAGTACTACCAATACAGCAAATACTGCACCGACAACACGGGTAATTGTCCAAAACAGGGAAACTTGGAATAGATTTTTTAAAAAGGACGGTTTGGCTTCATTCTTTTTAACAGCTAAAAAGAGCATTGAACCAAGTGCAGCAATGATGAGAATTATGGTTGCAATCCATGGCATTACTGGTGAAATCGCTTCCGCCAAGTAAAATGCAAGTGTTGCAATGAGTACTTTCCATTCTTCACCAAACTTCATAGGTATCATGAATAAAAGAATACCAAGAATAGATGGAACTAAGAAAAGTAACCATGTGGATAAATTAAACTTTTTCATTATACTGCTCCTTTGTAAGCGTTTTTATGTTGCGTAGATATATATATAGTAACCTCAAGTAATGACTTTGCAAATAGCATCGGATATATTCCATTTCTTTAGACTATTCCTTAGGATTCAGTTAACTTTTTGTTTATGATTTGGTTTGTGAAGTCAGTTGGTGAGTGGTTCGTAATAGTACTCGATGATGTGAGCTAGAGTTGTCCATTTTAATGGGGTGTAGGTTGGATTTTTAGGTCAATTTAAATACACTATTTACAGAGATATCTTTACACATTAAGAGTTCCTTGATGCACATCAAGGAACTCTTTTGTGATCGATTATATAATTTAGTCAGCAACAAAGTTTCATTGGGGTGATCGTCACAGAAAACATATCTTTGGAAAGAAGATGGTTTAATGTATTGGTCTATTCATCAAATTGTATTAGCTATTCATATTCTTCTAGGAATTACTTGGGTAGGAGGAATATTATTTATAGGTTGGGGTGTTTTTCCGGTTGCTAAAAAGATGGATGTCCTAAATCGCCAAAAACTACTTGTGGGACTAATGCGATGGGTACATCATAAGTTCACCCTTATAGGATTTGGAGTTATTTTGACGGGTCTTGTTCTCGGAAGTGTTCTTGGTCCAGTTCGAGGGATGGATACAGCTTTAAATACTGCTTATGGACATAACTTAATCTTGGCATTCACAGTCGGCGTTCTGACAATTCTTTGGGGTACATTTGTCAGCTACCGATTTACGATAAAAGTTCTTACGCATGATACGCTCTGGAAAATGGCGGAAAATGGTTATCCCCGCTTATTAAGGAATGCCATGAGAAATGTAACTATTGTGTCAGGGGTTGAAGTAGTGGGTTTCATTAGTTTGCTTATACTCATGTTGTCATTTTAATGACAAAGGAATTAATTTGAATAGTTAGGAGCTGGTATAGTGGCTAATTCAGCTGGAACAGAAGTATATACCTACCGCGCATCGTGGTTAACTCTCGTCCGCCCTATGACATTGACAGGAACCATTAGCCCCACTATTGCAGGGAGTGCACTTGCTGCAAATAGTGGAACAATAGATGTAACCATTTTCCTTGCTTTTTTGGGGGCAGCATTGCTCGTACAAATGGCGATTAATATATTCAATGATTATTTTGATTTCCTACATGGACAGGATATTGAAAAATGGGAGAAAACAAAACGTAGAAGTTTCTCCAAAAACCCGGTTTTATCACAGTTGCCGGCTGTTGCAATAGGGATGCTGGCTGTTGCAATGGTTTTGGGAGTATGGCTTGCTTCTGAAAGCAACTATTGGATATTGGTTGTAGGAGCAATCAGCATCGTAGCCGGTATTTATTATTCGGCAGGAAAACCCTCATTGTCATCTTTAGGAGTAGGAGAATTGGTTGCAGCTATTTTCCTTGGCTTTGTTGTCACAGGCTTGGCATACGTTGTGGAGGGTGGAAACTATAGCTTGCACGTAGTAGCAATTGCTGTCCCATATGCCATAATCATTGCTACTATGATTTTAGTGAACAATATTCGCGATATGAAAAAAGACATAGGCTTCCGTTTTACTTTACCGATTGTACTCGGCCGACAGAAGGCATTGCTACTTCTTGGGATATTAATTACTTTACCTTATATTTGGCTAATTGTATTAATAGTTCTAGAAGTTACAGAATGGACTATAACCATCGCATTTTTAGCATTGCCGTTAGCTATACAGCTACGCTGGAAATTGAGAGAAGATGCACCGCTAAAGGATAAAAAGGTTACCATGAAATGGGCAGCGTGGCATCATTGGGCATTTGGTTTATTATTTGCTTTGGGGATTTGGCTTAGTTGAGGAAATCCAAATAATACGAACTCATGCAAGAGATAATTATGAAAGTTTAAGCATTCATGATTGTCTCTTACAATGATACATCCTGAAAGATTGTTTATAAGAAGCAAATTTATCTATAAGGAGAAAATACCAGTCACTCAATTATAACTAATTGAGTGACTGGTATTTTCAATAAATCAATTACTTTTTGTCTTCTTTTTCACGCGTATCTTCCTCGGTGTTATTTTGGACCGAATGAGCAGATTTTTTTATTTCGTAATATTCTTCAGCACCCAGTCCGCCTTCACCAATCATTTTGGAAATTTCTTTTGTCCGCATTTCGGAATCAATTTTAACTTTAACTCTTTCATCTCTTGTCATTTCTAAACCCCCTATTCGTGAAATACTATTTATTGTTTACCTTAATAAACCTATTTTGAAACAAGTACGTTCAGTTATCTACATAACCTTTGTATTTTAAGTACAGGACTGAGGCGATCTAATGTACCCTCAATGAATGCGTAAATACATTAGTACTAGTCTAACGATGTCATAAGCAGAAGACGGAACAGTATGGGTTCGCCAGTGTCTGTTGGAATGATGCACTCTTGGCATTTTTACAATTGTGACCCTAGAATGATCAATTCAATCACCCGATATTTTATTAAGGTCCCTAGGATTTCTGGCAGGTCCATGAATACAGCCGATAAAAAGAGATGAAATCTATAAGTGCTAAGAAGGTGATATGTATTGAATTAGATGTCCTTAGAAACATTTATTCGGTACTAGTTTAGTCGGAAACAAAATTTTTAATATACCGACTATTAAAAAGTGTTGGAATATTGGTCAAACAATAGTATGATAAAACCTAAGACGAATAATGTCTTTGCGGTAAAAAAAAACGGGGAGGTTTTAAATGTATGAAATTGAAAAAATGGTCGATTTTCCTAGCTCTGGTTTTGGTAATGAGTCTACTTTTAGCTGCTTGTAGTGGAGTTGAAAAGGACGAGGGTAAAAAAGACGAACCCGACAAAACTGTGGAAAAAGAAGAAGAAAAAGATGACGAAAAAGAAAAAGATGAAGGCGAAACTGCAGGAACTTCAGAACAGGTACTAAATTTGAATATTAAATCAGAACCACCATCACTAAATCCAGGTTCAGCAACAGACACTACTTCAGGTGCTGTATTGTATCAGACATTTGAAGGTTTAATGCGTATTAACCAAGAAGGTGTAATCGAAGAAGCGATGGCAGAGAGTGCTGAAATGTCGGACGATGGAATGACTTATACTTTCAAAATCCGTGATAATGCAAAATGGTCAAATGGAGATGCTGTAACGGCTAAAGATTTCGAATACGCTTGGAAATGGGTGTTAGATCCAGCAAATGCTGATACAGACTACGCCTACCAATTGTATATGATTAAAGGTGCCGAAGATGCTAAGGAAAATGGAGGGTCATTAGATGATGTAGGCATTACAGCAGAAGATGATCAAACATTAGTTGTACAGTTGGCACAACCAACTGCTTATTTCCTTGAATTAACAGCGTTCTACACATATTTCCCGGTTAACCAAAAGGTTACTGAAGGAAAAGCAGGTTGGGCAAATGATATGAGCGATGATTATGTAACGAATGGTCCATTCCTTATGTCTGAATGGAAGCATAAAGATAAAGTTGTTCTTACGAAAAACCCAGAGTATTGGGATGCTGATACAGTAAAACTAGAGACAATTAATATGTTTATGATTGAAGATGAAAACACTGCAAAACAGATGTATGACGCGGGAGAACTAGATTGGTTAGGTTCGCCGACGGATTCAATTCCATTGGCAGCGATACCAGCATATAAAAAGGATGGTATTTTAAACATATCTCCACTTGCTGGCGTTTACTACTACGCATTTAACGTAGAAGAAGAGCCATTTACAAACGTGAATATTCGTAAAGCATTTGCTTTAGCGATTAACCGTGAAGGTATTGTTACAAATATCACACAAGCTGAGCAACAACCAGCTATGGCATTAGTACCACCTTCTATTTTCGAAGAGAACTCAAAAGGTTATTTCAACGATAATGATGTCGAAAAAGCAAAAGAGTATCTAGCAAAAGGTTTAGAAGAATTAGGGTTGGATAAACTACCAACTGTTAAACTTTCGTATAACACAAGTGAAGCACATGGTTCTATCGCACAAGCAGTACAGGATATGTGGAAAGAAAATCTTGGAGTAGAGGTAGAGCTTTCAAACGCGGAATGGGCTGTATATCTTGACTCAATGGGTGCAGGAGATTTCCAAGTTGGTCGTATGGGTTGGTTAGCAGACTTTAACGATTCGATTAACTTCCTAGAAATCTTTGAAACTATTGGTGGAAACAACTATACCAATTGGGAAAGTGCGGAATATCAAAGTTTATTAAAGCAATCACGAGCTGAAATCGATCCAGAAGCTCGAGACGTTCTATTACGTCAAGCTGAAGCAATCTTCATGGAAGAGCTTCCAATCTCACCGATTTACTTCTACACAAACGTGTGGACGAACAAAGAATACGTTAAAGATGTTGAAGTATCACCTCTTGGGCAAGTTCAGTACAAATGGGGATACATCGACGGAAAGTAATAAAATCTAGTATTTAAATAGGTAATCAATAGGAGGTGATCTTTTCTCACCTCCAATTTTTTGTTTAAATAGATAGATGAGAAATGAGATTAGACTTCTTAGAATTACGGAGGTGGTATCGTTTGGTTAGATATTTACTAAAAAGGATTGGATACATTTTACTTTCACTCTTTTTTATAGTGTCCATTACGTTTGCTTTGATGAAATTAGCTCCCGGGGGTCCTTTTACTTCCGAACGGAAAACTTCTCCAGCAATTGAAGAGCAAATGAAAGAAGCTTATGGTCTAAACGATCCGATTCACGAACAGTATTTTAAGTATCTTATAAATGCCGCTCAATTAGATTTTGGACCTTCTTTTAAGTATGAAGGACAAGAAGTAATGGATATTATAAAAAGAAGTTTCCCGTACTCTTTGATTTTGGGATTAGAGTCCATTTTTATAGCTTTGGGGTTCGGTGTATTATTTGGCGCGATAGCCGCAATTAGGCATAACCGAATGGGTGACTATACAGTAATGATAATTGCAATACTAGGCATTTCAGTACCAAGTTTTATCATGGCAACCATTCTTCAATATATATTTTCAATTAAGTTAGAATTGTTACCAATAGCTCGGTTTGAGTCCATTGCTCATACGATTTTACCGGCATTTGCACTAGCGACAACACCCCTTGCTTTTATCGCAAGGCTCATGCGTTCAAGTATGTTAGATGTGCTTAGCGCGGATTATATTAAAACTGCAAAGTCAAAAGGATTAAGTGAGAGAGTTGTTATCTATAGACATGCATTACGAAATGCGATATTACCAGTAGTATCCTATTTAGGACCATTAGTTGCGGGCATATTAACTGGTAGTTTTATCATAGAAAAGATATTTGCTATCCCTGGTTTAGGAAGTGAGTTTGTAGTAAGTATTACAAATCGAGACTATACCGTTATTATGGGAACTACGGTGTTTTTTAGTATGATTTTACTCGTTTCCATACTGATAGTGGATCTTATTTACGGATTGATTGATCCACGAATCAAAGTAACCGGAAAGGGGGCCAATCACTAATGACGCAAAACCAAATTAAGAATTCGGATTTCGATAGATTAGAAGTAAACTTTGCAGAAGCTGAAAGAATTGTTGGGAAAAGCACTTCATTTTGGAAGGATGCTTGGCGTCGTTTTAAGTTAAATAAACTTGCACTTTTCGGTGTTGGTGTAATTATCTTATTAGCAATTATGGCTCTTATTGGCGAGTGGATCTCGGGACATACGTATCAAGCAACGAATTTAATGAATGCAAATAAATCACCAAATGGTGACCATTGGTTTGGAACAGATAACCTTGGGAGAGATGTATTCGCAAGAACTTGGTATGGTGCGAAAATCTCTTTATTTATCGCCCTGATGGCTTCCTTAATCGATTTAATTATCGGCGTTATTTGGGGTGCACTCGCAGGATTTTATGGTGGTAAAGTAGATGAATACCTTATGCGAATTGCAGATATTTTGTATGGCGTGCCCTATTTACTAGTTGTTATTTTATTAATGGTCATCATGCCAAAAGGTTTATGGACCATGATTCTTGCGATGACGATAACGGGATGGATTGGTATGGCTAGAATTGTGCGTGGCCAGGTAATGCAATTGAGGTCATCGGAGTATATACTCGCATCCAGTTCTCTCGGTGCAAGTAGTACTAGGTTACTGGTGAAGCATCTCATACCTAATACACTTGGCCCGATTCTTGTGACATTAACATTAACAATACCTACAGCAATATTTACGGAGGCATTTTTGAGTTATCTCGGTTTAGGTGTTCCAGCACCTCAAGCCAGTTGGGGTACAATGTCTAATGATGCTTTATCTTCCTTTGAGTATTATCCGCACCAGCTCTTTTTTCCAGCATTCTTCATCTGTTTGACGATACTGGCATTTAATGTCATCGGTGATGGGTTAAGAGATGCAGTGGATCCGAAAGATCGTAAATAAAGGGAGGACTAAAAATGAAGAAAGTACTAGAGGTAAAGGATCTTTCCATCTCATTTGAAACATATGGAGCTGACGTACAGGCTGTCCGTGGCGTTTCTTTTGACTTACATGAAAAAGAAACGTTAGCAATTGTCGGTGAATCAGGATCCGGAAAAACTGTAACTGCCAATTCTGTAATGCGTTTGATTCCTACTCCACCCGGTAAATACTCTGGGGGAACGATTTTATTCGAAGGGGAAGATTTAACGCAGAAATCGGAGAAGCAGATGCAAGATATCCGTGGTAAAGATATAAGCATGATTTTCCAGGATCCAATGACATCCATTAACCCAACGATGCGAATCGGGACACAAATTGCTGAAGGTCTTATCAAGCACCAAAGATTATCAAAAAAACAAGCACATATGCGCGGCATCGAACTGCTAAAACTGGTGGGAATTCCAAATCCCGAAACCCGTATTAAGCAGTACCCGCATCAATACTCGGGAGGAATGCGTCAGCGGGCAATGATAGCGATTGCTCTGGCCTGTAATCCTAAAATACTTATTGCTGATGAACCGACAACTGCTCTAGACGTAACAATTCAGGCCCAAATTCTTGAACTCATGCGTGAGATACAAGAACGAACAGGAACTGCAATCATTCTAATTACCCATGATTTGGGGGTTGTAGCAAGTGCTGCAGATCGAGTTGCAGTAATGTACGGGGGAAAAATTGTAGAAACAGGCGATGTCGATGAAATCTTTTATAACCCAAAACATCCTTACACATGGGGGTTACTGGGCTCAATGCCGAAGTTGGATAGTAGAGGTAAGGAGTTACAAGCGATTCCAGGATCACCGCCAGACCTAGCTGATCCGCCAAAAGGCTGTCCATTTGTGACAAGATGCCCATATGCTATGAAAGTTTGCGAAGCCCACATGCCTGAGTATACACATTTGTCAATGACGCAAAAAACAGCTTGTTGGCTATTAGATGAACGTTCGCCGAAAGTAGAGAAACCTGAATCGGCAGTTGTTGGAGGTGTGGGAGCACATGGATAAAGGTCGGGAAAAATTACTGGAAATTAAACAACTGAAAAAACATTTTCAAATCGACCGTGGAAGTGTGCTGAAGGCCGTTGACGGGATCACATTTGACATTTATAAAGGAGAAACGTTCGGTTTGGTCGGGGAGTCAGGGTGTGGAAAGTCTACTGCCGGACGCACGATTATGCGTCTTTATGAAGCAACTGAGGGTGAAGTAGTATTTAAGGGCGAGGATGTACATGCGAAAAAATCAAAAAAAGATCTAATTAAGTTTAATCGCAGCATGCAAATGATATTCCAGGATCCTTATGCTTCTTTAAACCCTAGAATGACGGTAAAAGATATTATTGCAGAAGGTCTGGATATCCACAAACTGGTGAATACGAAAGCAGAACGGACAGCTCGTGTTAATGAGTTATTGGAAACGGTGGGTTTGAATAGTGAACATGGAAACAGATATCCGCATGAATTCAGCGGTGGTCAGCGGCAGCGAATTGGAATTGCTCGTGCCTTAGCTGTAGACCCGGAATTTATTGTAGCAGACGAACCGATTTCTGCATTAGATGTTTCTATTCAAGCTCAAGTAGTCAACTTGTTGGGGAGATTACAGAAAGAACGGGGATTGACCTATTTATTTATCGCCCATGATTTGTCGATGGTAAAACATATTAGTGATCGTGTAGGCGTTATGTATTTGGGGAGTATGGCCGAAATCGCAACAAGTGATGATTTATATGAAGATCCAATGCACCCGTATACACAAGCGTTGCTGAGTGCAATACCGATATCAGACCCTAAAGTTGAACGAAGTCGTGAAAGAATACTCATTGAAGGTGATTTGCCAAGTCCGATTAATCCGCCGAGCGGGTGTCGTTTCAGGACGAGATGTCCTCATGTAATGGATGTTTGCAGTAAAGTAGAACCTGAATTCAAAGAGTATAAAAAAGAACATTGGGTAGCGTGTCATCTATACGATGAAGAACATAATAAAGAACACATAGCAAGACAAAAATAGAGAAACAAGGCCCATTATGCAACTGTGGTACGTTTCACTAGCTTGGATAGAAGAAATGAGTCCGCTATAAATAGAAAATGCCCGTTACTCAAACAAAATTCATTGAGTGACGGGCATTTTTATTAAATTAATTATTCTTTATCTTCTTCAGTGTTAGTTTGGGTAGAAGTGGGGTCTTTTTTGATCTTGTAATATTTTTCAGCACCCAGTCCGCCTTCATCAATCATATCTGAAATTTCTTCTGTCCGCATTTCGGATTCTACTTTAACTTTTACTCTTTTATCTTTTGTCATTTCTAATCCTCCTATTCGTAAGGTGTTATATTGTGTTTACCTTAATAAACCGGTTTTGAAACAAGTCTGTCCCGATTGGGAAATTTATAGTCGATTTCAATCTTAACTATGACTTCTAGTAAAACTGAACGAACAAATTTATTTTTCTACAGCACCCTTATAGTTTAAGTATAGGACTCAGATGGCAATCAATTGTAACAGCACAAATCAAAAATCTTGGAGAAGAGATGGATAAACTTTATTTAAGGGTTTAGGAAAAAGAGTGATTTTAACAGATGCAGGTGTAAAATTTAACATATATGTTGATGAAATAGGGGGAAAACAACTTGCGAAGGGATAACGAGTATAGAGTCTGTCAAACAGTCTGTTATTGCAGGTTTAGGTGTGGCTATGCTACCCGAGATGGTCGTGAAAAAAGAAACCGGATTTCACCTCGTAATGTGACGTATATCATAAACAACAGATGACATTTGCAACTTATTTAATTTCCTCATATCAATTATAATTGCAATAGATTTAATATGATTGAAAAGAGGAGAACATATGCGGACTCTAGTATTTCAAGGATACTTATGGGGTTATATTTTAAGTAAAGCAAGCAAATCATTTACTATAAATAAATTAAACAAGGCAGGCAAAAAGAAGGATAAACTAGAACTGATGGATAATATTATTCTCAAGTGCACCAAAAATTTAATTAAAATCACTGGTGCCAACCTCATAATAACAGGAACAGAAAATATTCCATTAGATGAACCTGTATTATATGTCAGCAATCATCAAGGTAATATGGATATTCCAATTTTGTATTCAACAGCTCCCCAAACAATGGCTTTTGTTGCTAAAAAAGAAATGGAGAAAATTCCGTTGTTGGGCTATTGGATGAAAGAACGAGGATGCGTGTTTATCGACAGGGATAACGCTCGTAGTTCCCTAAAGTCTATTAACCAAGCAATAGACAGTTTAAAATCAGGTAATTCAATAGCAGTTTTTCCAGAGGGGACTCGAAGTAAAGGTCCTGAAATGGGAGACTTTAAAGCGGGTAGTTTACGAATTGCTATTAAATCGGGGGTCAAAGTAATTCCCGTGACTATAAAGGATTCTTACAAATTGATAGGAAAGAAGGGTAGGTATAGACCAGGAAAGGTTTTTGTCCACTACTCTAATCCCATCGATTCTAGAAACTTTAAAGATACAAATGAATTAGCCACAGAAGTTCTAACACAAATCAAAAATAATTTGTAACAGGACAAATAGACAGTGAAGAAATTGTATGATTTACCTGAACTATGTAAAACCATCGAAATAAAATCCTGGTGGGATAGCGTGGATTCGATTGCACCCCCAATCTGATGTAAACCCACAAAAAATGCAACCCCTTAGTTTGACGAGGAGTTGCATTTTTTTGTAGATTATAAGTTAATATTTGTAGGGATTTAAAATGCATCTTCAAAATCTTGATCCCAATTATATGAATAAAAACGTTCGTATTGGAACCATTTTAGTGCTTCGGGATCATTGTCTGCGAGTTTTTGTTCCATTCCTTGCATCATCCAAACTGTTTGAGAAGCATGTGCAGTTAATGTTGCAATCTTTTTCGCTCGTGCATGTTGAATATCGTGAATGATATCGGGTTGGCCAAGTACTTCGACGGTGTTATTTGCGAAGGCGATTGTGTAAAGTGCAGGTCGGCCTTCCTTAGGCATTCTTCTAATTGCTCGAACAACTGCGCGGGCAGATGCATCGTGGTCGGGGTGAACTGAGAGTCCCGGGTAGAAGGATATCACTAATGATGGATTCGTTTCATCTATTAAATCTGCTACGAGTTTCACCATTTTTTCATCGTCTTCAAATTCTATTGTTTTATCTCTTAATCCCATAAATCTTAAGTCATCAAGTCCCATTGCATCGCACGCTTTTTGAAGTTCAGCTTTACGGATTTGTGGCAAAGTTTCTCTATTTGCAAAAGGTGGATTTCCTAGATTCCGTCCCATTTCACCAAGCGTTAAGCATGCGTATGTAACAGGTACACCCATTTCACGATACGTTGAAATTGTACCCGCAAGCCCGAAAGCTTCATCATCTGGATGGGGAAGTACGATGAGTACATGGCGTTCTTTTTTAATCATATTATTTTCCTCCTCAAGCGTGTATTAATATGTGAAAGGCGTTTCACTTATTTCAAGTGCGACGGCAAGTCTACCCTCTCCGTCAAGACCCGCCATAAGAAGTCGTCCATGTTCGTCGAGTTCGTAATGTGTAATTCCTTGTGCATAAATCCAACCAGATGGAAGTTTCAATCCGATTCGATGTGGTGCATCACCGGCAACCTTTCCGAGTTCAAAATTAATAACGACGTTTCGAATAAAGGCCCCTGCATTTAAAGTGTTGCCCCTAAGATGACCCGCGTACGAGCCATTTGTCGTTTCAAGATGAATATAAACATCTTTATTTGCGAATGAAGTAATTAATTGTTGTAAGTGTTCGGGTCGTACTGTTTCCATAATTAATCCTCCTTAAACCTTTGGCATAGCCTTGTTATAGTATATAGAAAAGAGGTATTAAATGCGATTTGTCTGTCTCATGGTATAGTCTTCACCAATCTATCTGAGTAGAATGTGCAACCAATTCGGTCTGGTGTGCAACGAAAGCGTCGAGAAGTGCAACGAATTCGGTCTGGTGTGCAATGAAAGTGCCGGGATGTGCAACGAATTCGGTCTGATGTGCAACGAAAGCGCTGAGATGTGCAACCCGTGTCTACAAAGGTCCTTAGTAAATAACAACCAAAAAGCCGTCGAGAGAATCTTGAACGATTCTTTGACGGCTTTATTCCATTTTAATGGACTTTAATAATGTTGTTATACTTCTGTTAAAGTAATTTCAGTTGTACCTTCAAAACGGTTTTTTGCTCCGTGCATAACAGGGCCGACATATTCATTTAACTTCCAGCCGTTTGCGATTGCTGCACTCACAAATTTTTTCGCTTCAATGACGGCTTCTTTAACTGGGAGGCCGTTCGCAAGGTTCGCTGTAATTGCAGCGGCAAAGGTACATCCCGCACCGTGATTGTAATGTGTAGCCGTTTTTTCTGCTTCGAGAAGTGTGAATGTTTTTCCGTCGTAGAATAGGTCCGCAGCTTTATCGTGTTCGAGCTGTTTTCCACCTTTAATGACAACATTTCGAGCACCGTGAGCGTGAATCTTTTCCGCGGCGACTTTCATATCGTCAATTGTTCTAGGTGTTTTAATTCCCGCGAGTTGTCCGGCTTCAAACAAGTTTGGAGTAACAATTTCAGCTTTTGGAAGTAGATATTTAACCATTGCTCCTACATTCCCAGGATTTAGTACTTCGTCTTCGCCCTTACAAACCATAACGGGATCGATCACAACATGGTCTAGACCTGAAGCTGTAATTGCTTCGCCGGCTGTTTGGATAACTTCCTCCGTGCTGAGCATGCCTGTTTTAATGGCATCAATTCCAGTTGATAATGCGGTATTGAGTTGTGCATGAAGCACGTCGATTGGAAGTGAATAAACATTATGGCTCCAATTATTTTCAGGATCCATTGTAACGATTACAGTAAGTGCAGTCATGCCGTATGTTCCATGTTCCTGAAATGTTTTTAAATCAGCTTGAATTCCAGCACCGCCGGAAGTATCCGATCCTGCAATTGTTAAAGTCTTTTTCATAGTCATATCGAAACGTCTCCTTTTATTTGAGTTAACTTATACATAATTTTAAGCAAAAGAATTTAGAATTACAAACTTGTGATATTTTTGGTTGTAATTAATTTATAAACAAAAAACATGAGATAGAATGTGATAAGTGCCGCAACTGCTGCGGCAACAAAGCTTTTGTTGATAATAAAACCTGCAATTAATGCAATTAGCACCAAAGTAAAGATACTTACGAATAGAAGAAAGAGTATAAAACCAATATTTTTAGATCGCTCTGAAACGTTTTTACCTTCTTTTGCGGCTTCTGTTACCTTTCGGATCTTTTCGTGCATGTGCATATCGGACACTTAGCATTCCCCCAATCTAATCCTACCATGATATTCTAGTTGTTGAAAAGGAAACTTTCCTATAGTCTAAACGTATAAGAGAGTATCGGATATTAGTAGAAAAGAGGGATCCTATGGCGGATGATAAGAAACGTGATGAAATAGAGCGAATTTTGGTAGAACTGAAAGCTGGAGAATCAGAAACTGCGGTCACTGTTGAAGAGGTTACAGGGCGTCCGTCTGGTTTTTGGAGTGTTGGAAAAGTCATCTTTTCATTATGGAAAAAGACTTTTATAGCAATTGCTCTTCTGATTTTACTCCTTATGGTCGCTCTACCTTTTGGAACAATGTATTTTTTAAAGTCTGGAAGTACGTATACGGAACAAAAAAGTGCATTTCTAGAACAAATCCAAGAGTTAAATGAACTTGCAACCGCGGAGGCTTATACAAAAGTGGTCATCCAGCAAGAGGACAACGCGATATTTGGACAAAGTATCGGACTCAATCTTCCTGGAACAAAACGCCAGCTATTAGTTGTAATTCCGGGTTCTGTGAAAGCCGGTGTAGATTTATCTGGTTTAACAGAAAAAGATGTTGTTGTTGATGATGAAAAGAAAACGGCAAAACTCACTTTGTCTCCCGCTAAATTTCTAGGAGGAGCCGAAATCTATTTTGATAAAGTAGAAATATATTCGTATGAAGGGCTTTTCCGTGAGAAAGCCAATATTGAAGAAGCGTATGAACTTGCCGAACAGGCGAAACAACTCATACTGGAAGAAACGGCAGGACAAGGTGTACTCAGTATGGCCGAACAAAATGCTGCGAAAACATTAAAAGAACTATTTTCATTCGCAGGATATGACGTAACGATTGAATTTAAGGACTGATTGTTTATGGACGGTAAAGTTTTTAATAATGATTGGGATTTGGTTTTGGGAAATGAATTCAATAAACCTTATTATTTAGCACTTGAACAATTTTTGAAAAAAGAATATATGGATCAAGTCATTTATCCGTCAGAAGTTGAATTATGGACGGCTTTCAAATTAACAGCGTATCAGGATGTAAAAGTCGTTATTTTAGGACAAGATCCATACCACGGTGAGGGACAAGCCCACGGACTTAGTTTTTCTGTGAAAAAGGGCGTGAAAATCCCACCGAGTTTGCGAAATATCTACAAAGAATTGAATGCCGATTTAGGCTGTTCGATTCCAAAAGATGGAACATTAACGGGGTGGGCCGAACAAGGCGTGCTTCTTTTGAATACGGTGTTTACAGTGAGAGCCGCGGAGGCCCATTCGCATCGCAAACAAGGGTGGGAGACGTTTACCGACGAAGTCATTCGAAGTCTCTCGGAAAGAGAAGGGCCCATTGTTTTTATTTTATGGGGTCGTCCGGCACAGGAGAAAAAACAGTTGATTGATTTAACGCGTCACGCTGTTATTGAATCGTTTCATCCGAGTCCACTTAGTGCGAGTCGAGGATTTTTTGGCAGTCGTCCATTTTCAAAAACAAACGAGCTTTTAGAATCATGGGGTAATCCGCAAATTGATTGGTGTAGAAATGACCGAACGGTATAAATCATAGTATATGCATGGTAAGGTAATGTTAAAGGGGTGGGCAGTTGTGGCAGCAAATTGTTTCGAGTGTCAACATTTTTTTGTGACGTGGGAACAGCAAAATCCGCGTGGATGTAGAGCACATGGTTTTAAGTCGCGCCCTCTTCCATCGGTAATTGTTAAGCAATCTTCGGGTATGGATTGTTTGCTATTTCAACAAAAGAAAGGGGATAAGAAAAGATGATTCCATATAATCGAATCCTGTTGGAAATGGAGCGTCAATTATCCACTGCGAAACACGCAGGAAATGAACAGGCAATGCGTGAGGCTCTTTCGGCTATTCGGTCGCTTTGTGAAGTGGCCCTTAGTGGTCATGAAAGAAAAGAGTCACCTGTTTTCCCGAAAATGCTTTCAACGGAAAACAGCGCAACAACCGTTTCTCTTGAATCAAAAGTACTGGAAGAAGAAGATGCAAATGGCGGATCGCTCTTTGATTTTTAAATTCGTAGCTTAAGAAAATAAATGAATTCAAATAGAAAGCAGGAGAAACAATGCCATTCTTTATTATTGCGGGAGCTGTGAACGCAGCAATTGCTGTTGTATTCGGAGCATTTGGTGCACATGCGTTAAAAGATCGTTTGTCTGAACATTATTTAGCGATTTGGGAAACTGCGGTACAATACCAAATGTTTCACGCAATCGGTTTAATACTAATTGGAATTCTGATGAACAGTTCAATTCTAGGGCCGTCTACACAACTGAGTTGGGCAGGTTATTTAATTCTTGCTGGAATCATCATCTTTTCAGGAAGTTTATATGTACTCAGTCTTTCAGGTATTGGAATTCTTGGAGCGATTACACCAATTGGCGGCGTTGCATTTATTACGGGCTGGATCATGCTTATTATTGCAGTTGTTAAGTTCGGTAAGTAAGGAAAGGGTCCACGTTCATACTAAGTATTCGGCATCGCAATTGTGCGGTGCTTTTTTTTTACTTCCGGATTAACAGAAGATTCTTATTCTGGTACGGGACATGAGTTCTGCCAATTCACAATATATCAATAGATTGAAACTTATCATTCATTTAGAACGTAATAGTAATAGAGCTGTTTGTAGTCCGCAAATTGGCTATAGATAGATAAAAAAGGAGGGATTCCAATGCCAACTTGCGAAAATTGCAATAATAAGTGGAGTTGGAAACAAACATTAAAAATAACCACAACATTGAACCCTGAATTGACGTGCCCATATTGCAAAGAAAAACAATTTCAAACGCTAAAATCAAAGAAGAAAATGGCCTTTCTAACTCCAACTGTTTTATTGCCACTTCTACTTCAAATTTTCTTTGATATTCCGAGAGTAATTGTGTTTAGCTTGTATTTTATTTTATTTTGTATTGTTATGATTTCATATCCATTTTTGGTGGAAGTAAAGAGTAAGGAAGAATATATAGGGGAGTGAGAATAATGGATAACAAACGTTTTGAAGTCATTGAGAAGCAAGGAAAGATGGAAGTGTATCAAGTTATTCGTGATAATGAAACCGGTGTTTTATAAGTGTTGTGCATGAGTTGAATCGATTTAAAATCGGAAGAAGGGAGTATTTTAATATGACTTTAGCTTTGGCAATTGCACGTATTCTACTACCTCTTGTAATAGTGGGTGGGATTGTAGTATTTGTAATTATGAGGATGAAAAATAAATATAAAAGGGGTACTCTGGGCAAGAAAAAGTCTGAAAGTGCTCAGAACTTATTGGATAGTTTAATACCATTTGGAATGATCATAGGTACTGCTGTTGCAGTCCTTTTAAGCATACTTTCTTCAATTCCTTTACTATCTACAATGGCCTGGGGACCGGGGATAGGTTTATTATTGGGATATGTTGCTTATGAAATATATAGCAAAGAAGAAGAAATTCATACGTAATAAAGGTCTTTCAGAAAAGTATGTACTAGCCCAATAAGCTTTGTGTGCACTTTTGTTCTATAGGGTCAATTAATGGAATGGGGGCGGTACTCATTATTCAAAAATGTCAAAACTGTAATAGGTCATTTAGCTGGAGAGAAATCTACAATTCGTTTTTGGGTTGGATATACAAACCAATTGAG
Organism: Sporosarcina sp. FA9; assembly: GCF_051550205.1. GTDB lineage: Bacteria > Bacillota > Bacilli > Bacillales_A > Planococcaceae > Sporosarcina. The sequence goes on from NZ_CP188819.1 coordinate 284,352, forward strand.
TGTGATAACTGTGGTGCGAAACATAAAATAACGATTCCTGGCCGTTTTATATTTGTATCCCTAACCATTTTACCAATGCTAACTTTTGTAAATTACTTATCACCTTTTACGAACTTTACTGCAACACTGGGAGTAGGATTAGTACTACTCTTAATCGGAACTTTACTTACACCGTATTTTGTTAGATTTAAAGTTGTTCGCAATGAACGTCTTTAAATGAACATATTAAAGAGGGTAGTTTTCAAGAATTGTCCGCAATGATTAAAGAGCGTTCTGCTTTCTTATCAATTTTTCTAATCATAATTTTACTAAGTGCATTTTTGTTAGTAGCCACTTGGAAAAATCGCTTTAATATCCCTAAAAGTTTAACCGTTATTATAACTATAATTCCCACTATTTTCATCGTTGCATCTTTTCTCGCAATGATATTTACAATTTCTTTTGGCTATAATTCTTGATTGGAGGTGTGCTGATGAAAAAGTCTTTAATCCTTATCTTAATATCAAGTTTATTTATAATAACTGCTTGTACGGGTGCAAAAACACAGTCCTTAGAAGAATTTTATAAGGATGCAAAAATTGAAAATATAGATAAAATCATCATTCAAGATGGTTCAACAGGTGCTTCAAAAGTGATTACTGAACAAGAGCAAATTGATGAATTTCTATCTCTGACTAAAGATATAAAGTTTACTCCGCAAGACAATCAAGAAAAACGTGTAGGATGGCGATATGGTATTACTCTTTTTGATAATGAAACAGAATTAAAATTCACTACAAATCAAATTGGTAACACCTATTACGATACAAATCCAGATATTCTTCCAGTTGTAGACATCTATTACCAACAGTTGAAAATTGACGAAAAGTAGAAATGATTTAAGGGGGAATAGATTTTGCTATTGGGATTAAAGAATGATGAAGTTAGATTAGAAAGCCATACACCTGAATGGAATGAAGAATTTTGTACCGTTAAAAAAGAGTTAATGAAGTGTACAAGTCTTGGGGATTATCGCATTCTGCATATTGGCAGTACAGCAATCATAGGCATGCCGGCAAAACCAATCATAGACATATTAGTGGGCGTTGACGATTTACAAAAGATAGATAAACCTTTACTAAAGGATTTTTTTATGGCTGGTTTTTTAAGATTGAAAGTCGAGAGACCTGGGGAAATTGTACTGGCTAAGTTTACGGATGACACTTACAACGAAAAGACGCATTTTATCCACATAGTCGAATACCAAAAAGAACTATGGAACAATCTCATCTTTTTTAGAGACTATCTAAATTCAAACGAAGACGCGAGGAAGCAGTATTTAGAGATAAAACTGGAGTATTTAAAAAGGTCATCAACAGGAGTAAATGAATACACAGACTTCAAGGAGGAGTTTGTTAAAGAGATTGTTTCAAAGAGAAACGATGGATCCACCTCTAGGGAATAACCTTGAATGAGCAATGGTTTTAATACAATACTGTCCCTTTATAAAAAGGTCCATTCAACAGCCATTCGCGTGGATGAATCTTAGAAGTTCTGACGTGGAGCGAAACATCAGCTTGCAAAATAAAAGATCTTCCGTCAACCAATTTGGGCAGACAGAAGATCATTCTTTCAAAATTAGGGACAAATATCGAAGTAACTGTTCTTTTTCACGTTCCGCGACAAGTTGAACGAACTTTGTATACTCTTTTTTCGTGGCGGCAATATCGAGTGCTTCATAATATGCTTGTCGTTCTTCGACGTGGATTATGGCTGGTAAGTACCCGTTTCGCAGTAATTCCAAGTTCATTAATAATCTTGCAGTTCGTCCATATCCATCAATGAATGGATGGATATTCACAAATTTACTATGCAAAATACATGCTTTTTCTATAGGGTGTAAATCATTTACTGTATTGTGCCAATCAATCAAGGCCTCCATGTGGTCGTTGATTTGAAAAACGGGGGTCACATCATGTGAAGCACCAGTTATAATCACCTCGTGCATACGATAAATTCCAACATTTTGTATATTGATTCCTATTAATACAAGTTGATGGATGTCTTTAATTAAACGTTCATTAATGGGTTCATGCAAAATGTCTTCTACAAAAAGGATAGCGTCCCTGTGGTTAATGGCTTCTAAATGTTCTCGCAAAGATTTTCCGCTAATCGTGATTCCATCTTCTAAAATGGCCTTTGTTTCATAAACAGTCAAGGTGTTTCCTTCAATAGCGTTGGAATGATATGTGCTTTTTATAAGGAAGTCTTGTTGTAATTTTTGGATAGTAATAGTGGGCAGGGGTCTCTGTTTATCTAATTCCTCTTTCAACTGTGTTAATTCAAGTAAGATTTCCATAAGTAGAACCTCCCTTTATTAAGAGTCTAACTATAAATCATACAATTGTTAAGAAGTATAAGCAATATTCATGAAAATTTAAAAGATCTTCCGCCAGCCTCATCGGGCAGACGGAAGATCTTTTAATGATTAAGGTTGTTGGGGGAAGTAGCTAACCTCTTGGTCAAACTCGGCGTAATCAAAATAGATCATTGGAAATAGAAAACGCTGACCTGTGCTCGTTTCGCTTAATATGACATGATCTCGTCCGGCGGCTTCTACAACGCCTATTACAGCCAATGTGTTTTTACCAGCTTCTACTGCATGTTCAAATGAAAAGTGAAATGTTCCCGGTTTGCCTCTGTTGAGACGTAAAATGTTTTCAATGTATGATTCTTCTCTTCCGGGTGGTCTTCCACCAGAGCTTGGTATTTGGGGTGGTGTCATGTTTTGCTGGTAATTAGGGTTCCAATAATATTGAACCATTCAATCATCCTTTCTTTAACTGTTTTATAGGTCTGGGCAGTCGCTTTCCGCTCGGGAGAATAAACAATGAGACTTATAATCGACCAATATTCCATTGGTTGTACCAGTCATCTGGAATACCATCTGTTTTAAGAGACTTCATTATCTTTAGACTTTATCACCGCCACGGAACAACCCCCTTAAACCCAACATATGAAAATCATGAACCAAGTATGATTGAATAAAAAAAGAAGCCACAGTGGTATGTGACTTCGTTCTATCTGTTAACAATTAAATATTGAAAAAGGTTGTTTTTTTATCGCCATCTAAAAGAGTTCCTACGAAAAACGACCCAAATTCAGCGTAGCGTGCACTTACTTCATCGAAACGCATTTCATAGATAAGCTTTTTAAACTGAAGAATGTCTTCAGAGAAAAGTGTGACGCCCCATTCGAAATCATCGAAACCGACAGATCCCGTAATAATTTGCTTCACTTTTCCTGCATAACCACGGCCAATTAAACCGTGAGCGCGCATTAATTCTTTCCGCTTGTCCATATCGAGCATGAACCAATTGTCCTCACCGTCACGCTTTTTATTCATTGGATAAAAACAAATGTACTGTTGACGTGGAAGTTCAGGATAGAGACGTCCACGAATATATGGGTTTTGGTAAGGATCTTCCGTAGATTCACCCGCAAGATAATTGGACAATTCAACGACCGAGACATATGAGTACGAAGGAATTGTAAAATCAGCAATTGCTAATTTATTAAATTCAGCTTCAAGCTCTTGCAACTCATCCATTGTAGGTCGCATAATCATAAGCATGAAATCCGCTTTTTGACCAACGATTGTATAGAAAGCATGACTTCCAGTTTTTTCGTCATCGGCTTTCTGTAATTTTTCTAAATAAACATGAAATTCATCGACCGCGGCTTGGCGTTCTTCATTGGAAACCATCTTCCAAGATGTCCAGTCCATCGCCCGTAAATCGTGTAAAGCGTACCATCCATCGAGTGTAATTGCTGCTTCATTCATTTAAGGTGACACTCCTTCGAATTGTATTTAGAATTCTTCACAAGTGTATCATATCTGGCGAGAAATCATTGCTGGTACAGTCCGTTGTCATGAATTTGACAAGAACTACACAACTTTTCAGGCATCTTGAATTGGTGTATGCTGAGGTTATATGAAAGACGGGGGAGGAGTGCCGTAAATGACTGATTTTTTTAGTGAACTAAAAGCTAAATTAAAAGGTAGAAAACGGAAAGTTGTTTTGCCCGAGGGGAAAGATCTACGTGTACTGCAAGCGGCGAGTCGATTACATGTTGAAAAGATTGTAAAACCGATTCTTCTTGGTAATGATGCTGATATTCGGCAAATAGCGAATGCGGCTGATATCGAAATTGCTGGAGTTTCTATTATAGATCCACAGGAAATCTCCTATTATGAAGAGTTGGTAGATGTCTTTGTTGCTCGTATGAACGGTGCAGTGGATTTCGAGCGGGCTTGTGAGCTGTTACAAGACGTGAATTACTTTGGCGCCATGCTTGTCTATGTTGGTCGGGCAGATGGCCTTGTAAGTGGGCCCACAAACTCAGTAGCGGATGCTCTACGACCGGCTCTTCAAATCATACAGACAAAGAAAGGGATTTCGAAAAAAAGCGGAGCGTTTATTATGATAAAAGGCGAAGAAAAACTAATCTTTGCAGATTGTACAAGTAACGTAGCTCCGACTTCCCAAGACCTTGCGGAGATCGCGATTGAAACTGCAAAAACAGCGAAGTCATTTGGCTTAATTCCGCGAGTTGCGATGCTTTCGTTTTCTACAAAAGGTTCTTTTATCACCCCAGAAACTGAAAAAGTAGCGGAGGCGGTAAAAATTGCGAACACTCTTGCACCTGAAATCATAATTGACGGTGAATTGCAGTTTGATGCGGCCTATGTACCGGATATTGCGGCGAAAAAGACGGTAGATTCGGTCATTCATGGCGATGCAAATGTTTTTATTTTCCCTTCCCTTGAATCGGGTGACATTGGCTACAAATTAACAGAACGACTCGGTGGTTACGAAGCAATAGGACCCATATTACAAGGATTGAATGCGCCGGTAAACAGTTTGTCCCGTAGTTGTTCTGCGGATGACGTGTATAAGCTAAGCCTTATTACTGCTGCCCAAAGTCTATGATCAGGAGATTAAGAAATGGTGAATTTTGAATCCTTTTTACGCATACCTGCTTGGCGATTTGTTGATGAATCGTTAAGTGCACAAAATCGTTCCGCCCTTGAATCATTTGCGGCTGACGATACTTTCTGCCATCTTGTTGGACAAGGGATGAGCATCCCAACCGTTCGCACATGGGTCCATGACGATACGATCGTCCTCGGCATCCAAGATCATCGAATGCCCTACATTTCCGAGGCGATGCAGATGGTTGAGGACACTGGTCACAAACCGATTGTTCGAAACTCCGGAGGTCTAGCAGTCGTCCTTGATAAAGGTATCTTAAACATTTCAATTCTCTTATCGGAAAAAGAAACACCCATCGATATTCCAGCCGGCTATGAAGTAATGTTGGCATTCGTTCGACTGTTATTTCCAGAAGCGGGAAATCGAATTGAAGCCTATGAAATCGTAGGTTCATATTGTCCGGGTTCTTATGATTTAAGCATTGACGGCCGTAAGTTTGCGGGTGTTTCACAACGCCGATTACGCCAAGGCATCGCAGTCCAAGTGTATTTATGCATAGAAGGCTCTGGTGCAGAACGTGCTGAAATCATTCATGAACTTTATAAAGTAGGGGTCAACGGTGAAACAACTAAATTCATTTACCCTGAAATTAAACCGGAAGTGATGGCATCGTTAACTGAACTTCTAGCAATGCCGTTAACTGTAAGTGACGTAGTCATCCGTACGCAACAAGTACTGCGTTCATTAGCAGGAGAAGTGTTTATGGGTAGTTTTAAAGCGGAAGAGATGGATTTATACACATTTTATTTAAATCGTGTAGTTGAACGAAATCAGAAGATGTTACACAAGTAATTGATTAGAAAAAAAGGTTGCTTCCGAAAACTAGGAAGCAACCCTTTTTGTGTTTAACTGGAATTGCTAGATTTAAGGGATGATTTTAGAAACTTCGCAACACACCACCAATCATCCCCAGCACAAGAAAAACCACCGATCAATGATGACTCGGCGGCTCTTTAGTAATTAGATTCCCGTTGCTTTCCATTGTGAAAACGGGGGCTTTTCGCTCGTCATCATCTGAGAGTGTTACCATTCGACGAGCCCGGTTCATGATTTGAACAAATTGTTCATAATCCGTACGAAGTGTCTCATTTTCTTTACGGTATTTCTCAATTTCTTTTTCCAACTTTGCGATGTGTTCATTTGCGATTTTAGCTGTTTGCCTCCATCGTAGAGATTCACTATCGCCTGCACCTGTATGATGTAAACGGACGAGGTAGGCGATAACGGTATCAAGTGATAATGCCGATAGTGGCACTACTGAACGATTGTCGGATTCGCTACCTTGCGTAGGACTGTACAATTGCCTTCCGCGTCGTTTAAAATCTTTACCAAGAACGCGCATTGCTTGTTTGCGCTCTTTTTTAGCACCCTCAAGTTCTGTCTCATATTCTCGTCGAACAACCGCGTTCCACCTAAACCCGCAAGCCGCAGCCGTTCGATTGAGTGAATCGCCGACCTCTTCAAAAGCACTTAATTGAGTACTTCCTTCACGTACGTGTCTAAGTACGGTCTCTGCTAATAAAATATCATTTTCTTCCATCCAAGCATCCTGCCTAACTTTCACCATTGCCGTGCCTCCTGCCATGTTCATAGTCTCGTTCTAAAGTCAGTGTGTACATGAAACAACTATTTTATTCATTGTCTGTATAGCATTCCTATACCTTTTTACGATAGACCCCGTTTTTCAAGCTTTTAGTTCTGTCATTCTTTAAGTACAATAGAATAAAGGACTGGTGGAGGTGTGCAAATGGGGTATAAAAATGAGAAATTGAAAGAGGAAAAAGTGTTCAAAGATCCGGTACACCGATATATCCATGTACGCGATAAAGTGATATGGGATGTTATCGGGGCTCGGGAGTTTCAACGTCTTCGTCGTATTCGTCAGTTGGGTACTACGTATCTCGTTTTTCACGGGGCTGAACACAGTCGTTTTCATCATTCACTGGGCGTCTATGAAATTGTCCGCCGAATTATCGACGACGGCTTCCAAGGAAGACCTGAGTGGAATGATGATGAGCGGCTCGTAACATTATGTGCAGCATTATTGCATGATTTGGGGCACGGGCCGTTTTCACATGCATTTGAAAATGTTTTTGATCTCGACCATGAGGAATTCACACAAGCAATTTTGCTTGGGGATACAGAGGTAAATGAAATTCTAAGTCGTGTATCCAAAGACTTTCCGCAAAAAGTGGCCGATGTCATTGGTAAAACGTATCCTGACAAACTTGTAGTGAGTTTGATATCGAGTCAAATCGATGCAGACCGAATGGATTATTTACAGCGAGACGCCTATTTTACAGGAGTGTCTTATGGACATTTTGATATGGAACGTATTTTACGTGTGATGCGTCCGAAAGAAGAGCAGGCTGTTGTTACGTATAGTGGTATGCATGCCGTTGAAGATTATATAATGAGCCGCTATCAAATGTACTGGCAAGTTTATTTCCACCCCGTTTCAAGAAGTGCGGAAGTCATCTTAACTAAAATATTACATCGTGCGAAATACTTATATGATACGGGGTATGTCTTTAAACATCAGCCTACCCACTTTAGTTCGTTTTTCGACAAAACGTTTCTCTTGGAAGAATACATTGCGCTTGATGAAGGCGTTATGACGACGTATTTTCAATGGTGGATGAAAGAAGAGGACAGGGTACTAGCGGATTTAAGCTCTCGATTTATTAACCGTAAGTTATTTCAGTATGTCGATTTCAATCCCGCGACAGAATATGAAAAGGTCATTCAACTTTCCAAACTCTTTCAAGAGGCCGGCCTAGACCCCGAATATTACTTAGTATCGGATTCATCGTCTGACTTGCCTTATGACTTTTACAGACCTGGTGAAGAAAATGAGCGTTTGCCAATTTTTTTAGAAATGCCGAATGGGGAATTAAGCGAACTCTCGCTTCAATCCAATATTGTCGATGCCATTACAGGAAAACGTAGAACGGATCACAAACTTTATTTTCCAGAAGATATTTTATTGGAAGGGAAAGATCGAAATCCACTTTATAGAAAAATCTTGGAAATGTTGAAAAGATAGGAAGGATGGCCGTCATGTTTCAAAATCACGCTAAAATCGTTCAATTTATTTCGCTTGCGAATGAAATAACCGGTAGAAAGAAATTGCAGAAAATGATTTTTATTTCAAAAAAACTAAACTACGCCTTCACGGAAAAATATAACTTTCATATATACGGCCCGTATTCAGAAGAATTAACGCTTAGGATTGAGGAGCTTTGTGAAATGGGGTTTTTACAAGAAAGTTGCACGGATAAAGGGTCCTATATTCAGTATGCCTATCAAGTAACAAGTGAAGGGGACCGCTTTCTTGAAACGATGGACGCCGTACCCAAAAATCTTGAACGTTGCATTGATTTGATGATGGATAAGAGTTCCAGGTTTCTTGAACTCGTGTCGACACTTCTATATTTCGATCATTTGGAAAAAGAAGAACAAATCGAGAAGCTTCATATTGTGAAAAACAAATTAAAATTCTCTGCGGAGGAAATTGATGCGGCATATGATTTCATAGGACAACTGGAACGACAATCTAGGAATTTAAAAAACTGACTTTGATGAAATGACGTACTTTCATTTAGGTCAGCTTGTTAAAGGTGCATTATTTATCGCTGGAGCGTATCCCTGCAACAGAATGATTGCTTTTCTTAATATCTTCAATAAGTACATGAACGTTTCCTAAAGGTGCACCTGTTGTTTCCGAAACAGCTTCAGTTACACGTTTACATAGTTCTTGTTTCTGTTCATCCGTGCGGCCTTCTAACATTTTTATGGTTACGTATGGCATACTTCTTCCCCCTTCTTTGGATATATCCAGTATACTAAATAGTATAACAAAATGGGAGGGGACAAATCACATGACAAATGAAGAAAAGTCTAAACCAAAATTAGGTTTCACTATTATAAAAAATGACCCTACAGATGGTCATAAAGGATTTGGAATCGGTTCATTATCACTGGAAAATGTCTCGCCGGTTATTATTGATGTTGAAGAGGGCGTCGCTTCAATTGAAATTGGTGCAATGCATGCCAGAAGTGATTTAGAGCGGGGCATTAAGTTTCTTATAGACCGTGAACAGTCTGCAGGCGGAAAACCATACTGGCTCGTTTGGGTAACAATTGATTTTAAAGAAGATGGTCCATATTATGCGGGTGTAACTGCTTGTGAAATGGTTATTAATCGCGAAAGACGTCGGGGCTATAAAAACTTTATTGAACATATGAATAATATGGATAAATCGATGAAGCGCCATATTATTGTGGAGCAAATGGACGATAAATCAAAACATATACTTGCGGACTTTTTAGAAGGCCACAATAAGGAATTATGGGATCGCAGCACACCGGAACTGCGCAGTAGTCTTAGACCTGAAACCAACTGAATTGTGACCAACATATGACAAATCTTGAATTCTTCACTGAACAGTGTTGAATGTCGTCATAAAACGAAGTACACTGAACTCATAGCTTGCGAACATAAGCTAGGACAACCGGGATATTGTAGTTTTTCGGAATGACCCAGACAAACCCAAGCATGGTGTCAATTTGTTAGTACTGCTTTATACTGGTAAAAAAGCTTTCTACCCCTGAATTTATTTAGGAGTAGAAAGCTTTTTTGATGAAAATGATTTCCAAGGGGATAGTCCAATCAACGTCTTAGTTCGTCCAACCAAGCCCGTCATTTATTCAAAAAATGAAAATGGGAATAGATTAAACAGCTTTCCTTTTTTCGAATCGGACGTACGCTGTTCACGTAGGGATTTGTCTGTGCATAGTTTTTGTGGAAGGTCTTTATCTTTCACATAAATAAGTCGTTGACGTTCGCATTCATCGATTGCAAGACCGCCTGTTTCGACGTCGACGATGACTCCACTTACTCCTTTAGGTGGAATGAATGGCTCTGGTGCAGTCCCTTCATGTACTTTTTCCATGAAATCAATCCAAATTTTCTTCGAAGGGGCTAGATCTTGTGCTTCTGTTAATTGCTTGCCAACGTCAAAACCTGTCCAAATTCCAGCAGTAATTGATGGAGTGTAGCCAATTAAGTATTGGTCTGAATTCGTCGTTCCAGATTTTGCAGCATAAGGTCTTGTTTGTTTTTGGCGCATCGACAAACCTGTAGCGGACGAGTAGTCATTGAAAACCGGATCGAACATTCCCGTTAATAGGTGGGTCAGGACGAAAGCATCTTCTTTGGACATAATTTGTTTTAAATCTATAGTGGACTTTTCGTACACAGTTTTTCCTTCAGAATCGGAAATTGAAAGGATTGTCGCGGGTACAACTTCGGCACCACCAGATGCAAATCTGTTATACGCATTTGTCATATCAGATAAGGAAACGTCAAGAGCACCGAGCGCAATTGCAGGTGATGCCGGAAATTCTGCTTTTATTCCAAGGCGTGAAGCCATATTTTGAAAATTTTTGTAACCAATTTCTTCAAGTGTTTTTACAGCAAAGATGTTATCCGAGATGGCCAAAGCCTGTGCAAGTGAAATGGGATGATCTGCAAACTTTCCGTTAATGTTTTTGGGTTCGTATGATGATCGTCCTTCGTCATAAGTGAAAATGGTTTTCTCGGTTGATAAAAAGGTCAATGGATTGTACCCGTTTTCCAGCGCGGCTGCATACAGCACAGGTTTCATAGCAGAACCGGGTTGCCTTTTTGCTTGTGTTGCACGGTTGAATGGACTTTCTGTGTAATTAACTCCGCCGACAAGTGAAGTTATCGCACCCGTACCAGGTTCGATGGATATAAATCCAACTTGCAAATCATTGTCGGGCATCCATTTGGCTATCATTTCTTCTGCGACTTGCTGATGATGAGGGTTCAAAGTTGTGCGGATTGTCCATCCTCCTTCAGCAGGATGACGCCCCTTTTCGCTTAACACTTTATCTGCTTCTTTCCAAACGGCATCTAGAAAATAAGGCGCAACACGTGAAGCGTCCACCCATTCACGGTTTTTGAGTGTAATTGGCTGAGCCTTCGCTCGTTCTTCTTGTCTTTCCGTAATGTATTTTTGGTTTTTCATTAAGGATAAAACAAGGAGCTTTCTTTCCTCAGAATTTTTCGGGTTTTCAACGGGTGAATAAACAGACGGGCCTTTTGCAATTGCGGTAATTACAGCAGCCTCTTCAAGGGTTAAGTCAATCGCAGGCTTGCCGAAATAAAACTTACTCGCCGCTTCAACACCATACATTCCATGGCCAAAGTAGACGGTATTCAAATACCCTTCCAAAATGACGTCTTTTTCATAAAATCGTTCCATGCGATAAGCATACAGTGCCTCAGAAATTTTTCGCGACCATGTTTTTGTATGCGTTAAGAATAGATTCCGGGCATATTGTTGTGTGATTGAACTTGCGCCTTCAGCCTTTCTCATTGTCTTTACATCTTTTAAAACAGCTCCTGCAATGCGTTTATAATCGAATCCGTTATGACTATAAAATTTGCGATCTTCTGTGGCGATAACGGCGTCAATCAAAAAAGGAGACATTTCATCAAGATTTACCCAATAACGGCGCTCCGCTGAAAAATGGTCGCCAATTTGTTTGCCGTTTTTATCAAGAAAAACAGATGCTTTTGGTACGCTTAATGATGGTGCACCTGTAATTTGTGCGTACAATCTTAGTGAAAAAAATATAGTAAGTGCTGCAGTCAGTACGGTTAAAGTTAGTAGTGATAATCTGCGAAAAAAAACACGCTTCTTTTTCTTTTTTATATACACTGTCCGTCGCATATTACCGTTCCCCCTTTTTGCAACTAAATGTAGTATGCGACCCAAATCATTAGATTAAACGGATAAATGAGGAACATTTCTATGTATTTAGCCAACATTATTGAAAAGTGCTGTCAAACAAGGATATAATGAATAGATATTTTTAATTTCATTCAGCTTAGTAAGCATTGATTTATCAGAGTCAGCAGTGGGGAAAAATAATTACGATAAACGGGATGTCAGTTCTGCCACCCGAATGATAAGGACGGGGATCGTATGCAAACAAAAGACGTGACAATACGGCTAAGTTCAACAATCTGTCATCCCGGACAAGACGAGGAAACGCATGAGATCCATGCCGCGGGGCAGTACATAAAAAAAGCCGATAGAGTCTATTTGAAATTCAATGAAGACCAAAGTGGCAATCAAATTCAAACTACCGTTAAAATGGGTGAAGATGATGCACTTATTATGCGTACAGGCGCAACGGATATGCGGCTTCCTTTTGTTTTAGATGGGGAACGACACGGTACATACGGCAGTGGACCCGCAAATTTCAATTTAATTGTGAAAACAAACCTACTTGAATTTATTGAAAAAGAGGATGGGTTCAGCGGTAGCTTTTCTGTGAATTATGATTTGATAGCAGAGGGATCTGTGCTTGGAATATATAAACTACTATTTACATATACGGAGGGAACATTATGAACGCAGTCGAAAAGATTCAACAAGAAGTGAAAATTGCCCTACGAAACGCTGTCCTTAAAGCGAAACTTGTAGAGGAAGATGAGATTCCGGAAGTATTACTTGAAACACCACGAAGTAAAGAAAATGGCGACTATGCAACAAACCTAGCAATGCAAATAACGAAGTTAGCGAAAAAACCACCACGTGCAGTTGCTGAAGCAATCGTAGAGCATATTGACAAAGCAAGTGCCTCAATTGAAAAAATTGAAATCGCGGGTCCAGGATTTATTAACATCACATTGAAAAAAGAATATCTACAAGAAATCGTTAAAACAGTACTGGATAACGGTGCCGACTATGGTCGTTCAACTGCTGGATCTGGGGAAAAAATACAAGTCGAGTTCGTATCCGCAAACCCGACAGGAGATCTTCATTTAGGACATGCACGCGGAGCATCTGTTGGAGATTCTCTTAGTAATGTTTTAGCTATGGCGGGATACGACGTCGAACGTGAATATTATATAAACGATGCGGGCAATCAAATCGATAATCTCGCAAAATCCGTTGAAGCACGTTATTTCCAAGCACTTGGCGAAGAATGTGAAATTCCGGAAGATGGGTACCACGGACAAGATATTATCGAACTTGGTAAAAAGTTAGTGCAAGAGTTCGGCGACAAATATAAAGATGTTTCTGCAGAAGAACGCTTTGATTTCTTCCGCTCATATGGTCTCAAATACGAACTTGCAAAATTAAAACAAGACTTGGAAGACTTCCGTGTACCATTCGACAGTTGGTTTTCAGAAACAACGTTATACGGCAGCGGTAAAATTGAAATTGCAATGGAAAAACTAAATGAAAACGGCCATATTTTCGAAGAGGACGGGGCAACTTGGTTCCGCTCCACGACATTTGGCGATGACAAAGATCGTGTGTTAATTAAAAAAGACGGTTCATTCACATACATCTTGCCAGACATCGCATATCATGAAGATAAAATTTCACGCGGTTTCGATACACTCATTAACATTTGGGGTGCGGATCATCACGGATACATTCCGCGGATGATGGCGGCGATTGAGGCGCTTGGATATGGCAAAGATAAATTGGAAGTAATCGTTGCTCAAATGGTTCATTTGTATAAAGACGGCGAACGAATGATGATGAGCAAACGTACAGGTAAAGCTGTAACACTGCGCGAATTGGTGGATGAAGTCGGTCTAGACGCCGTGCGTTATTTCTTCGTAATGCGTTCCGGCGATGCACAAATGGACTTCGACCTAGACTTAGCCGTTTCTCATTCAAATGAAAACCCTGTGTACTACGCGCAATACGCACACGCACGAATTTCATCAATTCTACGCCAAGCGGATGAATTGAAAATGACTGCAAACGCAGGCGGTGCGGCATTATTAACATCGGAAAAAGAAATCGAGTTATTAAAGAAAATAGGCGATTTCCCAGCAGTTGTGGCAGACTCAGCACGCATGCGCACACCACATCGCGTAGCAACATATATCCAAGAACTCGCTGCGACATTCCACTCGTTCTATAACGCAGAAAAAGTACTAGACGCAAACAACCAAGAACTTTCCGAAGCAAGAATCGCACTAATCACAGCAGCACGCACAACAATCGCAAATGCGCTAAATCTTATTGGGGTTTCAGCACCTGAAAGAATGTAGCAACTACAGGACCCGTAAATATTAAAACGCGCCACCACACTAACATGTGTGGTGGCGCATTTTATTGTGTGCAACCGTCTAATTAACCAAATGCATTTAGGCAACTATCCCTTTCTATCTGAGATTGTGGACCACCATGATTTTGTTGCACTCCACATATTTCATCTTGTTATGGAACGTAATCAAGAAAGAATCCAATTACGCACCATTAGAGTGCCCAATCCCGCAAACAAACATAGTCTCCAACCAATACTCTAATAGAACCCTAGAGAACACAATCCCAGGAAAATGAACACTCTAGCGCAGAAGCGACAAGCGTGAGCCGAAGTGCTGAGACAGATAGTGTTCTTCTATCTGACTCAACACGAAAGGCCATCGCCAAGCGCCAAGCGAATATGGGAATAACAATCCTTTAGAGTACCCAATCCTACGCACCACCATAGTCTCCAACCAATTCGTCTAGATGTGCAACGAAATCCGGTTAGTGAGCAACCATCTAATTGGCCAAATGCATTTAGGTAATTATCTCTTTCTATCTGGAGTTGTGGACAATCATGATTTTGTTGCACACCACATATTTCATCTAGATGTTGAACGTAATCTGGAAAGGGTACTATCACAAGACTATTCAACCAAACCTTTAGAGTACCCACTCCAACACTCCAACATAATCTCCAACCAATACTCTAATAGAATCCTAGAGAACACAATCCCAGGAAAAAGTGACACTAAAGGCAGGCAGCCAAAGAGCGCCGCGTCCTGCGGCAAAGGCTGCACACCTGCATCCTGCAGGCGCAGAAGCGTCAAGCGTGAGCCGTTGTGCTGAGACAGATAGTGCACTTCTATCTGACTCAACACGAAAGGCCATCGCCAAGCGCCAAGCGCCAAGCGAATATGGGAACCACAATCCAAGAGGAGTCTACAATCCGAAAAAAAGTGACACTAAGGCAAGCAGTCTAATGACGCCACATTCGTTTGTGTGGCGTACTTTTTCGTGGGTAAAAGGTCATGAAATTCGGATATAAGTCTGAGAGTGTCTGATATAATGCTTGAACTGTCGGATATCGGCCCCGAAGTGTCTGATATAACACTCGAACTGTCGGATATCGGACCCCAACTGTCGGATATAACCCTGCGCCAGTCAGATATCCGAAAACCAACCCCTCGACACGAACAAAAAATGTAGTATAATTGAAAACGTACACAAATTACATATCATACATAAAGGTGCCCCGCCTTCACGGTAGGGGTTAAAAGGGAAACCGGTTCAACACCGGTGCGGTCCCGCCACTGTAAGTGTTAGCAAATTGCAAAAAAATCACTGGACAAATGTCTGGGAAGATTGCATTAAGCTGTGAGCACAAGCCAGGAGACCTGCCTTTATGAAATCGCCCGTACCCCTACGAGGATAGGATTGGTGAAAATCAGCACTTTTGTGCGTCTAGATTTTTACTTAGAACATTCCTCCGTACTCACACGGAGGTTTTTTGTTTTTTATTCAGCAGGTAGACAAACGCCTTCTGAATAAAGACAAAGCCTCCGACGGATATCACAAAATGTAACTTGTGAAGCGGACTTGATTTGCAAAAATAGGAGGAAAACAACATGAAGAAGACATGGCAATTATTTTTAACATCCATCTTAGCTGTATTTTTACTAACGGCTTGTGGAACAACGGCTGCACCAGAAAAACCAGCAGTAGACGATACATCGAAAGAAGAAACACCAGAAGTCGTTGTTGAAGACGCGTTCCCAGTAACACTTACAGACGCCGCAGATAATGAGATAACGATTGAAAGAGCACCCGCAACAATCATTTCTTTACTACCAAGCAATACAGAAATTTTATTCGAACTTGGACTTGCGAATGAAGTTGTTGCAGTAACAGACAATGACGACTTTCCAGCCGAAGCTACAGAAAAAGAATCCATCGGTGGATTTGAATTAAACATCGAGAAAATCATTTCGATGAATCCTGAAATCGTCTTTGCGCAAGAAATTGTCGTTGGAACAGGTGAAGGAATGCAACAAATTCGTGATGCTGGAATTCCGGTATTTATTGTCAAAGACGCGAAGAACTTTGAAGAAACATATGCAACAATTGAAATAATGGGTAAAGCAACAGGGAAAACAGAAGAGGCGGACAAAATCATCGCAGAAATGAAAGCAAAAGTGGATGAAGTTGTAGCAAAAGTAGCAAAAGTTGAAGAAAAGAAAACTGTTTTCATTGAGACATCACCAGCTCCGGACATTTACACGCCGGGGAAAAATACATTTACACAAGAAATGATGGACCTTGTTGGTGCGGACAATATTGCGACAGAAGACGGTTGGTTCGTAATGAGTCCTGAAGAAATTGTGAAACAAAATCCAGACGTTATTCTTGTAATGTACAGTTATATTGAAACAGCAGTCGAAGACGTTTATGCACGTGATGGTTTCGATACAATTACTGCAATTAAAAACAAAGAAGTTGTCCAAGTGGATGAAAATATAACGAGCCGTCAAGGGCCGCGTTTAGCTGAAGGACTTGAAGCATTTGCAAAAGCGATTTACCCTGAGGTTTTTGGTGAGTAAATCAGGCGTTGCCTACCTAGTATCCATCGCCACGCTTGTAGTGGCGGTATGGCTAGGAACTTCAATCGGTACGGTGAAAATTCCGATTGAAACATTTTGGAATGCGGGAGCGGATCCAATCTCCGCAAATATATTGTGGAAAATCCGAATGCCACGCGTTGTTCTTGCTGGGCTTGTCGGAGCATCACTTGCAATTTCTGGAGCAGCATTTCAAGGATTACTTAAAAATCCACTTGCAGATCCATATACCCTCGGAGTGTCGTCCGGTGCCTCTGTAGGTGCTGTGATGACACTTTTTTTCAGTATATCCCTTCCAATTCTAGGCAGTTATACGCTTCCCGTTTTCAGTATGGTTGGGGCAGCACTTACGATGTTTCTCGTCATCGGTTTCGCGCGTTTAGTGGACCGTTCGATGAAGATGGAAACCATTATATTAACAGGAATTATTTTCGGTTCCTTCTTAGGTTCAGTTTTATCGCTCATGATTGCGCTCACCGGTGAAGAGTTAAGGCAAATCATTAGTTGGCTTCTTGGAAGTGTTTCGATGCGTGGCTGGAAATACGTCAATATGATTTTACCCTTTGTCGTCATCGGCACATTCCTTCTTTGGATGAACCGACGGGAACTGAATGCGATGTTATTTGGTGAAGAACGAGCACATCATTTAGGCGTAAATGTGAGACGACGTAAATTCATGATTTTAATCGGTGGATCCGTTCTCACAGGAGCGGCAGTTGCTGTTTCTGGTACAATCGGATTTGTAGGACTTGTTGTCCCGCATATGACGCGATTATTATGGGGTTCCGATCATCGTCATTTACTCACATTGTCCTTTTTAAACGGAGCAACGCTTCTCATCCTTTGTGACTTAGTCGCACGGACCATAATTTCGCCAACGGAACTTCCAGTAGGTGTCATTACTGCGTTTATTGGTGCGCCGGTATTCGCACTCATCTTTTACAAGCAACGCAGAAAGGGGGCCATGTAATATGCTGCATGTCGAAAACATTTCGGGCGGTTACGGAAAAGTACCGATTGTAAAGTCCATAACGTTCTCTGTAAATAAAGGAGAAATGCTCGGCATCCTTGGCCCGAATGGCAGTGGGAAGTCCACTTTACTCAAAATCATATCTGGTATTCTTCCCGCACAGGAAGGAACCATTACAATTGATGGGAAATTGTCTACGAAGTACTCTCAAAAAGAATTTGCGAGGAAAGTAGCAGTTTTGCCTCAACTACATGCACATGCATTTTCGCATACGGTCACCGATACGGTTGCTCTTGGAAGGTATCCGCACCAAAGCGGGATTTTTTCATCTTGGTCGGATGAAGATCAGCGTGCTGTTCAAGAAGCGATGCATAATACGTCCATAACTCGTTATGAGAAAACACCGATTGAACTTCTATCCGGTGGTGAACAGCAACGCGTTTTTGTGGCGCAAGCTTTGGCTCAAGAAGCTCCTATTTTATTGTTAGATGAACCAACAAACCATTTAGATATTGCCCATCAGCAACAGCTTCTTGATACGATTCGGCAACAAGCAATTGAAAAAGAATTGACTGTCGTTTCCGTTTTCCATGACATTAACTTAGCTTCCGTATATTGCGATCGTCTTTTATTATTGGATAACGGTCGAATCTCCATTATTGGTACACCTCAAGACGTAGTAAAAGAAGAAGCCATCCTAAACGTTTACAATGCACGTGTGAAAACGCAGCCTCATCCTGAATTACCTAAGCCACAAATTACACTTCTATCCGATGCAAAAGATAAAATCGAACCGTTTATTGTTACAAAGAATGATTTTATCATCACATCTGAGTATGTTTCTCTTCAAACAAAGCACCCGCTGAAAACACTGTCTTCTGCAGTTCATAATGCGGGAATGGGCTGGTATAAAGCGTTTGTCAATCGACATGTTGATGTAGATTATGCAGTCGATGATGTGAAACTAGAAATGGCGAATTATCTGGAAATGAAAAACTTTCACACGTCGGATACGGTTGGAATGATGACTGCAGTTATGACGGAACACGCAGAAGTTGAGGAATATACAGGTGACTTTGGCTCCGTTTTAATCGCAGTGACCGCGGGTATTGGAAATGCCGTGGACGTATCACAAGCGCTTACGCGTGATGAAAAGCCGAAAGTCGGAACCATCAATACATGGGTCATTATTAACGGAGAACTTCCCGATGAGGCCTTTATCCAAGCGATGATTACGGCGACAGAAGCAAAAGCGAAAGCGCTTCAAACCGAACAAGTACTAGATCCGCTTACAAATACAATCGCGACTGGGACATCAACGGATAGTTTGCTTATTGCAGCAACGCAAGACGGTCAATACTTGCCGTATGCAGGTCCGATTACAGATCTTGGAAAACAAATCGGGCATGGTGTTTACGACTGCACAGTTCGCGCGATTCGGGCCTATAAAATCGCGAAAGGATGGACGGTATGATTCCAGCACATTTTATCGCCATTGCACTTGGGTTTTTACTGGACCGGATCATTGGTGACCCGCCGAATTGGCCGCATCCAATACGCTTCCTTGGGACTTTCATTTCAAAAGGAACGACCGTGTTGAATAAAGGGCGATTTCGTATCGCAAAAGGCGCGTTCTTATTAGTCCTCACAACAGGGATGGTTTTCGTGCTTGTGTTTGCAATTGTTGGACTCGCCTACAAGTTCCATCCGGTTGTTGGAATTGCTGTCGAAGCGGTTTTAATTGCCATCGGACTCGCACAAAAAAGTTTGCGTGATGCGGCACTTGAAGTGTATCGACCGCTTGAAACTGGAAATTTACCGGAAGCACGTGAGAAATTATCATGGATTGTCGGTCGTGATACCAATGATCTAAATGAAAGTGCAGTGGCGCGGGGGGCTGTTGAAACGGTTTCTGAGAACACATCTGACGGCGTCACAGCGCCACTCTTCTGGGCATTTCTTTTAGGAGCTCCTGGATTATGGCTTTACAAAACAGTGAACACGCTCGACTCGATGATTGGTTATCGTTACGAACGATTTGAGAAATTCGGGAAGTTTTCTGCAAGAATGGACGATGTACTGAACTTCATTCCAGCACGAATAACGGGTTTGTTGATTTTAATGTACACTCCGAATGAAGGTCAAATGCCTTTCATGAAACGATTTGCGCGTTGGAGTCGGGATGCAAGACGTCATCCAAGTCCGAACAGCGGATTTTTGGAAGCAGCAACCGCTTGGCAACTTGGAATCACTTTAGGTGGGAAAAGTACGTATCGCGGTGTTGTTTCCAATAAGCCTGAATTCGGCCCGAAAAATGCACCGCTAACAGCGAAACACATCAAATCCTCGATTACCGAAATGCATACAGTGTCGTTTGTGTTTTGGTTCATAATGACTTTAATTGGAGTGTTGTTTTATGGCTTTGCCTGAACACGGTGCAAATCCGCATACTGTATATGAGAAATTAAATATGAAACAACCTATCGAAGTGATGGACTTTAGCGAGAACGTTAATCCTGCGGGACCCCCGAAGGAAGTTGCAAAACAGTGGATGCAATTGATGGAGAAATTATCGGTCTATCCGGATCCAGAAGGAGAACCGTTTTTATCGGCAGTGGGTAAATTCCATTCGATTGAAACCGATTGTTTATTTGCGGGAAACGGGGCTGCGGAACTGCTGACATTTATTGCGGAAAGGTATCGTGGGAAGCGTGCGATTGTTGTTCATCCTACGTTTTCAGAATACGAAGCCACTCTTTTAGCGAAAAATGTGGAAGTCATTCGTGTTTTATCTGAAGAAAAGATCGGCTTTCAATTACCTATTAAACAGATTATGGAAAAAATGCGTACGTCAGATGTGCTTTACTTGTGCACGCCGAATAATCCGACAGGAATGATGCCGGATGAAGAGGATTTACTGAAAATTATTCAGTACGGCGTTGAAGTGAATTGTGAAATTGTGCTGGATGAAGCATTTATTGATTTTGTGGATGAGACACTTTCTTTTATTCCGAAATTAATGGAATATCCCCATGTTATTGTTGTTCGGTCGATGACGAAAATGTATTCCGTACCCGGGATTCGTCTTGGATATGTCGCAGCAAACAAAGCGGTGATATCGGAAATGAAAACGCTCGCTCCGCATTGGAATGTCAACGGAATTGCGGCTCATATTGGGGCAATCTGTTTGCAGGAAGAAGAGTTTCGACGACAGGCAATTGAACACAGCAATCGGGAACGTGAAAAGTTGAACAGCTTTCTCCTTGAAAATGGTTGCCGGGTTACCCCGTCCGTCGCAAACTTTCTGTCGTTTACAGTAGGGGCACATCGGGATTCGAAGAAATTGTACGTAGATTTACTTCGTAAAGGAATTGTTCTTCGGCACTCTGAAAACTTTCGTGGTATGGACGGCCGTTGGTTCCGAATTGGTATGAAAAGTGAGACTGAAATGACGGTGTTGAAAGAGGTGTTGACGGAGTGGTTCAAGGAAAACTGACGTTCATAAGCGGTGGTGCGCGAAGTGGGAAAAGTACATATGCTGAAAAAATACTTGTTCAGGAAGCGGAGCAAACCTACGGGCGGCTCGTTTACATTGCATCGGGTTCTAAAACGGACTCTGAAATGATGGAACGCATTGAAAAACATCGTCTCGATCGATCGATATTCAATTGGAAAACGATTGAACAACCTGTAAACTTAGAAGAAATCCTTCCTCAAATTCGTCTGGGAGATTTGGTTTTATGGGACTGCGTAACGACGTGGCTCGCAAGTGAATTGTATTTGGAGGCTGAATCTATGGAACGGACTGAAGTTCAGCTTTTTGAAACGATTGAAGAGGTACGAAACAGAGCAAGTCATTTCGTAATTGTGTCAAATGAAGTGCTGGATGAACCGCCGTCTCTTTATTCGGAAGTTCGAACGTATAGTGAAACGCTTGGCCGAATTCATACAGAGCTTGTCAAAATCTCAACTACGGCAATCGAAATGGACTACGGACTCGCGACATTTTGGAAAGGGGAGAGCGGTTTATGAACGGTATTCTACTGGCACTCCAATTTTTCACGGTACTTCCGATTAAGAAGGAATTGCCCCTTGGCCGAAAAGAAGTAACTTCAATGTATGTTGCACTTCCTTTCGTCGGAGCGGCAATTGGTTCCATCGTATTTCTTCTGTCGGTCTTTCTGCTGAGTTCGTTAAATCTAGGCACGTTGCTTGTTGCGGTAGTTTTAGTTGTTACAGGAATTGTTCTAACAGGTGGTTTGCATGTCGACGGATTTGCGGATACGGGCGATGCCTTTTTTTCATACCGAGATCGTTTGAAGCGGCTTGAAATTTTAGAGGATCCACGAATTGGAGCATTTGGCACAATGTCGATCTTGATGTTGGTCCTTGTGAAAATCGCTTTGCTGAATGAACTTCTGATGCAAGGAGCAGGCAGTAGTGTGCTGTTCATCGCGATTCCTTTTCTGGCAAGGGTAACTATGAATCTGTATTTCACAACTTCGCATTTAGCGAAAGACACTGGTATCGCACACTTCTTTAAAGAGAAAATCGCGAATAAATGGGTGAATGGAATATCGTTGCTCGGTGGAATTCTTATGTTGATTGCAATGGGAGTTGTGTTGAAAAGTGTACTGATTCCAACTGTGTTTTTTGTTGTCCTCGCACTTTCTTTAGTATTGTATAAAAGATGGTCTGTTAAGCATTTTGGAGGCGTGACGGGTGATTTGGCCGGAGCATTTATCGAAGGATTGGAGACGGTTTTATGGATAACAGTTATTGTATTCATCTAATTCGTCATTTACCTACTGCGGGCAATAAAAAGCGGCAGTACATTGGTTGGACAGATGAACCGATTTTGGAACCGGATTGTGATTTTAAAAGTACACTAAACGTTTCGAAACTGTACGGAAGTGACCTCTTGCGTGCCAAGCAGACAGCAGAAGTTTATTTTTCAAACATTTTTTATAATGAAGATTGTGCTTGGCGAGAATGTTATTTTGGAGAATTTGAAGGAAAAACATATGCGCATCTTGAAAGTGATTTAGATTACAGGAATTGGATTGACGACCCTTATGGCAAAGCTCCTAGAGGTGGAGAAAGTTTGTTGGAAGTAGAAGCCCGAATTGTCCCGGCACTTATGAAGGTACCGGACCAATCTGTTGTTGTTACGCACGGTGGTCCGATACGCATACTATTGACGCTTTTTTCATTCGATGAAAAGGAATTTTGGTCTTGGGAAATCCCTCATGGATCTTGTTTCCGACTTGAATGGGAAAGTGAAAAGGCGTTTCAGGAGGGAAAGAAATGCACATCTATATTGGCGGTGCCCATAACGGCAAACGAGCGTATGTAAGAAAAGTACTTGAAAATGAACGTGTTCGGTGGTTTGAAGGGGAATTGCCGGATGAGATGAATTCGGATCAGTGTACTGTTGTAGCAGGTCTTGAAAACTGGCTTCTTCGCATAGATTTACCCGAACAAGAAGCAATCGACTTAATAGTGGACAGTGTAAAAGGTGAAAATACATTCATCATCTTAACGGATATGAACCGCGGCATTGTTCCTATGGATAAAGCGCAAAGAAACCTACGAGATGTATGCGGACGCTTGTATCAAAGACTAATTTTGGAAGCGGAAGAAGTTACACGCATTTGGTATGGCATTGCACAAAACTTGAAGAAAAGGGGAGATTTAGTATGAAAATATATACAAAAACAGGGGATAAAGGGCAAACAAGTTTAATAGGCGGTCGCGTGGACAAAGACGATTTACGCGTAGAAGCTTACGGCACGTTGGATGAATTGAATTCATTCGTTGGAAAAGCAATGACGGAACTGGATACGGTCGTTTTTGCGGATATGCTGGTAGATCTTGAAGCCATTCAAAATGAATTGTTCGATGCTGGAACAGATCTTGCGAATGTAATGAAGGAACGTCATTATAAATTATCGGATGAACCGGTTGAAGTATTGGAACAAAGAATCGACGCATTAATGGAAGAAGCACCACCGCTTGAGAAGTTTATATTACCTGGAGGATCACCTGCCGCCGCTACGCTTCATATTGCACGCACTGTAACGAGACGTGTTGAACGTCAAACGGTTACTTTGATGAAAGCGAGTGAAGATGTATCGCCAATTGTAGCTCGTTATTTGAACCGTTTGTCGGATTATTTTTTCGTTGCGGCACGAATCGTAAATGCTCGTTTAAACATCGCGGATAACGAATACGTTCGCAGTGCAAAAGTATTTAGAACAGAAAAAAGCGAGAAAAAATCAGACTCTTAATTAATATCTCACATTCTTAAAACGAATGTGGGGATACATAGAAAACGCTGTTATTTCATTTATTTGTGGATTTTTTAAAAGTTCATAAACTATTTAATTAGAGATTTTCATACTTGTAAATAAATATAGACATTTCTCCATAACTTTCTTAATGCTCACAAAAGCCTTTGTTATCAGATAAATGGAGTGAAATAACGAATCAAATCATGCTGTATCACGAATTACGGGTGTTGACTGAACGCTCATTCATAACTTATAATTGGAAATATACTATCGACATATTGTGAAGTATCTACTACACTAGTCTATAGCATTTAACATCTTGGAAGGGGAGAAGGTTAGTGGGACCACTACTTATCGCGAATTGGGTACTATTTCTTGCGGTTGTCGCATACGCGCTCGCATTATTTACACATTTGATTAAGACAAGAATCCAATTCATTAAACTTGGGAAGAAAGTAGAATTTGATCATAATATTGCGGAACGACTTCGTAATATTTGGATATATGTATTCGGTCAAAAGAAACTATTGAAAGACAAGAAAAGTGGAACGATTCATGTTATGTTCTTTTACGGATTTTTAATGGTTCAATTTGGGGCTATCGACCTCGTTTGGAAAGGGTTAAAACCGGGATCGCATCTGGCGTTAGGTCCAGTTTATGGATTTTTCACTTTTTTCCAGGAAATTGTAGTATTGACGATACTTGTCGCAGTAGTTTGGGCGTTTCACCGTCGTTACGTTGAAAAACTCGTTCGCTTGAAACGAGGATGGAAATCAGGACTTGTTCTCATTTTCATCGGGGGCTTAATGCTTTCAACACTTGTAGCAAATGGTATGAATATGATTTGGCACGGTCATGCAGCAACATGGACTGAACCGGTTGCCTCTTCTATTGCCTTCATCTTTAGCTTTATGCCAACAACTGCAGCAGCGGTTATCTTTTTCATTGGCTGGTGGATTCACCTATTGATACTACTAACGTTCTTAGTTTACGTACCACAATCGAAGCATGCTCACTTAATTGCAGGACCGGTAAACACATACTTTCACCGTCTTGATAATGCTGGAAGGCTTATTCCAATCGATTTTGAAGCGATGGAAAATGCTGAAAGTGAAGAGGACATGCCGGCTCTTGGAGTAGGTAAAATTACGGACTTTACACAACTGCAAATGATTGATTTTTACGCGTGTGTTGAATGTGGACGCTGTACGAATATGTGTCCTGCCACTGGAACAGGAAAAATGTTGTCTCCAATGGATCTAATCACAAAACTACGTGATAACTTAACAAATACAGGTGCACTTGTTACAAAGCAAAAGCCATGGGTTCCATCATTAGCGTTTAACAATTCGCAAGGGAATCAAATTGCATTTGCAGCTGGACTTGAAGGCGCATCAATGGATGATATATACAACCCGTCATTAATCGGTGATATTATTACTGAAGAAGAGATTTGGGCTTGTACAACATGTCGTAACTGTGAAGATCAGTGTCCAGTTATGAACGAACATGTCGATAAAATTATCGATCTACGTCGTCACCTTGTTATGGTTGAAGGAAAAGTAAACCCGGATGCACAGCGTGCGATGACAAACATCGAGCGTCAAGGTAATCCATGGGGCTTGAACCGGAAAGAAAAGGAAAAATGGAGAGAAGCGCGTCCAGACCTTTACATTCCAACAGTGAAAGAAATGAAAAAAGAAGGTAAAGAATTCGAATACCTATTATGGGTTGGTTCAATGGGTTCATTCGACAGCAGATCTCAGAAGATTGTAGAATCCTTTGTACATCTTATGAATAAGGCTGATATCAGCTTTGCTATTCTTGGAAATAAAGAAAAGAACTCTGGAGATACACCGCGCCGTTTAGGAAATGAATTCTTATTCCAAGAACTGGCTACGTCGAATATCGATGAGTTCGAAAAAGCGGGCATTACGAAGATTGTTACAATCGATCCGCACGCATACAATATCTTTAAAAATGAATACCCGGACTTTGGATTTAAGGCAGAGGTAGTTCATCATACCGAAATGCTTTATGACTTAGTTTCAAAAGGAATTCTGAAGCCAGAACATGAAATTAACGAAACCATTACGTTCCATGACTCTTGTTATTTAGGGCGTTATAATGACGTCTACGATCCACCACGTGAAATTCTTAGAGCCATTCCAGGTGTACAACTTGTTGAAATGGAACGAAGCCGCGAAGATGGAATGTGCTGTGGAGCTGGTGGCGGAATGATGTGGATGGAAGAAGATGTGGGTCAGCGCGTGAACGTTGCACGAACTGAACAAGCACTTGAAGTGAGCCCGGGAATTATTTCTTCCGGTTGCCCGTACTGTCTGACGATGTTGTCGGATGGAACGAAAGCGAAAGAAGTAGAAAATTCCGTTGGCACATATGATATCGCAGAACTTCTTGAACGCTCAATTTTCGGAAGTGACTGGAAACCTGAGTTGGTAGATGAAGTGGAATCGATTTTGCAATAACAGATGAAACTCGATATAATAGAATTAACTTGATAGAAAGGAAGTGTCCGCACTTCCTTTTTTCTTTGTAATAGAACCGAGCGAGCGTTCAGTCAATCGGTTCAACGAAAACATGAAAGCGTTATCAAACTTAAACTGGGGGCGATGGAAATGGTTCGAACGGTTATTCTAGGGGGAGCACGTACACCATTTGGGAAACTCGGAGGCTCACTTCAAACACTTTCCGCAAGCGATCTTGGCGGAATTGCAATACGTGAGGCACTTAACCGAACAGACGTTAAAGAAAACGAAATTGATGAAGTGATCATCGGTACGGTTCTTCAGGCGGGGCAAGGTCAAATTCCATCCAGGCAAGCAGCAACAAAAGCGGGGATCCCGTGGAGCGTTAAAACTGAAACGATTAATAAAGTATGCGCATCTGGAATGAGAAGCGTTACACTTGGCGACCAACTCATCCGTCTCGGGGACGAAGAAGTAATCGTTGCGGGTGGAATGGAGTCGATGTCAAGCGCGCCTTATTACTTACCAAAAGGCCGATTCGGACTGAGGATGGGCGACGCACAATTGATTGACGGAATGATTTACGACGGTCTTACATGCTCATTTTCACCGGACAATGTCCATATGGGAACATACGGAAATTCGACGGCTGAAGAGTTTTTATTAACAAGAGAAGCACAAGATGCATGGTCACTTCGCAGTCATGAACGTGCACTACTGGCAATCAATGGCGGACTCTTTCAAGAAGAAATTGTTCCAGTTGAAATTAAGCAGCGGAAAGGCGAACCGTTAATCGTCGATACTGACGAAGCACCTCGCGCAGATACCTCCTTTGAAACACTTTCGAAATTGCGACCTGCCTTTGGAAAAGACGGTACGATTACAGCGGGCAATGCACCTGGAGTAAATGACGGGGCATGCGCACTTGTTCTTATGAGCGAATCACGTGCGAAAAGTGAGGGGAAAACACCTCTCGCGACGATTATTGGTCATGCAGAAGTGGCGGTAGAACCTAAAAACTTCCCTCAAACACCTGGAATCGTAATTAATGAATTATTGAAAAAGACGGGTAAAAAACTTGAAGAAATTGACCTCTTTGAAATAAACGAAGCATTTGCTGCTGTTGCCTTGGCGAGTTCGCAAATCGCAGGACTCGATCCTGAAAAAGTGAATGTCAACGGAGGTGCAGTCGCACTTGGACATCCAATTGGAGCCAGTGGTGCACGCATTATCTTGACACTTGCCTACGAACTAACGCGCCGCGGCGGCGGAATCGGTATCGCATCAATTTGCTCGGGTGGCGGTCAAGGCGACGCAATTATGATTGAAGTGGAGGGGCGCAAGTAATGGAAATTAAAAAAGTAATGGTCATCGGTGCAGGACAAATGGGTTCAGGAATCGCTCAAGTATGCGCTCAGGCAGGCTATGCGGTTTATTTAAACGATATTAAAGAAGAATCCTTCGCAAAAGGGCTTGCGGGAATCACGAAAAACTTGTCTAGAAATGTTGAAAAAGAACGTATGACAGAAGATGAAAAAAATACAACACTTGCACGGATTCGTAAGTCGTTAGATCTTCAAGATGCGGAAAATGTGGATTTAATAATAGAAGCAGCTGTTGAAAACATGGATATTAAAAAGTCGATATTTAAGAAACTAGATGCAATAGCACCTACACATACGATTCTTGCTACGAACACTTCATCTTTGTCAATAACAGAAATCGCCGCGGTTACAAGTCGCCCGGAGAAAGTAATCGGCATGCATTTTATGAATCCGGTACCTGTTATGAAACTCGTAGAAATTATTCGAGGACTTGCGACAACGGATGAAGTATATAATGCAGTCGAAGATTTAACGAGGGATCTATCGAAAGTGCCGGTGGAAGTAAACGACTTTCCTGGTTTCGTTGCAAACCGCGTACTAATGCCGATGATAAACGAAGCGATTTACACACTTTATGAAGGCGTAGCTACAAAAGAAGCGATTGATGACGTTATGAAACTGGGTATGAATCACCCAATGGGCCCACTACAACTAGCGGATTTCATCGGACTCGATACATGTCTTTATATTATGGAAACATTACATGAAGGATTCGGGGACTCAAAATACAGACCGTGTCCACTGCTGAGAAAGTATGTAAAAGCAGGCTGGTACGGCAAGAAATCAGGACGCGGATTTTATAGTTATGAATAAAAGGTTAATGACCTTTAAGGAGAAGCGCATATGAATTTAGAATACACCGAAGAACAACAGATGATGCGTGATATGGTCCGTAACTTTGCGAAGAAGGAAATTGAACCTTTTATTCCGAATATGGAGGCCGGCGAGTTTCCTAGAGATATTTTGAAGAAAATGGGCGAAATTGGTTTGATGGGGATTACCGTTCCGCAAAGATACGGCGGTTCAAATATGGATTTCATCTCTTATATTACCGCAATTCATGAGCTGTCCAAAGTGAGTGCAGTCGTCGGAGTTATCTTATCCGTCCACACTTCTGTAGGTACAAATCCAATCATGTATTTTGGAAATGAGAAACAGAAAAATCATTATTTACCCAAAATGGCGAGTGGTGAATACTTAGGTGCATTTTGTTTAACCGAATCTTCTTCAGGTTCCGATGCGGGTTCATTAAAAACACGTGCGGTGAAGTCCGGTGATGAATATGTTCTGAACGGTTCGAAAATGTTTATTACAAATGGTGGGGAAGCAGATGTATATATTGTCTTTGCATCGACGGATCCTTCTAAAAAAACGTACGGCATTTCGGCTTTTATTGTCGATAAAAACACACCGGGTCTTATTATCGGAAAAGATGAACGGAAAATGGGTCTGCATGGTTCACGTACCGTAGAGCTTATTTTTGACAACATGAAAGTCCCTGCGAAAAATCTTCTTGGTGAAGAAGGTGGAGGGTTCAAAATCGCGATGGCAAACTTAGACGTTGGACGAATCGGCATCGCGGCACAAGCGCTCGGTATTGCAGAAGCATCGCTTGAAGCGGCAACCGCTTACGCAAAACAACGTGTCCAATTCGGAAAACCGATTTCAGAGCAACAAGGAATTGGATTTAAACTCGCCGATATGGCGACGGCGGTGGAAGCTTCAAGACTACTTGTTTACCGCGCCGCACAGCTTCGCTCAGAAGGGTTGCCGTGTGGAAAAGAAGCATCCATGGCAAAACTATTCGCCTCAAAAGCAGCTGTCGATGGATCCATCGAAGCAGTTCAAGTGTTTGGAGGATACGGTTATACAGAAGATTATCCCGTAGAACGCTATTTCCGCGATGCAAAAGTAACGGAAATCTACGAAGGCACAAGCGAAATCCAGCGAATCGTCATATCGAAGAGCTTATTGAAGTAGTAGAAAGGTCATGACTTGCAAGCAAAGTGTTGGTGAGTGCAACCAAACAGCGTTGGAGTGCAAGCAAAGTACTTGTTAGTGCAACCAAAAACTGGCGAGTGCAACCAAACAGCGATCGGGTGCAAGCAAACCAACTATCACTAATAAAAAACAATAAGGTGGGAAAACAATTGAATTTTAAACTATCAGAAGAACATGAAATGATTCGGAAAATGGTACGTGATTTTGCAATGAAGGAAGTTGCGCCGTCTGCAGCAGAACGTGATGAAGAAGAACGTTTTGATATGGATTTATTCAAAAAAATGGCGGACCTCGGTTTAACGGGTATTCCTTGGCCAGAAGAATACGGTGGTATCGGAAGTGACTTCCTTGCGTATGTTATTGCTGTTGAGGAGCTTTCACGTGTGTGTGCATCAATGGGAGTAACGCTTTCGGCTCATACATCTCTTGCAGGGTGGCCGGTTTATAAATATGGAACAGAAGAGCAAAAGCAGAAATACCTTCGTCCAATGGCGGAAGGAACGAAAATCGGTGCTTACGGATTAACGGAACCTTCTTCCGGTTCAGACGCTGGAGCAATGAGAACAACTGCGAAACTCGATGGAGGCGACTATGTCCTTAATGGTTCGAAAATCTTTATTACAAATGGTGGAATTGCAGACATTTACATCGTTTTTGCAGTGACCAATTCAGAAGGCAAGCGTCCTGAAACGAGTGCATTTATTGTCGAAAAAGACTTCCCAGGTTTCTCTGTTGGGAAAAAAGAACGCAAACTTGGAATTCGTTCATCACCGACAACTGAAATAATGTTCGATAATTGCCGTGTACCAAAAGAGAACTTACTTGGAAATATCGGCGACGGCTTTGTCATTGCAATGAAAACACTAGACGGCGGACGTAACGGAATCGCGGCACAAGCTGTGGGAATCGCACAAGGTGCACTTGATGCTTCTGTGGTCTATGCAAAAGGGCGCGAACAGTTCGGCAAACCAATCGCTGACAACCAAGGAATCGGTTTCAAACTAGCAGATATGGCAACATCTATTGAAGCTTCACGCCTTCTTACGTACCAAGCAGCTTGGCTCGAGTCGAACGGACACCCTTACGGTAAAGAATCTGCGATGGCCAAACTAATGGCTGGAGACACAGCAATGAAGGTTACAACAGATGCTGTTCAAGTATTTGGTGGGTACGGATATACAAAAGATTATCCGGTTGAACGCTATATGCGCGACGCAAAAATCACTCAAATTTATGAAGGAACGCAAGAAATTCAACGTCTTGTGATTTCACGCATGCTTACAAAATGAGTAGAGGTGCAGAAGTGACTATGAAACGTGAAGTGAAATCATCCGTAAAAGATGAAGGTTTAATTGAAATACGTCGCAACCAAATGATTCAAGGTTCGGTGAAACTGTTTAAAGAAAAAGGGTTTCACCGAACTACAACACGTGAAATTGCGAAAGAAGCCGGTTTTAGCATTGGTACACTTTACGAATACATTCGAACGAAAGAAGATGTGCTGTTCCTCGTTTGCGACAGTATTTATGATGAAGTGAACAATCGTCTCTCCGCGCTTTCCTTGACGGACGGAACGCTAAATGGTCTAAAATTAGCAATCCGTCAATACTTTAGTTTAATCGATGATATGTCGGACGAGTTTCTCGTGATGTATCAAGAATCGAAGTCATTGCCAAAAGATGCGTTGCAATATGTGCTGAAAAAAGAAATGCTTATGGTTGCTCTGTTTGAGAATCTTCTGGAATTGTGCGTCAAGTCGGAAGAACTGCGTCTCGAAAAGAAGAATATTAATTTAGCAGCACACCATATCGTTGTCCAAGGTCAAATGTGGGCATTTCGCAGATGGGCACTTAGTGCAAATTATTCAATTGAAGAATACATTCAAGTTCAAACAGATCAGCTTATAAATGGAATGGTGAAAGTTCATTAATTACTAAAGGGGTGCTATTTAAATGGCGGCAGTAGAGGTTTATAAACCGAAACATCATATTCGTTTTGTGACGGCATCAAGTTTATTTGACGGGCATGATGCATCTATTAATATTATGCGTCGTATTTTGCAATCAACAGGGGCGGAAGTCATTCATCTTGGACATAATCGTTCGGTCGAGGAAATCGTGAATGCTGCGATACAAGAAGATGTACAAGCGATTGCGATGTCGTCGTACCAAGGTGGACATGTTGAATATTTTAAATATATGCATGATTTGCTACAAGAACGAAATGCGCCACATATCCATATTTATGTAGGCGGCGGCGGTGTCATTATACCGAAGGAAATCAAGGAACTTCATGAGTATGGAATTTCGTGGGTGTTCTCACCTGAAGACGGTCGTAAATTAGGTCTTCAAGGGATGATTAACCAAATGATGAAACAATGTGATTTCCTCACTGAAGTTGATGATGAAATGGCGAATCTTCAAAAGGTATCTACGGAAACTCCCGAAGTGCTCGCAAATTTAATTACGTACGCTGAAGAAACGTATAACAAAGATGATTCCGACGCAAAAGCACTTATTAAAAAAGCGAGAGAAATGTCGAAAAATACACCGATATTTGGAATTACCGGTACGGGCGGTGCAGGGAAAAGTTCGCTTACGGATGAATTAATTCGAAGGTTTCTCCATGAACTTCCGGATAAGAAAGTCGCGATTCTTTCGATTGATCCAACCAAGCAGAAAACAGGCGGAGCGCTTCTCGGGGACCGAATACGGATGAATTCGATTTTCAATAAGCGTGTATTTATGCGCAGTCTTGCAACAAGGGGTTCTCGTTCGGAACTTTCCGGTGCCATTAAAGATGTGCTGGATATCGTGAAAGTTGCGGGATTCGATCTAATCGTTGTTGAAACAAGCGGTATTGGTCAAGGGGATGCCGACATCGCGGACATTGCAGACGTTTCGATGTATGTAATGACTAGTGAATTTGGTGCACCAACACAACTTGAAAAAATCGACATGATTGATTATGCGGATTTAATTGCCATCAATAAATTTGAACGTAAAGGTTCAGAAGACGCGATGCGCCAAGTACAAAAGCAGTTCCAACGCAGTCGTCTTTTGTGGGATAAAGAAATTGGTCAAATGCCGGTTTATGGAACAATCGCGAGTCAATTCAATGACAAAGGAACGAATTACCTGTTCGGTGCAATCGTCAATGTTTTGAATGAAAAATGCGGTTTGGACTGGGAAACTTCTTATACCGAATTTGTGAAAACTCAGAAACAAAACGTCATCATTCCAACAGAGCGTCTTCATTATTTACGTGAAATTACCGATTCGGTTCGGGGATATCATAAAAAATCAGAGGTACAGGAAGAACTTGCACGAAAACTCTTCCAACTTGAAGGTGCACGGAATGTTGTTCTGGAAAAAGCTCCAGACGATGCCCTTGTTGCATCGTTAAACTCGCTCGCAGATGGTGTTCGTGAGGAACTGACCGCAGAATCCAAGCGTATTTTGGCAAATTGGGAGCAGTTGAAAGAATCCTATTCCGGCGATGAACTCGTAACGAAAGTACGCGACAAGGAAATTCGGACAATTCTTCGAACGGTAAGTCTTTCAGGCTCGAAGATTCCCAAAGTTTCTCTACCGAAGTTTAAAGATTACGGGGAGATTATTCGTTGGGTATATCGTGAAAACGTTCCAGGTTCTTATCCATATACGGCGGGTGTATTTCCGTTTAAACGTGAAGGGGAAGATCCAAAACGTCAATTCGCGGGTGAAGGAACACCGGAACGAACGAACCGTCGTTTTCATTATTTATCAAAAGACGACGATGCCAAGCGTTTATCGACAGCATTCGACTCTGTAACATTGTACGGTGAAGACCCACATGAGCGTCCTGATATTTACGGAAAAGTTGGAGAATCCGGCGTCAGCATTTGTACGCTTGAAGATATGAAGAAGTTGTACGAAGGCTTCGACCTTTGTGCACCCGCAACATCTGTTTCGATGACCATTAACGGACCTGCTCCAATTATTTTAGCGATGTTCATGAATACCGCAATCGATCAGCAAGTGAAGAAAAACGAAGAAGAACTTGGCCGTACATTGACGCTCGAAGAATATACAGCAGTCAAAGAAGGAACGATGCAAGTTGTTCGGGGCACAGTGCAAGCGGACATTTTGAAAGAGGACCAAGGGCAAAACACTTGTATTTTCTCAACAGAATTTGCACTTAGGCTTATGGGCGATATTCAACAGTATTTCATTGATGAAAAAGTTCGCAATTACTACTCGGTCTCTATTTCGGGTTACCATATCGCAGAAGCCGGAGCCAACCCGATTTCACAGCTTGCGTTTACATTGGCAAATGGCTTTACGTATGTCGAGTATTATTTAAGCCGAGGAATGGACATCGATGATTTTGCACCAAATCTATCGTTCTTCTTCTCGAACGGTTTAGATCCCGAATATACTGTAATTGGACGCGTGGCTCGTCGCATCTGGGCAGTTGCAATGCGTGAAAAATACGGCGCCAACGAACGAAGTCAGAAGTTGAAATACCATGTCCAAACATCTGGACGAAGCCTACATGCACAGGAAATCGACTTTAACGATATTCGTACAACGCTACAAGCGCTCATGGCACTCCAAGACAATTGCAACTCGCTTCATACAAATGCATACGATGAAGCAATTACAACGCCGACAGAAGAGTCTGTTCGTCGTGCAATGGCCATTCAGATGATCATTACAAAAGAACACGGCCTTTCGAAAAATGAAAACCCACTTCAAGGAGCATTCATCATCGACGAAGTAACAGACCTTGTCGAAGAGGCTGTTCTTGTAGAATTCAATCGCATGAATGACCGCGGCGGCGTTCTTGGCGCAATGGAAACACAATACCAAAGAGGTAAAATTCAAGAAGAATCCATGTTTTATGAAATGAAAAAGCATACAGGCGAACTCCCAATCATTGGTGTGAACACGTATTTGAATCCAAATCCACCATCTGCAGACGACGTCGACAACATGGAAATCGCACGTGCGACAAAAGAAGAAAAAGAAACACAAATCCTGAACCTACGAGCATTCCAAAGCAAACATGAAAACGAACTCGACAACGCCTTAAAACAACTCAAAGAAGTAGCCGTAACAGGCGGAAACATCTTCGCCGAACTAATGAATACCGTAAAAGTAGCAAGCCTAGGCCAAATCACAAACGCCTTGTACGAAGTAGGCGGACAATATAGACGGAATATGTAACTAGAGATACTTTCGATGCAGGAAATACAGGGTGTGCAACGAAAAGTCGCTAGTGTGCAACGAAACTTGCTTGGTGTGCAACCAATTCCGCGAGATGTGCAACGAAATCCGGTTAGTCTACAACGTCGCATGGGAAAAGATAATTACCCAAATGCATTTGACCAATTAGGCGAAGCTATCAATACTCTATATGGTACTTGTGCAACGAAACGGCGAAAGTGTGCAACGGTGACTCCAATCCCAGAAGTCACCCACAATCCTAGTTGAAATTCCTAATATACAATACCATGACAATGATCCAAAGAGCGCCGAAGCGTCAAGCGTGAGCCGAAGTAAGGAGATTGGCAGTGCACTTCTGTCAAGCTCCTTACGAAAGGCCATCGCAAGCGCCAAGCGGTTTTGGGAACCACAAACCATTTAAAAAGCGGAAACGCATAAAATAACACTCCAAATCCAATCCCTTCATAGAAAATATCTAAATATTGTGAGAGAATGGATATTAGTAGAAGCTGACACGTATAATGAAATCAAGTACAAAATAAAGAATCGCTTGGAAAGTGGTGCTGCTATGAAGTTGTATCAACACGTATTGATTATAGCTGTGCTCATTTTTCTCACATACTATCTCTATGGAAATGGACTAGGTGCAATTGCATTTTCCTTAACAACAATTTACTTAGCATTCATCCTTTACAAGCAACTAAAAGAGTGGAAGAAATTAAAAAACGAAGAATAATTGAAAGTACACATTACTTTACGTGCACTTGTTTTTAAGATATAGTATGATGAATACAGTAATGTAGATTTGACTTGTACATAAAAGGGACTAGGCTTGTCTGGTCTCTTTTTTTAATGATGGTTATCTATCTTTAAAGAAGGGACGTGTGTTTATTGAATATCCGTGAAATGACGAAAGAACAACTTTCGGAAGAATCGATGATTGACATCGCCTATGCTGTCTTGACTGAAAGAGGCAAAGGAGAACATTTAACATTACGCCAACTAATGGATGAAGTTCGTAAGCTCAATGGAGTAACTGTAAAAGCAATGGCAGACAACATGCAACAGTTTTACACGGACATGAATATTGACGGACGTTTTCTATCTATCGATGATATTCGTTGGGGACTACGTGAGTGGTATCCGGTTGATACACTTGAGGAAGAAACAGCTCCTGTCGTAAAAGTACGTAGGAAACGTAAGAAAAAGAAAGTCCTTCTAGACGACGATCTTGATGATCTAGACGACGAGGATGATGACGATGAAGATGATGAAGAAGAGGATGACCTAGTTGTTGAAGGTTTTGACGAAATTGATACAGAAGAAGATGACGACGACGACGATGACGAAGAAGAAATCGTTGAAATTGAAGAAGATCTTCTAGATCCTGATGACGACTTGGAAATCATTCCAGACGATGTGGAACTTGACGACGAGGAAGAAGAGGAAGAAGAGGAAGAGTAATAAATCCTTGACTTCAGCGTCAGCGCAATATAAGATTTTACTGGGCTCCTTAAAAATAAGGACACATGAAACTTAGTGCATATGCGCTCCTACTGCTGGCAAAACTGCAGACGGGGCGCTTTTTCTTTTTGTATAAATCGAATGAACGGAGGAATAAGCAATGACAAAATATATATTCGTAACGGGTGGGGTTGTATCCTCATTAGGTAAAGGGATTACGGCGGCATCACTCGGTCGCTTGCTGAAAAGTCGCGGGCTTCAAGTAACAATCCAGAAATTTGACCCGTACATAAACGTCGATCCTGGAACAATGAGTCCATATCAGCACGGTGAAGTTTTCGTTACTGAAGATGGTGCTGAGACAGATTTAGACTTAGGTCATTATGAGCGTTTCATTGATATTAAATTAAATAAATACTCCAACGTAACGATGGGTAAAGTCTATTCGGCTGTTCTGAAAAAAGAGCGTCGCGGAGATTATGATGGTGCAACTGTTCAAGTAATTCCTCATATTACGAATGAAATAAAAGACCGTATATTGCGTGCGGGTAAAGAAACAAATGCCGATGTCGTGATTACAGAAATTGGTGGAAGTGTTGGGGATATCGAGTCACTTCCATATATTGAAGCAATCCGTCAAATGAAAATGGACCTTGGTAAAAACGATGTGCTCTTTATTCACTGTACATTAGTTCCTTATTTGCAAGCTGCGGGTGAACTGAAAACGAAACCTACACAACACAGCGTTAAAGAACTTCGTGGACTTGGAATTCAACCGAATATTATTGTGGTTCGAAGTGAATACCATCTTCCACAAGATATGAAAGATAAAATCGCTCTATTTTGCAGCATAAAACCTGAAGAGGTAATTGAGGCAATTGATGCAGACTCACTATACGAAGTTCCATTATTATTACATGAGCAAAACATGGACAAGATTGTCGTTGATTTCCTTGAGCTTGATACGGATGAGCCGGATATGACTGAACTTAGGGAGCTAATAACGTTAGTGAAATCTCTTTCGAAAAAAGTTCGCATTGGTCTTGTAGGGAAATATGTTGAGCTTCAAGACGCATATATCTCGGTAGTAGAATCACTCCGTCATGCAGGATTTAGCTATGATGCTGAAATTGAAGTGAAATGGATTAATTCAGAAGAAGTAACACGTGCAAACGTAGCAGAATTTTTAAGTGATGTAGATGGTGTAATTGTTCCGGGTGGTTTCGGAGACCGTGGAATCGATGGTAAAATCGAGGCAATTACGTATGCGCGTGAACAAAATGTTCCGTTTTTCGGAATCGCACTTGGTATGCAGTTAGCTGCAATTGAATATGCTCGAAATGTAGTTGGTTTAACGGATGCACACTCGACTGAATTTAATCCGGAAACAAAGAATGCAATCATCAGTGTGCCCGCTTATAATGATGACAATGGCGGAAACAGACGTCTCGGTTTGTTCCCATGTAAAGTGACGAAAGGAACAATTGCAGGCGATGCTTACGGAGAAGAACTTATTTATGAACGTCATCGTCATGAGTATGAATTTAACAATGAATTCCGCGAGTCTTTGGAAAACGCTGGAATGATTTTCTCGGGTATGAGTCCGGATGATCACTTAGTTGAAATTATTGAGCTTAAAGACAGACCGTTTTTTGTAGGATGTCAGTTCCATGCTGAATTTGCATCACGTCCTACACGTCCGCAACCCTTATTTAAAGAATTTATTGGTGCAGCTTTAGCAATGAAAAACGAATAGATGTATCGAAACAGCATTAAAGCGGATAATACTGTTTTAATGCTGTTTTATATTTACTCATCCGAAAGCATTTCGTCATATGAGAGTTTAACCGCCTCATATATAAAGAGTGCCGCAAGCGAATGTGGTTGAACGATTCGCGTGTTATCTTCACCGGGGAGTAGTCCCTGCACTAATCCTGTATATACATACGTTGTTGAAAGATCAGCAAGTTCGTTGTTTACGTCCGGCTTTCTAGAAGCAACAGTAGCGAATGGAATGAATTCACTGGCGAGACGTCGAGCAAGTTCTAAAACGCGTAAATCTGTCTCGTTTCTTGAAAAAATCCATACACGATCTGCCTTCCCAATCGACATTTCGTTTACATATGGATGGATATTTTCAAACGGTTCAACCCCAAACTTTGCGGACAAATATACTGCTTCCATTTCATCGAAACTAGCGAGAATTACACGTCCCTCACCAATAGTTGCTTGGGCGAGAAGTCTTGCAGTCTCTTCGATTGAATCCGTATTATTTGTACCGATTCGTTGCAATAAACCACTGATCTGTGTTGTTAACATTTTCATATTATACCCTCCGATTTACTTTTAATTTATGATTTAACCCTATATTAACTATTAAAAGGTAAGCTTAAAAAAAGGATGTTACACTACTTATGAAGAATATACCAACACTTGATGAAACACCAACTAACTACTAGAGAGCAGGGATGCGTATGAAGAGTCTTTTAATTGTAGACGATCAAACAGGTATCCGACTTCTACTTGATGAAATATTTCGTACGGAAGGACACCTAACAACACTTGTAGCAAATGGATTGAAAGCAATCCAAGAAATCGAACATAAAATCCCCGATTGTGTACTTCTGGATATGAATATGCCAGGTTTGGACGGGCTTGAAGTTTTGAGAAGAATAAAAAAGGGTTGGCCGGAAATACCAGTTATAATGATGACTGCTTACACTAATTCCGACTTACAAGCAGAAATAATCGAAAGCGGTGCAACAACCTTTTTTGAGAAGCCATTTAATATTTCAGAAATGGTGGAAGTGGTCAATAAAATCTTGCGAAGCTAACTATGCAGACAGTGGTAAACACTGTCTGCTTTTGGTATGATAATAGTAGTATATACAGGATCGCCTAGAAGCGAACGACATAGCAAGATAATCAAGGAGGAACATTAATGGCTCTGGTTTCAATGAAAGAAATGATGATAAAGGGTAAAAAAGAAGGATATGCAATCGGTCAATTCAACTTAAATAATCTTGAGTTTACACAAGCGATTTTACAAGCAGCAGAAGAAGAACAATCACCGGTAATCCTTGGCGTATCAGAAGGTGCTGCACGATATATGGGCGGTTTTACTACTGTTGTTAATATGGTTAAAGGACTCATGCACGATTATAAAACGACTGTTCCGGTAGCGATTCACCTGGATCACGGTTCAAGCTTTGAGAAATGCATTGAGGCCATTGAAGCTGGATTTACTTCAGTGATGATTGATGCATCAACGAAACCT
The DNA here is from genome assembly GCF_051550205.1 of Sporosarcina sp. FA9. Classification (GTDB taxonomy): domain Bacteria; phylum Bacillota; class Bacilli; order Bacillales_A; family Planococcaceae; genus Sporosarcina. The sequence continues at coordinate 324,187 of NZ_CP188819.1, forward strand.
CTTGCTGAAAATATTCGGATTACGAAAAGTGTTGTTGATTATGCGCATGAACGTGGTGTATCCGTAGAAGCGGAACTTGGTGTTGTTGGAGGCCAAGAAGACGATATCATCGCAGAAGGTGTAATTTATGCGGACCCTGCAGAATGTAAGGAGCTTGTCGAAAAGACTGGAATTGATTGTCTTGCACCTGCCCTTGGATCAGTCCATGGCCCATATAAGGGAGAACCGAATCTAGGATTTGAGGAAATGGAAGTTATTTCGAAACAATCGGATTTACCACTTGTTTTACACGGTGGAACTGGAATTCCGACGAAAGACATTAAACGTGCAATTTCCCTTGGGTCAGCGAAAATAAACGTCAACACTGAGAGTCAGATTACAGGTACACAAGCTGTTCGTGATACACTTATTGCAGATTCAGAAGTTTATGATCCAAGAAAATATTTAACGCCGATGCGAGATGCCATTAAAAAAACAGTTATTGGCAAAATGCGTGAATTTGGTAGTTCTGGTAAAGCATAAAGTTGTTCTGATAAAGAGGAGAAGCACCGAGAATGGTAGATTTCTCCTCTTTTTTGATACTAAATGGGGGTTGAAATCATGAAGTTTTTTATTGATACAGCAAACTTTGAAGAAATTAAAGAAGCCCATAGCTGGGGAATACTTTCGGGTGTAACTACAAACCCTTCCCTTGTTGCAAAGGAGGACGTACCGTTTCATGAACGTTTAAGACAAATTACAGAACTTGTTGACAACTCAGTGAGCGCGGAAGTAATTTCTCTTGATGCAGAAGGAATGCTAAAAGAAGGTCGCGAGCTTGCAAAAATCGCCCCGAATATCACGGTAAAACTTCCGATGACACCTGAAGGATTGAAAGCATGTTCTGTTTTTAGGGATGAAGGCATTAAGACAAATGTAACGCTAATTTTTAGTGCTAACCAAGCCCTTCTTGCGGCTCGTGCAGGCGCTTCATATGTCTCCCCGTTTCTTGGAAGACTGGATGATATCGGACAAGATGGAATGACCTTAATTGCAACGATTGCTGATATTTTCATGCTCCATGATATTAAGTCGGAGATTATCGCAGCATCGATTCGCAGTCCACAGCATGTCACGGATGCCGCTTTAAACGGTGCACACATTGCAACTATACCGTTCAATATACTTCAACAAATGTTTAATCATCCTTTAACAGACAAGGGAATCGAAGCATTTCTATCGGATTGGGAAACAAGAAAGAATAAGTAATGTACTAAAGGAGTGCGAAATGGACGTTTATAAAATAAAAGGCGGCAAACGCCTACAAGGCACGATTAAAGTGAGTGGAGCTAAGAACAGTGCAGTAGCTCTTATACCTGCTTCCATTTTAGCAGATTCGATTGTTACAATCGATGGACTTCCCGAAATTTCAGATGTACACACTTTGCAAGCCCTTCTTGAAGACATTGGTGGGAAAGTGAACTTTGAAGACGGGCAGATGAAAATTGACCCTACCGAAATGATTTCTATGCCGTTACCAAATGGGAATGTGAAGAAGTTGCGTGCCTCTTATTATTTGATGGGTGCGATGCTTGGACGTTTCAAACACGCTGTAATCGGTCTTCCAGGTGGTTGTCATCTTGGACCAAGACCAATTGACCAACATATTAAAGGTTTTGAAGCACTTGGTGCAAAAGTAACCAATGAACACGGTGCAATTTATTTGCGTGCTGAAGAATTACGCGGAGCAAAAATATATTTAGATGTAGTAAGTGTAGGTGCAACCATTAATATTATGCTTGCGGCGGTTTTGGCAAAAGGTCGGACGACAATTGAAAACGCAGCAAAAGAACCTGAAATCATTGACGTTGCGACGCTATTATCCAATATGGGTGCGAATATTAAAGGTGCTGGAACAAATGTAATTCGTATTGAAGGCGTTGAGAAATTACACGGTACAAAACATACAATCATTCCAGATCGTATTGAAGCTGGAACTTTTATGATCATGGCAGCAGCTGCAGGCGACGGTGTCACAATTGATAACGTAATTCCTTTTCACGTGGAAGCTTTAACAGCGAAGCTTCGGGAAATGGGCGTTAACGTTGTCGAAGAAGATGAACGTATCTTTATTCCAAAGTCCGAAAACTTACAAGCGGTTGATGTAAAAACACTTGTCTATCCAGGCTTTCCAACAGATCTCCAACAACCTTTTTCTGTCCTCTTAACTCAAGCCATTGGCTCGTCAATCATCACAGATACGGTGTATTCTGCAAGATTCAAGCAAATCGACGAACTTGTCAGAATGAACGCGGACGGACGCGTCGAAGGTCGTTCAGCCATTCTGTCAGGTCCGACACCACTTCAAGCCGCAACAGTGCGGGCGTCAGATCTTCGTGCTGGTGCAGCTCTTGTTCTTGCAGGCCTTATTGCTGAAGGAGAAACTGAAGTACAAGATATCCATCACATCGAACGCGGATACAGTTCGCTGATTGAAAAACTTCAAGGACTTGGAGCAGATATTCGCAAAGTATCGGTTTCGGAAGAAGCAATTGTGCGAGATTAAATTAAAAATCTCCATTTATTTTGTGATACAATAATTCAAGTAATAAACATTGCGGATATTTTCGTAAAAACAGGAGGAACAAAAATGGAACGTAGTTTATCTATGGAGTTAGTTCGTGTTACAGAAGCGGCGGCAGTATCATCGGCACGTTGGATGGGGCGCGGTTTGAAAAACGAAGCGGACGATGCAGCAACTACAGCAATGCGTGTCGTTTTTGATACAATTCCGATGCAAGGTGTTGTTGTTATCGGAGAAGGCGAGATGGACGAAGCGCCGATGCTTTATATAGGTGAAAAGCTTGGAACCGGAGTCGGTCCAGAAGTGGACGTTGCAGTAGATCCACTTGAAGGAACGAATATCGTTGCGGCAGGTGGTTGGAATGCGCTTGCTGTTATTGCGATTGCAGATAAAGGGAATCTATTGAATGCACCGGATATGTATATGGATAAAATTGCCGTTGGTCGAGAAGCTGTGGGCAAAATTAGCCTTGATGCATCTGTAACTGAAAATCTACATGCAGTTGCCAAAGCGAAAAATAAAGACATCGGCGACGTTGTTGCAACAGTTCTTAACAGAGAACGTCATGCGGATATTATTGCGGAAATACGTGCCGCTGGTGCTCGTATCAAACTCATCAATGATGGTGACGTAGCAGCTGCTATCAATACAGCATTCGATAATACTGGCGTTGATATTTTATTTGGACTTGGTGGTGCTCCTGAAGGCGTTATCGCCGCAGTCGGTTTAAAATGTCTTGGTGGTGAAATCCAAGGAAGACTCGTACCTTCAAATGATGAAGAGCGCGCACGTTGCATTAAAATGGGTCTAGATGTAGACAAAATCCTTTATATGGATGACCTCGTTAAAGGCGATGATGCTATTTTTGCTGCAACTGGCGTTACGGATGGTGAACTTCTTCGCGGCGTGCAATTTAAAGGCGGATACAGCGAAACGCATTCAATCGTTATGCGGTCTAAATCAGGGACGATTCGATTCGTTGAAGGTCGTCACAGCATGAAGAAAAAACCTCTACTTGTTATGCAAGACTAACTAACCTCTATGTCCGGCGACTATGCCGGGCATCTTCGTTTGTTTTTGCGTTCTTAAGTTTACAAAAACCTCAAAATTCATACCCATTAAATTAAAGAGTGGTGCATTAAATGACAATATTAACAATGTCGGCGCTTGAGGGCATGACGCTAAAAGAATTGTACGCCCTTGCAAAAGAATTTAAAATATCTTATTATGCTAAATTAACAAAAAAAGAACTTGTTTATGCCATCCTAAAGGCAAGAGCAGAGCAAGATGGCTTCTTTTTCATGGAAGGCGTTCTTGAAATAATTCAATCTGAAGGATACGGATTTTTACGTCCTATCAACTACTCTTCGAGTTCAGAAGACATCTATATTTCTGCCTCACAAATCCGTCGCTTTGATCTTCGGAATGGTGACAAAGTAACTGGGAAAGTGCGACCACCAAAAGAGTCGGAACGTTATTATGGACTGCTTCAAGTTGAAGCGGTAAATGGAGATGACCCTGAGGAAGCACGAGGTCGTGTGCATTTTCCAGCACTTACTCCACTTTATCCAGAGCGTCATATAAAACTTGAAACAGATTCTTCAAGTCTATCGACACGTATTATGGACCTTGTCGCACCCGTTGGATTTGGTCAGCGTGGCTTGATAGTTGCTCCCCCAAAAGCTGGTAAAACATTGCTGCTGAAAGAAATTGCAAACTCAATCACAACCAATTATCCAGAAGCCGAGCTCATCGTCCTGTTAATTGACGAGAGACCGGAAGAAGTGACGGACATCGAGCGTTCCGTTAAAGCAGATGTCGTTAGTTCGACGTTTGATGAATTACCAGAAAACCATGTTAAAGTTGCTGAACTTGTTCTTGAAAGAGCAATGAGGCTTGTTGAACATAAGCGGGATGTCATTATTTTAATGGACTCCATAACACGTTTGGCGCGAGCGTATAACCTAATTATCCCACCAAGCGGTCGTACTCTTTCTGGAGGAATCGATCCTGCTGCATTTCATCGTCCAAAACGGTTTTTTGGAGCGGCTCGAAACCTTGAAGAAGGCGGCAGCCTAACTATTCTTGCCACAGCACTTATCGATACGGGCTCAAGAATGGATGAGGTCATTTACGAAGAATTCAAAGGAACTGGAAACTTAGAGCTTCATCTTGACCGTCATCTTGCGGAACGTCGAATATTCCCAGCACTTGATATTCGTCGCTCAGGAACACGAAAAGAAGAGCTCTTAATTCCAGAAGATCAACTTACGAAGTTATGGGCTATCCGAAAAACATTTTCCGATGCACCAGACTTTGTCGAACGCTTCCTGAAAAAACTTCGTCAATCGAAAACAAACGAAGAATTCTTTGAAAAACTAGATATGGAAATGAAAAGCCATCGTAACGGAAAAGGGCTTTTATAAAAGTAAGCGGACAAGAAAATTTCGAATATAAAATAGTTGCTTTTCGAAAAAAATCTTGTTATAATTCATTTTGTATCAATTAATCGATTTGCTGCATATCCGGCTGACATATCGGGCCGTGTAAGGCATCAGTCTTAAAAAGAACTCTGTTCCAGATGGTTCAGGGCGAGAGGAGAAAAGACCGATGAAAACAGGAATACACCCAGAATACAAACTTGCAAAAGTTACTTGTTCATGTGGAAACGAGTTTGAAACAGGCTCAGTAAAAGGGGACATTCGTATCGAAGTTTGTTCAGAATGTCATCCATTCTACACAGGACGTCAGAAATTCGCTCAAGCGGACGGCCGTGTCGACCGTTTCAACAAGAAATATGGCCTCAAAGAAGAAGGCCGCGAAGAAGAAACAGAAGACAAAGAATAAGTCTTTCCAATACCCGTCAGGTGCTATGCATCCGGCGGGTATTTTTATTTGACTTAATATAATTACACGGATTGAGGGCAATCTATCGAGAGTTGTGACACATTTTAAACATTTAAAACAATGGTCACATTCAATGAGTTTTCAAGTATAATTAAGACTCACATAGGAAACTTAGAAAGAGGATATAAAACGTTTGAAATGGAAGGGGAATTAATATGCAACCAATTTTGCGTGGTGGTTGGATTGAAATAGTCTGTGGCAGTATGTTTTCAGGAAAGTCCGAGGAACTCATTCGGCGCGTAAGAAGAGCGCAATTTGCGAAACAAAAAATCATCGTATTTAAACCCGAGATAGATCATCGTTTTAGTGAAGAAGCTGTTGTGAGTCATAATGGAACGACGGTAATCGCAAATCCGGTTGCGAGTTCATCGCATATCGTCGAATCCGTAACGGAGGACTACGATGTCGTTGCAATTGATGAAGCACAGTTTTTCGACGATGGTATTGTTGATGTGGTAATGGACTTGGCAGACCGTGGATTTCGTGTGATCATCGCCGGACTGGACCAAGACTTTCGTGGACATCCGTTCGGACCAATGCCAGAATTAATGGCCGTTGCCGAACAAGTTACAAAATTGCAAGCCGTCTGCATGGTTTGCGGAGCCGCGGCAAGCAGAACCCAACGTCTTATAAACGGCGTACCTGCCGGTGAAGAAGATCCCGTCATCTTAGTCGGTGCTTCCGAAGCGTACGAAGCAAGATGCCGCAAGCATCATGAAATCCCAAAAGGCCAATCAGTCGCTAGCCATGCTCATACCAACTAAATGAAGTGTACAGCCCGTCCAGTAACATCGGCGGGCTTTTATATTTTAGTGAGTGTAAAGGGCTGGGTGGGAACGTTGTGAATATACTAGAGCGTTGCGAAGTTTCCCGCGGGGTGTGAAAATGGTGTTCACGAAGCTTAAATTGTATTTAGCGATGCAATTCCCGTACAATTATAGATAAAATAGTTTTTGGAATGAGGTGCGTACGATGTTTGAACGTTTAGAAGTGGTGGAGGATCGATACGATCATTTGAACGAAATGCTCAGTGATCCAGATATCGTCAGCGATGTAGCGAAACTCCGTGATTATTCGAAAGAGCAATCAGGGTTACAAGAAACAGTGGATACGTATCGTCAATATAAAATGAAACTAAATGAGCTTAAAAGTGCAAAAAGTTTATTGGATGAACCGCTTGATTCTGAAATGAAAGAGCTTGTTAAACTCGAAATCTCTGAACTGGATGATGAGATTGAAACAATTGAGGAAAGATTAACACTGCTTCTCGTTCCGAAAGACCCGAATGATGAAAAAAACGTCATTATGGAAATACGCGGGGCAGCGGGTGGCGATGAAGCGGCTTTGTTTGCGGGCAGTCTTTACCGAATGTACACGCGTTTTGCGGAAGCACATCATTGGAAAGTAGAAGTGATGGATTCATCGCCAACAGAATTGGGCGGCTATAAGGAAATTATATTTATGATTACCGGCAAGGGTGCGTATTCAAAATTGAAATTTGAAAATGGAGCACACCGAGTCCAACGTGTACCTGAAACGGAGTCGGGTGGAAGAACGCATACATCCACTGCAACTGTTGCCTGTCTTCCTGAAACCGAGGAAGTGGAAATTGAGATTCATGAAAAAGACATTCGAACCGATACATTCGCCTCATCTGGACCTGGTGGACAATCGGTAAACACTACAATGTCAGCCGTCCGACTTTACCACGCACCGACGGGAATTACGGTATCGTGTCAAGATGAGAAATCTCAAATTAAAAATAAAGAAAAAGCGATGAAAGTATTGCGCGCGCGTATCGCGGACAAAATTACGCGAGAAGCACAAGCGAAGTACGATGAAAAGCGGAAATCTGCAGTAGGAACTGGGGATCGCTCTGAACGAATTCGTACGTATAATTTTCCGCAAAATCGTGTGACAGATCATCGTATCGGACTTACCATTCAAAAGTTGGACCAAATCATTGAAGGTAAGTTGGATGAAATAATCGATGCACTTACGCTTGAAGAACAAGCATACCGTCTGGAAAGCTTGGACCAAAATGACTGAGCGCATTTACGAGGCTTTGAATAAGGCCTCGGCTTTATTGGAGGAAAAGGAATTAGATCCTGGTGCGGCACGCATTTTAATGGAATTTATTACACAGAAGTCACGTACGGATCTATTCTCCGATATACGTGACTTTCTTCCGGCAGAGCAGCAAGAAGAGTTTTGGGCGAAAGCGGAAGAATTACTTCAAGGGAAACCCGTTCAATATATTATAGGTGAAGAAAGTTTTTACGGACGAATGTTTGAAGTGAATGAACATGTCCTAATTCCGCGTCCTGAAACGGAGGAACTTGTTTACGGTGCAATCGAACGGTGTAAATCTCTTTTTTCAAATAAAGAAATAACCGTTGCGGATATTGGTACTGGAAGTGGAGCCATCGCAATTACATTTAAAAAAGAATGGCCAGATGCTTTGGTGACAGCGACGGATATAAGCGCAGAAGCACTCACTGTTGCGAAACGAAATGCGCAAACGCTTGAGGCGGACATCGTGTTTATACAAGGTGATTTGACGGATCCTCTTTCAAAAAGTAAATGGGATGTAATCTTATCCAACCCACCGTATATCGCACATGGTGAAGCTGCGGAAATGTCGGATACGGTTTTAGCACACGAACCGCACTCAGCTTTATTTGCAGATGAAGACGGATTGTACTTTTATCGGAAGCTTGCAAAAAGTCTTCCACAACTTATGAACAAATGTTCACTCATTGGGGTAGAAATTGGCTACAAGCAAGGACCGGCTGTGCATAAGTTATTTCAAGACGCATTTCCAGGAGCCGTTGTTGAGACTGTGAAAGATATTAACGGCAAAGATAGAATAATATTTTGTAAGAGTTGTGAATAAAATCTCTCTACTCCGGCAACAATGCGAAGTAGGAGGGGATCATAATGTTAACAGATTACCAGATTAGTGAAACCACGATTCAAACAAAGACTAGATATGAACGAATCGCACCTTATATTGAATTTATTTTACTTTTAATTATACTTCAATCAGCACTTATATTTATGACAAGTGGAGCAGCGGAGGATGAAGATGTGATTCGCTTTCGTCTTCTAGCTCACTCAAACGCTCACGTGGACCAACAAGTAAAGTTGGCAATCCAAGCCGAAATCGAGCCGCTGATTCAAAATGCCGTGGCAACTTCTCAGTCCGTTTCGGAACTTGAGACGAATTTAGCAGCTCTTGAGAAAACAATTATCAAAGTTGCCAGCGCACTTTCAAACGAGAATTCAATAAAACTGGAGAGAAAGGAAACGTTATTTCCTCCAAAAAGATCAGGTTTTTTTATTCATCCACAATCCATGCACGATGCCTATATATTAACAATCGGTAGCGGACGTGGGGATAACTGGTGGTGTTCCATTTTTCCGAAGATTTGCTTTCCAGATACTGCACCAAAAGAAGAGGAAGAAGTAACATTTTTCATCTGGGAGTGGATAAAAGGGATCTTTTCATGAAGTTACTAACAAACGTTGTGGATAACTGTGAAGAACTGTGTATAAGAAAGGAATTCTATATGAATACAAAAATAGTTTCGGTGGATAACTTTATGGATAACGACGAAGGTTATAAACAGGCTGTGGATATATTGAAAAATGGTGGAGTGGTCGCCTTTCCGACAGAAACGGTTTATGGGCTTGGTGCAATTGCCACAGACGAGCAAGCCGTTCAGAAAATCTTTGAAGCGAAAGGTCGGCCATCCGATAATCCACTCATCGTACATATTGGTAACAAAGCTGACGTTCGAAAATACGCAAGCGGCATTTCGGAAGCAGCTGAAAAGCTAATGGATGCTTTTTGGCCAGGTCCCTTAACATTAGTGTTTGAGAAAATTCCGGGAGTTGTTGCGCCAAATGTCACACCGGGAGTGAGTACGGTCGGGCTCCGAATGCCGGATCATCCTGTTGCTCTTAGACTTCTGCGTGAACTTGGAATGGCCCTTGCGGCACCGAGTGCGAATCGCAGCGGTAAGCCGAGTCCGACTGAAGCTGCACATGTTGAAGAAGATTTAAAAGGTTTAATTCCATTAATATTGGATGGTGGACAAACAGGTATCGGACTTGAATCTACCGTAATCGATATGACGATGAGTCCGCCTGTAATTTTAAGGCCTGGTGGGGCAACACAAGAAATGATTGAAGAAGTTATTGGTCCTGTGCAGTTTAATGCGAAGGAAACGGGTGGGAAAACGCCTCGATCCCCTGGTATGAAGTATTTGCACTATGCACCAGAAGCTCCCTTATACGTCATTGTTCCAGATGAAGAAAAAATACGGAATGCAGTAACGACCCTTAAAAATGAGGGGAAGAAAGTTGCGGTCATTGGTCCAGATGAATTTAAAGTTACGGATGCGGATTGGTATTTTGCTGTGGGACCGATTCATGATAGCGAGAAAATGGCTGTCAATTTATACCGTGCCTTACGTCAATGTGATTTGACAGATGCAGATATTATTCTTGCTGTTGAAACAGACTTAAATGGTTTTGGTGCTGCCGTAATGAATCGATTATTAAAGGCTTCTGAAGGCAAAAACTATACCGACTAAACTGAATACGTATGACCTCCCCGAACGCCGCATAGTATGAAAAGATGCGATATTCGGGGAGGTTTTATTTTTGAACGAGATATTTGCCGCATTTATTACTTCGCTTGACGTCATCATTGTGTACACTTTTTTACGAATAAGAAAAGGAAAGTTTTTACTTGCTCTTTTTACATCGTTATTAAATATGGCCTTTCCGTTATTGGGATTCATAACCGGTGAATTTTCCTCACATTACTTCATTGGCTGGAGTTCGCTGCTTTCCGGGACTTTATTATGTTTAATTGGGTTACATATGATATTGCAGGAAAGTGATGATGGTTCACAAGTGGCGAGAGTCAATCCTTTAATTATTGCTCTTGCTGTAAGTATCGACACCTTCTCAGTAAGCGTTTCATTTGGTATGATTCATATGAACAAACTAATTTTTATAGCAGCGTCTGGATTTTTCACATTAATCTTATCGTACGCGGCTCTCCGGTATAAAGGGAAAATGGAAGTCAAAAGTAGTAGGGTTGTAAGGAGTTTAGTAGGTGTGGTTTTAATTGGAATGGGTGTAATGTCATTCTTTCGTTGAAAGTAACTGTTTCTTTATATACTAAAGTTCGGTATTATTAATAAAGTAGGTGAAGATTATGAAAATTTATTTTATATGCACAGGAAATACGTGCAGAAGTCCAATGGCGGAAGCAATACTTCGTTCCAAAGAGATTGCCGATGTGACTGTCAAATCAGCAGGGATTTACGCATCAAATGGGGATTCGATTGCAAGAAATGCACAAACGCTTATTGAAGAAGCGGGAATGCCATACACATCTGTTTCTAAAGCAGTAACGAAAGAAGACATTGAGTGGGCGGATGTTATTTTAACAATGACTGAAATGCATAGGACAGTCCTAGTTGAAACATTCCCAGAAGTGAGTGGAAAAGTATTTACATTAAAAGGATTTGTAAAACCAGATTTCGATAAGGATGTACATGATCCGTTCGGGGGCGATTTGGAGACGTACCGATATACATTTGGTGAACTGTCGACAACAATTGATGCGCTTGAGCGGAAACTGATGGAGGGATAATAATGAAGACACGGCGGAAAAAGAAGTTCGGTTTGCGACTAAAATTGGTTATCTTCATAACGGCACTTGCAATTGCGACGTATTCAACGAGTGCGGTATTTATTAACATTATTCAGCCACAGTTTTTTCCGAATGCAAACACATTTTGGTTTGGAGTCATGACGTACGGAATGGGAATTTTTTGGTCAGGCCTTCTAGCTGGAATATTTGGGACAATTCTAACGAAACCATTACAAGAACTTGAGGCCGCTGCTATTAAAGTCGCTGATGGGAACATCGGAACCGATATTAAGTTACCCAAGTCTTCAGACGAAATTCGTTCAGTTGCAGAGGCGTTCCAACATATGGTCGTAAGTTTACGGACAATTGTTGGGCAAATTGAAACGAACTTTGAAAAGACTGCAAGTACTGTGGATAATTTGTCCGCTGAAACGGGCTCGGCAGCTCGCCAAGCACATGCTGTTTCATCAACAATTCTTGAAATTTCATCTGGTGCTGAAGAATCAGCAATTGCGATTCAAGAAACAGCTGAAGCGATTGAAGACGTTCGATTATTAGCAGTAGAGGTAAGTAGTAGAGCTGAAGAATCATCGGAACGGTCAAAGGAAATGCTGGAAGAGTTAGTAACAACAACTACTGTTTTTCATTCACTCGTTGAAGGCATTCGTACTATGTCGACCCAAAGTGAAAGATCACTGGGCACAATCCGACAACTCGATGAAAATGCGAAGAAAATTAGTGAAATCGTTCAATTGGTTGGAAATATTGCTGCACAAACGAATCTTCTTGCTCTTAATGCATCCATCGAAGCTGCTCGGGCAGGTGAACACGGTGCTGGATTTGCGGTTGTTGCGGAAGAAGTCCGTAAACTTGCTGATGAAAGTGCACGTGCTGTACAGGGAATATCTGGGCTCGTCGCTTCAATTCAAACAGATGTTTCAAAAGTCGTTGTGGAAATTGAACAACAAGTACATACGGCAATGAACGAAGCGGACCGTGCAACAGAAACAAGAGGAAATGTAGAAGCGATGTCTGGCAAAGTCAATGGAATGGCCGACTCAGTCATCGAAATTACGAAGTTTGTCGAACTACAATTGAAAAACATCGAAACAACGGCACGTCAATCTCAAGAAGTTGCTGCTATTGCGGAGGAAACCTCTGCTGGAGCACATGAAGTTGCAGCTGCGACGGAAGACCAAGTTCGTTCTATAGGACAAGCAGATTCACTCGCGAATGATTTAAAGAAACAATCGGAAGAGCTTTACGAAGTGATTAATCAGTTTGACTTAACAAAAAGTGAATAAATAAATCTCAGCCTCGAAATTTGTTCGGGGCTGTGTTTTTTTGTTGAATAAGTGATAGAATGAGTTGTATGTAAATAGGGAAAGTAGGGACATGATCAATAACCCGCGGTTAAAACCGCAGGCTTGCAAAAGCCTTGATTGACTAGCCTAAGTCTTTACTGACTACGTTGTTTGTGTCACGACACCATAGGATGCTTGCTCTAGTTCTATGCATCTGTCGCATGTGATTAAAAGCTTTGAGGGAAAAGAGCGGTGTTGCATGCCGAACAAGCACTTACAACATTGGCGAAGAGTACTTAACTCGAAGGAGGAAAACGACATGCTCGTTTACGTACTGAATCAACACGGAAAGCCGCTTATGCCTTGCAAGCCAAGGAAAGCACGCAAATTGTTGGAACAAGGAAAAGCGAACGTCTTTCAACGAACACCCTTTACGATTCAATTAAAGTATGGATCCAGCGGCTATACACAGCCTGTTTCACTTGGCGTGGATGCCGGAACAAAACACATTGGGCTTTCAGCAACAACAGAAGGTCGCGTCTTGTTTGAAGGAGAAGTTCAGCTACGCACAGACATTCAGAAGTTATTGTCAGCTCGCAGAGCTTTGCGGAGTGCCAGGCGACACCGAAAAACGCGTTATCGGAAACAGAGATTCTTAAATCGCAAGAAAGAAAAGGGATGGCTCGCTCCATCCATTCAAAATAAAGTGGATATGCATGTCAAAGTGATTAATAACGTGCATCAAATTCTTCCGATTGTTAATCTGACGATCGAGGTCGCACAATTTGACATTCAAAAGATTAAGAACCCCAGCATTTCAGGAGATCTCTATCAAAAGGGTGACCAATTGGGTTTTTGGAATGTTCGAGAATATGTTTTCTTCCGAGATAAACACCTGTGTCAACACTGCAAAGGCAAAACAAATGACAAGATTTTAAATGTACATCACATTGAAAGTCGTCAAACGGGTGGAGATGGTCCAGACAATTTACTCACACTCTGTGAAACATGTCACAATCAAATTCACCAAGAAGGTAAAGAGCATCTGTTTACGCGTAAACATGCTTCTTTTCGGGATGCGACTCAAATGACCGTCATGCGTTGGTTTATTCATCGAGAGGTAAAAGAACTTTATCCTCATGTGAAGTTGTCGTATGGATTTCAGACAAAAAACACCCGTATTCATCATGGGTTAAATAAAAGCCATAGGGTGGATGCTCGTTGTATTAGTGGAAATCCGCTTGCAACACTGGAATCTGCAACGTATTTGTTTAGACAAGTACGTAAAAACAACCGCCAGCTGCATAAGATGACCATTGCTAAAGGTGGCTATCGCAAAAATAATAAAGCCGAACGATTTGTCAAAGGCTTTCAACTGTTTGATAAAGTTGATTTTGAAGGTGTCGAATGTATCGTGTTTGGTCGCAGGAAAACAGGCTATTTCGATTTACGAAAGTTGGATGGAACATGTGTACACAAAAGTGCAAGTTTTAGAAAGTTGCGGGTGGTAGAGAAAGCAAGCACACTACTCGTTCAAATAATTTAAAGAAGGGAAGTGCAGGCTGGCTCCTCTCACGACTGAAGTCACGAGTCTCCGCCAGCCTAACAACGATGAAAATCGCGATATCTTCTGACCACGGGGGAAATAGACTCCGTATGGAAATTATTCAATTGTTAACTGAACTTAAAGTACAATTCGACGATTTCGGTCCAGCTACGGACGACTCTGTCGATTACTCTGATTTCTCGACACCTATCGCAAATGCAGTTGCAGCGGGTAAATATGACCGTGGTATTCTGATTTGTGGAACAGGTATTGGAATGTCTATTGCAGCAAACAAAGTCAAAGGAATTCGATGTGCACTCGTCCATGACGTTTTTAGTGCAAAAGCAACTCGTGAACATAATGATTCAAATATACTTGCCATGGGAGAGCGTGTAATCGGCCCAGGTCTAGCAAGAGAGATTGTAACTACTTGGTTAAACACTTCTTTTGAAGGCGGTCGTCACCAACGTCGTGTGGAGAAGATGATGGAACTCGAGAACTGAGCTTTAGGAGGAAATTATTGTGGGTACTCTAAATGAATGGAAGCTTCAGCTTGAACAGCTTTTAGTTGAAATGGCGGAACAAACTAAGTTCACACCTGGCGGACTGTTTGTCGTTGGATGTTCAACATCTGAAGTGGCTGGCAGTCGAATTGGTACAGCAGGAGCATTTGAAATTGGAGAAACACTTTACGAGCCTCTCGAAAAGTTTGCAGAAGCGCATAAACTGTACTTAGCGTTCCAAGGATGCGAACATATTAATCGAGCATTAACATTGGAACGTGAGGCCGCAACAAAGTATAATCTTGAACCGGTGTCGGTCATACCTGTTGTTCAAGCGGGAGGATCCATGTCTGCTTATGCATATAAGCAACTAAAGGATCCCGTCGTTGTTGAAGCAATTAGTGCCCATGCTGGAATTGATATTGGGCAAACATTAATTGGAATGCATTTAAAGACAGTTGCCGTTCCTTTACGCACATCCGTCTCAAAAATTGGGGATGCGATTGTTACAATTGCAACGACTCGCCCTAAGAATATTGGTGGGGAACGAGCCGTCTACTCAAAGTGAATCAGTTGGAAAAGGGTTTTACCTGCTTTATGCAGATGTATATATATATATCACTTGAAAAGGGGACAAAATAATGAGCTTAGAACATGTTAAACAACAAGATTCAGTAATTTACGATGCAATCATGGCGGAGAAAAAACGTCAACAAACAAATATTGAGTTAATTGCATCTGAAAACTTTGTATCTGAGGCGGTAATGGAAGCACAAGGTTCTGTACTTACGAATAAATACGCTGAAGGCTATCCGGGTAAACGTTATTACGGTGGCTGTGAGCACGTTGACATCGTTGAGGATATTGCACGCGATCGCCTCAAAGAAATTTTTGGTGCAGAATTTGCAAACGTTCAGCCCCACTCAGGTGCACAAGCGAATATGGCTGTGTATTTTGCAACCCTAGAACCAGGTGATACAGTACTCGGCATGAATCTTTCACACGGAGGTCACTTAACACACGGTAGCCCAGTGAATTTTTCAGGAGAACTTTATAATTTCGTTGAATACGGCGTGAGCAAAGAGGACGAGTTAATCGATTATGAAGATGTTCGTCAAAAAGCTTTAGAGCATAAACCGAAAATGATCGTTGCAGGTGCAAGTGCTTATCCGCGTGAAATCGATTTTGCGAAGTTCCGTGAAATTGCAGACGAAGTCGGTGCAATTTTATTTGTCGATATGGCACATATTGCAGGTCTTGTCGCGGTTGGAGAACATCCAAATCCAGTTCCACACGCGCACTTTGTCACTTCAACTACACATAAAACATTACGTGGCCCACGAGGTGGATTCATTCTTTGTTCAGAAGAAGACGGCAAAAAAATCAATAAATCAATCTTCCCTGGAGTTCAAGGTGGCCCACTGATGCACGTTATTTCTGCAAAAGCAGTCGCATTCGGAGAAGCACAACAACCTGAATTTAAAACATATATTCAACAAGTGAAGAAAAATGCAAAGCAACTTGCTGAGTCACTTATGGCTGAAGGAGTTGACATTGTATCGGGCGGAACGGACAATCATTTATTACTGATTAACCTTCGTTCACTTGGACTTACGGGAAAAGTTGCAGAACATGTTCTGGATGAAGTCGGAATTACTGTGAATAAAAACACGATTCCATACGATTTGGAAAGTCCATTTGTTACATCAGGTGTTCGTATCGGTACACCGGCTGTTACAAGTCGTGGATTTAAAGAAGAAGAAATGAAAGAGATTGCATCGATTATCGCAACGCTTTTGAAAAATCATGAAGATGAAAACGTTAAAAAAGAATCACTTGAACGTGTACATGCACTGACAGACAAGTTTCCACTATATGCATAAATAGGCAACAGGCCGCTTACCGTTCGCGGGAAAGCGGCTTGTTTTTTTTAACTTGATTGCAGGAAAAGGCGGCGAATTATTTTGAACCAATCAGAAAAGAACAGCATAAGAACAGCAGAGAAAATAACTTTGATTAATTGGCTCAGAAAATTTGGAAGCCGATTTCAACTTGGTTTTGTTGTAACGGATCCACATAAGGGAAAAGATAAGATTGTGTTTTCAAATGATGCATTTATGAAAATATCGGGATATTCATTTAAGGAGATAAAAGGGAAGAACTTACAGTTTCTACATGGTGAACGTACGAATATGAATGTCGTTCATGAAATTGATCGTAAACTAAAAAATGCTGTTCATGCAAATGCTGAACTTTTGCACTATAGAAAAGACGGAACACCTTTTTGGGGTGAGCTGGTCATTCAGCCACTGGTGAATGGAAAAGGGGAAACCTTATTCATCGCGTCTTATATTATTGATATTACGAGAAGAAAAACAGACGAATCTTTGCTCGATTTAACAAAACAAATTTTCAAGGGAATTAATGATGGGGAAGAGCTTAGTACACTGCTACAGAAGATCTGTACAGTTGCCGAATCTTATTGTTCAACAGGATCGAGTTGTTCCATTCATTTTAACGATGAAAACGGTGTATGGACTGCGAATAGAACATATCCAATTTCAAACAAACAAATTCAAGAAATCATACATAAAGTGGGGAAAGAAAAGGGTTATATTAAGGATGAAATTATTTGTATCGAAGATATTGAGGGTGTAATGGGTAGAAAATTAACTACAAAGGTTTCTGAGGAATTGAACTTTAAATCAAGTTGGATTCTTTCAATGGGAGATGAGGACGCATCTCAAAATGACTTTTTTGCTGTATTTAATAAAAACGGAGGTACCCCGAACGAATTTCAAACGGGTTTCATTCATAGCTTAGTACCGATTATTCGTATGGCGAAAACGTATTATGAACAACGAAAACAGTATCTTATCCTTGCATTTACAAATCCGGAAACAGGACTGCCAAATAATCATGCTTTTGTAAGAAAGCTGGAAGCAAAATTGGACACAGGGGGACCTTGCTTTGTAGCTGTTATTCTACCGGGCGAATTTTCTCAAATTGTAGACCTATACGGTAGGGGAGCCGCTGATGAACTGTTTATTCAACTCTCAAAACGAATTGAAAAGGTTGGTCGAGGAAAAGAAAACTTTATTGGGCGATTTTCCAGCTCTTCGCTTGTTTTAATGAATGATTATATCGAGGAAGGCAACAGTGAGTTTTATATCCCGGAGCTACAAAAAGTTGTTGCGAAGCCGTTTGTAATATCCAATCATGAGATATTTTTGACATTGAAGATTGGTGTTGCAATCTCATCAGAAGAACCAATAAGTGCTGAAGAGCTTATGAGACGTGCAGATTTTGCAGTAACTGAGGCCATGAAATTACCGGGAAGTGTAATGAAGCTTTATAAAAACGATACCAATCAAGAAATCATTCAAGATATTAAAATCTCTAATGAATTAACGAAAGCGCTTGCTAATGATGATCTTGACGTTTATTTACAACCGAAAGTAGACCTTGAAAGTGGTGCGATAGTATCGTTTGAAGCACTTGCACGCTGGTATTGTCCCGTCTTAGGTCAAGTTCCACCAAGCATTTTTATTCCGGTTGCTGAAAACTCTGGGAAAATAATTACTCTTGAAATTATAATTATTAAGAAAGTATTAAGTTGGATTCAAACTCGTTTGCGGTCGGGCGCGAACGTGTTTCAGGTCGCCATCAATATTTCAGTGAATCATTTCTTCCATGCAACTTTTGTTTCTAGATTACTTGGGCTCATCCACGAATACGATATTCCATCAAAATACATTCGTTTAGAAATCACGGAAAGTATTGGACTTGTCGATTATCCAGGGGCTAAAGTGATTTTCGAACAATTAAAAGAAGCGGGTTTTGACATATCGATTGATGATTTTGGTGTGGGATTTTCATCTTTAAGCTATTTGGCGCAACTGAAAGTGAATGAGTTGAAAATAGATCGATCCTTCGTTCAAGCTTTAGATGAACCGGAGACTCGTGCTGTCGTAATGACGATTATTCAACTTGCGAAGAATTTAGGATTATCGACAGTGGCCGAAGGTATTGAAGAAAAAAGGCATATTGATATCCTTTTATCGCTAGGATGCACTATCGGACAAGGGTTCTACTACTATAAGCCAATGCCACTTGCTGAAGCGAGTTTGCTTCTTGATGGTGAAAAGATGTAGGTTTCGTAACAGTTAAGTAAACTGTCTTGTGCCTGTCGGATTTTATGGTGTGTAGAAGAGGAAAAGTTCTGCTATACTAAACAAGATATTTCAAAAGGAGCGAATAAAAATGGCTAAAGTACATGTATTTGATCACCCGCTTATTCAGCATAAACTTACGTACATACGGGATAAAAACACGGGAACGAAAGAGTTCCGTGAACTTGTTGATGAGGTCGCAACGCTAATGGCTTATGAAATTACACGTGAGCTTCCGCTTACAGAAAAAGAGATTGAGACACCTGTTTGCAAAGCGACGTCGAATGTACTTGCGGGCAAAAAGCTTGGAATTGTCCCGATTTTACGTGCAGGCATCGGAATGGTTGAAGGAATTTTGAACTTAATTCCAGCAGCAAAGGTAGGTCATATTGGACTTTACCGTGATCCTGAAACTTTGTTGCCAGTAGAATATTATATTAAACTTCCGTCAGATGTATCGGAACGTCATTTTATACTTGTTGATCCAATGCTTGCTACAGGCGGTTCAGCTATTGCGGCAACAGACTCGCTTAAGAAGCGCGGGGCAAAAAACATCCAGTTCATGTGTTTAATCGCAGCTCCAGAAGGTGTTAAAGCATTTACAGAAGCACATCCGGACGTTGATGTGTATATTGCGGCACTTGATGAAAAGCTTGATGAAAAAGGATATATCGTTCCAGGACTCGGCGATGCAGGAGACAGACTTTTCGGTACAAAATGATTTGGAAGGTGTGAATGCTTTGACTTTGCAAAAAAAGTGGAAAGTAATGACGATTTTCGGCACGCGCCCGGAAGCCATTAAAATGGCACCACTCGTACTCGAACTTGAAAAACATTCAGATGAAATTGAGTCCATTGTTACTGTGACCGCTCAACACCGAGAGATGCTTGACCAAGTGCTTGAGACGTTTGAAATTATACCCAATTACGACTTGAATATTATGAAAAGCCGTCAAACTCTTGTCGATGTTGCAACACGGGGACTTGAAGGTCTTGATAAGATCATGAAAGAGGCACAACCGGATATTGTACTTGTACATGGGGATACATCAACGACATTTATCGGAAGCCTTGCCGCATTTTACAATCAGATTGCAGTTGGACATGTCGAGGCAGGTCTTCGCACATGGGATAAATACTCACCTTACCCAGAGGAAATCAACCGTCAATTAACAGGTGTAATCGCAGATCTTCATTTTTCACCGACTGAAGCATCTGCGCAAAACTTATTAAATGAAGGGAAGCCACAAAATCGCATTTACATAACAGGAAATACGGCGATTGATGCACTTCAAACAACAGTGCGTGAAGGCTATACTCATCCAATCCTTGAACAGATTGGATCGGATAAGTTAATTCTGCTAACTGCACATCGAAGAGAAAACCTTGGGGAACCTATGAGGAATATGTTCAGAGCGATTAATCGACTGCTGGAGAAACATGACGATATTCAAGTTGTCTATCCTCTTCATATGAACCCAGTCGTTCGTGAAATTGCGGATGAGGTTCTTGGAAATAATGAACGAGTCCATTTAATCGAACCGCTGGAAGTTGTTGATTTCCATAACTTTGCTGCGGCATCTCATATTATTCTAACTGATTCAGGTGGTATTCAAGAAGAAGCCCCATCACTCGGAAAACCCGTTATTGTTTTACGGGACACGACAGAACGACCTGAAGGAATCGAAGCGGGTACATTGAAACTCGCTGGAACAGATGAAGAAACGATTTTCACATTAACCGACGAACTTCTAACAAATGACATTGAATATCGAAAAATGGCACAGGCATCCAACCCTTACGGAGATGGCCATGCTTCCGAACGAATTGTCAAAGCGTTAAAAGAATATCTGAATACGTTGAAATAATTTAGTAAACGGCCTCGAAATAGTGAAGTGTTCAGGCCGTTTTTCTAATTAAAATAAAAGCAGTGAACTGTGAAGAAAAGTTGTGAAATCAACGTATTGCTTGTATGTCTTTGATCCTAAGCCTCAGGTATAATGGCGTTTATCTTCGGTTACACTAACTTATACCTCTTTTTGAATTTAAATTTGTCCATTTTTTGACGGCGTGCAAATCAGACGTGAAAATGTCGTAGGAATCAATTGACTTCATTTTTAGGCTACTGTATCATTACTAATGGTAAGAATGATAGGCGTTTCATACATATGGAACCTAAACCAATGGCGTATTCACATACAAAATCTATCATCTTTTTACCTTTTTCGGAGTCTACGCCGGTTTAAGGCTGGACAGCGAAACGGGAACCACTCCGCAAGTCCTTACACGAAACGTTTATCCGAATTCCAGAAATACGAAGCAGGAGAATTACTAACTATGCAAACATTACGGGAAATCCATAGCAGGCAACGAAGAGCCTTATATCCATTGCTTGCACTGTTCGTCCTCGGTTGGGGATTTACGGAATGGAAAACTGTGTTTGCAGGGCTCATACTAGGTTCTCTTTTTGGCTTGTACAATTTCTGGCTACTCGTTCGTCGGTCGGAACGGTTCAACCTTTCGATTGAGAATGGGAAGAGAAGTGTTTCGCTTGGCACTGCGTTGCGTTTCGCATCTGGTATTGCAGCAGCAGCAATTGCAACTTCGATGCCGGAACAGTTTGACCTGATCGGAACGGTATCTGGGTTCGGGTTACTGTATGTCATCTTATTAGTTGACAGGATCATTTACCACGTTAGACACGAACAAGGGAGGTGAACGAAACATGGAGCATGGAAATCCTACACAGGTATTATTTGGGATAACATACAATCCATCGAACGTCATGATGCTTTTGATAACCTGTATAGTTGTATTTCTTATCGCATTTATTTCTACGCGTAATTTACAAATTAAACCATCAGGCATGCAAAACTTCTTTGAATGGATCATGGATTTCGTCAAAGGGATTATTAAGAGCAACATGGATTGGAAAACGGGTGGACGTTTTCACATACTTGGAATTACACTTATTCTGTTTCTTTTTGTAGCGAACGTGCTCGGATTACCGTTAGCCGTCGTATGGAAAGGGGAGCTCTGGTGGAAATCACCTACAGCAGACCCAATGATTACACTGACTCTTGCAGTTATGGTAATTGTTCTAACACATTATTACGGGGTTAAAATCAAGGGTGCTAAAGGATATGCTCAAGGTTTTTTTCAACCGCTACCTTTTTTAATGCCACTTAATATCGTCTCGGAATTTGCAAGTACGTTGACACTTGGTCTACGTTTGTACGGTAACATCTACGCTGGTGAAGTTTTAATTGCGTTAATCGCAAGTCTTGGTGCATCAAGTGTGTTTGGATTAGTTGGAGCAATCGTACCGGGAATGGCTTGGATGGGCTTCTCAATCTTCGTTGGAGCAATACAGTCCTTTATTTTCGTTATGTTATCAATGGTCTATATGTCCGATAAAGTTAGAACGGACTAATACACATAGAGTTCCCCGAAAAGGCAGAGGTAAATACGCTTTTTCCCTAGTAGGGAGAAATACGGGAGCCTAGTGCTCCCACGACAGAATAAAAAAATTATAAAAAACATTAGGAGGAAATAATTATGACAGGTTCAATTGGTTTATTAGCAGCAGCAATCGCAATCGGTCTAGGTGCACTTGGTGCAGGTCTAGGTGCAGGTCTAGTAGTTTCGAAAACACAAGAAGGAATCGCTCGTCAACCAGAAGCACGCGGTATTCTTCAAACGAACATGTTCGTTGGAGTAGCACTTGTTGAAGTTGTTCCGATTTTCGCAGCAGTAATTGCGTTCATCGTTATGAACCGCGGATAAGTAGTTAAAGAATTTCAAGAGGCGAAGATTTGAGTGTAGAATCTTCGCTTTTTAATAAGGAAATGCAAAAATAGCTAACTAATGAATGGGTAATTAAAATACAGTTTATATTTAAAAGAGTCGTGTGCTCTTGAAGGGAGTGAAACAATCGTGTTTTTGGATACCTTCGTCCTCGGAGCTACAAACGTAGCTGATGCAGGATTTTTAGAAAAATTAAACAACCCCGATGGTCTAAACCTCGGAGATATTCTCGTTACAGTCTTTTTATTCCTTCTACTCATGGCCCTACTTAAGAAATTTGCATGGGGACCGCTTATGGGCATTATGGATCAACGTGCTGAAATGATTTCCAACGAAATCGAGGCAGCTGAAAAAAGCCGTATCGAATCAAAAGACCTTCTTGAAGAGCAGCGTAACTTGTTAAAAGAAGCGCGCAATGACGCTCAGTCGATTGTTGAAAACGCCCATGAACAAGGTGAAAAACAACGTGAAGACATCATCAAGGCAGCACGCAATGAAGTTGTTCGCTTAAAAGAGGAAGCAATGCTAGAAATTGCTTCAGAAAAAGAAAAAGCTGTATCAGCAGTTCGCGAAGAATTCGTATCTCTTTCCATTCTTGCAGCGTCTAAAGTACTTGGTAAAGAAATTTCCGAGGATGATAACCGTGCATTGATTGAGGAAACGATTGCGAAGGCAGGCGATGCTCTGTGAGTCAGTCAATAGCAGCAAAACGTTACGCACAAGCGCTGTTTGAATTAGCGCAAGAAAAAGGGCAAACAACTTCAGTTCTAAACGATCTTATACAAATGAAAATTGTGTACAAAGAGAATAAAGAACTTGGACAATTGCTTGGAAATCCGAAACTACCAATGGCTCGAAAAAAAGAACTACTTGCAGGAATATTCAAAGATGTAAATCCATTAATTTTGAATTTACTCTATGTACTTCTTGATCGAAAACGTATGGATGAAATTGTGAATTGTATTGATGAATTTAGTACACTTGCGAATGATGCATCTGGTATTGCTGAGGCAAAAGTGTATTCTACACGTCCGCTTACAGAAACTGAACGTGCATCGATCTCCACAACTTTCGGAAAAGTAGTTGGTAAAGTTTCATTGCAAATCGAAAACATTATTGATCCAAGTCTAATTGGCGGCATTCGTCTTCAAATTGGAAACAAAATCTATGATAGCAGCATAAGCGGTAAGCTTGAGCGTCTAAAACAGGATCTTATTGGATCTTAAAACTGAAATTTAAGGGGTGACATACATGAGCATCAAAGCTGAAGAAATCAGCGTACTAATAAAGCAGCAGATTGAAAATTACGAGTCTGAGATGAAAGTTAGCGATGTTGGTACAGTTATTACAATTGGTGACGGTATTGCACGTGCTCATGGCCTCGACAACGTCATGGCCGGAGAACTTTTAGAATTCTCTACTGGTGTCATGGGTATGGCACAAAACTTGGAAGCCAACAACGTTGGTATTATTATTCTAGGCCCATACACAGACATTAAAGAAGGCGATGAAGTACGTCGTACAGGTCGTATCATGGAAGTACCAGTTGGCGAAGAATTAATCGGTCGTGTAGTAAATCCATTAGGTCAACCAGTGGATGGTCTTGGACCAATCGCAACAACTAAAACACGTCCTATTGAAAGCCCTGCACAAGGGGTTATGGCACGTAAATCAGTACACGAACCACTTCAAACAGGAATTAAAGCGATTGACGCACTTGTACCAATCGGTCGTGGACAGCGTGAGTTAATTATCGGAGACCGTCAAACAGGTAAAACAGCTGTTGCGATTGACACGATTCTTAACCAAGCAGACCAAGATATGATTTGTATTTATGTAGCAATCGGACAAAAAGAATCTACAGTACGTGGTGTTGTTGAAACATTCCGTAAAAACGGCGCACTTGATTACACAATCGTCGTTACGGCTTCTGCTTCACAACCTGCTCCACTACTATTCCTTGCACCATATACAGGAATTACTATGGCTGAAGAATTCATGTTCCAAGGTAAACACGTTCTAATTGTATACGATGATTTATCGAAACAAGCAGCGGCTTACCGTGAACTGTCTTTACTACTTCGTCGTCCACCAGGTCGTGAAGCATACCCAGGTGATGTATTCTACTTGCACTCACGTTTACTTGAACGTGCTGCGAAATTGAATGACTCACTAGGTGGCGGTTCAATTACGGCACTACCATTTGTTGAAACACAAGCGGGCGATATTTCCGCATACATTCCAACAAACGTTATTTCAATTACAGATGGACAAATATTCCTTCAATCTGACCTATTCTTCGCGGGTGTACGACCTGCTATAAACGCGGGACTTTCGGTTTCACGTGTTGGTGGTTCAGCTCAGATCAAAGCAATGAAAAAGGTTGCAGGTACACTGCGTCTTGACCTTGCTGCGTTCCGTGAACTTGAAGCATTCTCACAATTCGGATCTGATCTTGATGCGTCAACGCAAGCAAAACTAGATCGCGGAGTACGTACAGTTGAAATTTTGAAACAAGATCTAAACAAACCAGTTAAAGTTGAAATACAAGTAGCAATACTTTATGCACTTACACGTGGATTCCTTGACGATATTCCTGTCGTGGACATTCTACGTTTTGAGTCGGAACTTGAAAGCTGGCTCGCAACGAACCACACAAGTATTTTAGATCATATCCGCACGACGAAAGACCTTCCTGCTGATGAAGCGATGGCTGAAGCCCTCAATGCATTCAAGAAGACATTCGCTCGTACAGAATCTTAAGCCCCGTAATTGGTGAAAGCCGTAAGCGGAATCTAATACAATAAGGTGGTGAAATACCAATGGGATCATTACGCGAAATACAAAACCGTATTGTTTCGACGAAAAAAACAAGTCAGATTACACGAGCAATGCAAATGGTATCGGCATCGAAACTGAACCGTGCTGAATTGAATGCGAAAGCATATGTACCTTATATGGAGAAAATCCAAGAAGTTACGTCTTCAATTGCAGCCGGTACAACAGATTTGTCGCATCCAATGCTTATATCTCGGGAAGTTAAAAAGTCTGCTTACATCATAATTACGTCTGATCGTGGACTTGCTGGAGCTTACAACAGTAACGTTTTACGTGCAGCTGCAAATACGATTACGGAGCGTCACAACGCTAAAGAAGACGTATTGATTGTTGCAATCGGACGTATCGGTTATGAATTTTTCAAGAAACGCGGATTCAGTGTCGTTGACAGTGTAATTGGTTTAAGCGACCAACCGTCATTTGCTGAAATAAAAGAAATCGCGAAGAAAGCTGTTGGTATGTTCGCTGACGGTACGTATGATGAACTTTATATGTACTATAGCCACTTCGTAAGTGCCCTATCTCATGAAATAACAGAGAAAAAGGTACTTCCACTAACCGACATCGCATCAGAATCGGCAACTACTTCATATGAATTCGAGCCATCCGGCCAAGCAATTCTAGAAGTATTACTTCCGCAATACGCGGAAAGCCTAATCTACGGTGCGTTGCTCGATAGTAAGGCGAGTGAACATGCTTCACGTATGACAGCGATGAAGAGCGCAACGGATAACGCTGGCGATTTAATCGATTCACTAACGCTCTCATTCAACAGAGCACGCCAAGCATCCATCACACAACAAATTACAGAGATTGTCGGTGGGGTCGCAGCTTTAGAGTAAAGCTGCTTGGACTCTGCTTTACGGCTCGGAAAAAGTTGGCCCAGGGAAGGTTGTACTTTAACCTTCCGGCCCAAAAAAGTTGGCACCAAAACTTTTTGTCACTTAGGGCCAAAAAGGAAACACTTAACAATCCAAGCATCACCCAATATCAATAAAAGCTATCTAGTAAGACAGGAGGAAACAACATGAACAAAGGACATGTTCTTCAAGTAATGGGTCCGGTTGTAGACGTTAAGTTTGAAAACGGCCAGTTGCCTGCAATTTATAACGCACTGACTGTTACAATTCAGCGCCCAAACTCAGAGCCTGAAGTGCTCACTCTTGAAGTTGCACTTCACCTCGGTGATGACTCAGTTCGTACAATTGCAATGTCTTCAACAGACGGTTTGCAACGCGGTACTGTAGTTGATGACCAAGGAGCTGCTATTTCTGTACCAGTTGGTGACGCAACATTAGGACGTGTTTTCAACGTTCTTGGTGAAGTTATCGACCTCGGTGAAGAAATTCCAGCATCTGTACGTCGTGACCCGATTCACCGTTTGGCACCAACATTTGAAAATCTTTCAACGAAAGTTGAAATTCTAGAAACAGGAATTAAAGTAGTTGACTTACTAGCTCCATACATTAAAGGTGGTAAAATCGGCCTATTTGGTGGTGCGGGTGTAGGAAAAACTGTATTAATTCAAGAATTGATTAACAACATCGCACAAGAACACGGTGGTATTTCCGTATTCGCTGGTGTTGGAGAACGTACTCGAGAAGGAAATGACCTTTTCTATGAAATGACAGATTCTGGTGTTATCACGAAAACAGCAATGGTGTTTGGGCAAATGAACGAGCCACCAGGTGCGCGTATGCGTGTTGCGTTAACAGGTCTTACAATGGCAGAGCATTTCCGTGACGAACAAGGTGCGGACGTTCTTCTATTCATTGATAACATCTATCGTTATACACAAGCCGGATCTGAAGTATCTGCACTTCTTGGACGCATGCCTTCAGCAGTTGGTTACCAGCCAACACTTGCTACAGAAATGGGTCTACTGCAAGAGCGAATCACATCAACAAATAAAGGTTCAGTAACATCAATTCAAGCAATTTATGTACCAGCGGATGACTATACGGATCCGGCTCCTGCTACAACATTTGCTCACCTTGATGCAACTACAAACCTTGAGCGTAAACTTTCTGAAATGGGTATCTACCCAGCAGTTGACCCACTTGCTTCATCTTCACGTGCTTTGTCTCCGGACATCGTTGGAGAAGAACACTACGATGTTGCTCGTCAAGTGCAAGTAACGCTTCAACGTTACCGTGAACTACAAGATATCATTGCAATTCTAGGTATGGATGAACTCGGTGACGAAGACAAGCTTATCGTTGGTCGCGCACGTCGTATTCAATTCTTCCTATCACAAAACTTCCACGTTGCAGAGCAGTTTACGGGCCAAACTGGTTCATATGTACCTGTTGCTGAAACTGTTAAAGGATTTAAAGACATCCTTTCTGGAACTTACGATCACCTTCCAGAAGATGCATTCCGACTTGTTGGACGCATCGAAGAAGTAATCGAAAAAGCGAAAAAAATGGGTGTTGAAGTTTAATTTATACCAGCAGGATAAATCCCTGCCAAATCAAATTAAGCCTTTGGCGGATTGTATATGCGCCAAGGCGTATTTGATTATAAGGGACCAGGAGGGTAAAAAATGAGCACAATGAAAATTAATATCGTCACTCCCGACGGCCCTGTTGTTGAATCTGAAGCGGACATGATCATCGCAGTTACTGAAACAGGCGAGATGGGAATCCTTCCCGGCCACATTGCGACGGTGGCACCACTGCAAATCGGTGCGCTTCGTATAAATAAGGGTGACTCGACAGAAGTTGTTGCAGTTCACGGTGGTTTTATCGAAGTCCGTCCAGATGTCGTTACAGTTCTTGCACAAAGCGCTGAAACTGCTTCCACAATCGATATTGCTCGTGCTAAACTTGCGGCAAGTCGTGCGGAGGAAGATCTAAAAGTTAAAAAAGACGACGCGGACTTTCGATTGATAGAACTCGATTTAAAACGTGCGTTGAACAGAATTAGTGTTTTCGAAGGTAAATAACTCTTAAAAATGCGGGCAGAAGAGAAACTGACTTCTGTCCGTATTTTATTTAATGAATAAAAACAAATGGAAGGAGACTTCTGTATGGACGGAATGTTTGGTTACCAGCCATTACTCGCAATCGTTTCCCATATCATTTTTATCGGGCTCGCCTTTTTTGCGTTACAAGCTTTGATGCCGGAAAAAGTAATTCGGAAAAACCGTGTATTTCAAGCTCAACTTTTATTTATATTTTTAAGCATTTTGATCGGAAGTTCCGTATCAAATTTCTTTCTGGAGATATCCTATTGGTCAGGAAGATTATCGACGCTGTTTGGATGATGCGATACGATACTTAGTGTCGCCGCATTTACGAAAAAAATCGTTAATGGGGCGATGGTAGGTAAATCATCACATAAAATAATGTTTGGAGAACGATCCTTCGGGGAACTAGAAGGATATGTCATTTAACAAAAAACAAAGCGAATATAGGTATAACACAGTGTTTTGGACGAAAGAACGACTTAGTATGACACAAAATACTATAAGCATACATAATATATACTACATCGTTGGAACAAAATAAATCGTTCAAAGAGCTTCTTGTATAAATAGCCTGAACGCTGTAGAATTGTATGTGTTTTGAACTAATAATAATCAATATAAATTCGACATTTAAAGCAACTATAAATGACATCATCGTGTTACAAGACACAACTTAGAAGTTGGAGGGATAAATTTTGGAAAGAATAATTATCACAGGTGGACGCAGATTGAGCGGAACTGTCCGCGTGGAAGGTGCAAAAAATGCGGTTTTACCCGTATTGGCTGCTGCCCTGCTCGCTACCGAAGGCGTGAATGTTATTAAAGACGTACCGAATTTGTCGGACGTTGAAACAATTAGCGAAGTATTGAAAAGCTTAAATGCAAAAGTAGACAGCCGTTTGGATGTTAATGAAGTCATCATTGATTCAACAGAACAGTTATTGGGTGAAGCTCAATTTGAATATGTACGTAAAATGCGTGCATCTATTCTTGTTATGGGACCTCTTCTTGCCCGCAATCGTTTTGCACGTATTGCTTTACCAGGGGGTTGTGCGATTGGGTCAAGACCTATTGATCAACATTTAAAAGGTTTTGAAGCAATGGGTGCCGAAATTACATTTGGTCATGGACATGTTGAAGCTAATGTACCGGATGGCTTAAAGGGTGCTAAAATTTATTTGGATTTCCCAAGTGTCGGTGCTACTGAAAACATTATGACGGCAGCTGCACTTGCAAAAGGTACAACGATTATTGAAAACGCAGCAAAAGAACCAGAAATTGTAGACTTAGCGAATTTCATTAATGAAATGGGCGGTAAAGTTGTTGGTGCCGGAACGGATACGATTCGTATTGAAGGTGTATTGAAATTATATGGCACAACGCATCATATTATACCTGATCGTATCGAAACAGGGACTTTTATGGTTGCAGCAGCAATTACAGGTGGCGATGTCATCATTGAAAATGCAGTCCCAGAACATAATGCCGCACTCATCTCTAAAATGGGAGAAATGGGTGTTGTCATTACTGAACTAGACGAAGGAATCCGTGTACGCGCTGAATATCCTTTGAAATCGGTTGACTTGAAGACGATGCCACACCCAGGATTTCCGACAGATATGCAATCACAAATGATGGCACTTATGCTAACGTCAACGGGTACTGGAATTTTAACGGAGACCGTATTTGAAAATCGTTTTATGCACGTTGAAGAATTCCGTCGGATGAATGCTTCGGTAAAGATCGAGGGAAGATCAGTCGTCTTATCAGGACCTTCTGACTTACAAGGAGCGGAAGTTTCCGCAACGGATCTCAGAGCAGCCGCAGCACTTATACTTGCAGGTCTTGCA
Organism: Sporosarcina sp. FA9; assembly: GCF_051550205.1. Lineage (GTDB taxonomy): Bacteria > Bacillota > Bacilli > Bacillales_A > Planococcaceae > Sporosarcina. The sequence goes on from NZ_CP188819.1 coordinate 354,322, forward strand.
GCAGATGGAATCACACGCGTTACCGAATTATCGCATCTTGACCGCGGATATGTGAATTTCCACGGCAAATTAGCCGCACTTGGAGCGGATATCATTCGTGAATATCCCGAGTCCATTACAGAGAAATCGGTACAACTGGTCTAATTTCATATATTTTAACTCGATAAGGCTATATCCAACTGGATGTGGCCTTTTTGGCGTGGAATGAAATATGGGGTGTTGTGTGGTTTTACGGAAACGTTGCGAAGTTTTCCGGAAACATTGTGAGGTTCCCCGAAAACGTTGCGAAGTTCTCCGGAAACGTTGCGAGGTTTCCAAAACGTTGCGAAGTTTTCTCAAAACGTTGCGAAGTTTCCCGAAAACGTTGTAGACTGACCCAGCGATATGGGACACATATAAAGCAACACTATCAGGCTGCCTTTTCACCGTATTTTATTGGCGTAAGGTAGCCTAGTTTTTCTTGAATACGTTCTTCATTATAATACTTCAAATAAGTAGAAACACGATTAACGACCTCCGCATTGCTAAGTGAGTTGAACCGCACATACTGAAACTCCTCAGATTTCAAGCTTGAGTGAAATGATTCAATCACCGCATTATCCCAACAGTTTCCTCTCCGTGACATACTGCTGACAATATGATGTTCCTTCATGAATTCCTGGTATGCGTAGGACGAGTACACAGTCCCTTGATCAGAATGTATCATAACTCCCTCTGGATTGTTGCGGTTGGCCAATGCCTCTTTAAGCGTGTCGATGACAAGCGATGTCTTTTGATGATTGTATAATTTATAGGCAACAATTTCATTATTATATAAATCCATAATGGTTGAAAGATATTTTGTTGTGCTTCCATATTGAATATAGGTAATATCGGTGACCCACTTCTCGTTTGGTGCACTGGCAGTAAAATTTCGATTAAGAAGATTGGGTCTGATGACTACAGTTTCACCTTGCGATTTCCATTTTCGTTTCGGCTTTATCCGACACTGCACATTGTGCTTTTGCATGATTGATTGAACCGAATTACGATGTAATTTAATCGCATAATCCTGCTTTAACAAGGCTTTAATCTTCCTATGTCCATATCGATATTTCGTTTTTTTACACAGCTCAATAATGGCTACTTCATTGATTGAAAGTGTGATCTCACGCTCTTCGCCAAGCCATCTATAATAGCTTGTACGTGAGACTTGCAACGCCAATAAGATGGCTGAAATAGTATACTTGCCCTTCATATTCTCTACAGTTCTTATTACTTCTTCTTTTCCAACCCCCTTTTTATCTCTATATACTTTTTTAATATTTCATTCTCCATTATCAATTGGGATAGTTGATGGTCTTGCCTTTCTTGTTCATTCTTAAAATCATTGCGAAAACCATAGGAATACTGTTTGCCAATCGGTTGATCGAAGCGATAAAATTCATTGTTTTTATACCAATTCATCCAATCTGCAATTTGCGCTCTATTTTTAATTCCGTGTTTCTCCATGATTTCTTTATTAGTCATCTCGCCACTTAATTTATCCTTTACAGCAGCCCATTTAACTTCTCTTGAATATACGATTTTCTGCAATATAAAAACCTCCGATGTAGTTGCTTTTTTAAAGTGTATCACGTCGGTGTTGTTTTATATTGTCCCAACATTTTAGGTTAGCGCATTGTGAGGTTTCCCGAAAACGTTGCGAAGTTTGTTGGAAAATATGCGGAGTGCAGCGAAATCATGATAGAGAGGGATAATCACCCAAATGCATTTGGCCAATTAGGCGTAGCCATCAATGATTTTCCCGAAACGTTGCGAGGTTTTCCCGAAACGTTGTGAGGTTTCCAAAACGTTGCGAAGTTTCCCGCAAACATTGTGAGGTTCCCCGAAAACGTTGCGAAGTTCTCCGGAAACGTTGCGAGGTTTCCCGAAAATGTTGTGAGGTTCCCCAAAAACGTTGCGAAGTCACCGCGAAACACTGGGAAGTCGTTCAAAGAACGTCACGAAGGTACCCAAATGCATTTAAAAGGTAACCGTCAATTACGAACCCCGGCCTACTAAACAATGAATAAAAACGGATGGAAATCATATAATCGACTATGCGAAAACTATGGAATATATGGAGTGCCTTATTGTTACTGACGCTGCTGCTCTTTTTTGTGCCGATTTTATTACACAGGGCTCCGGATGCTGTGATTGTTCAACAGGAAAGCGAGGTAGAAACGTGTCAGGTTGACATTACGGTTATTGGATTGGACGAGCCAGTTCCCCTTGAAGAGTATGTTAAAGGAGTTGTTTCTGCTGAAATGCCCGTTACGTTTGAAAATGAGGCTTTGAAGGCCCAAGCGATTGCGGCTCGGACATATGCCCTTAGGTTAACGGATTTTGGCAAGAGACCAATCGCTGCTGACGTTTCTGCGCAAGTTTACAACACTTTGGAAAAACGGAAAGAACGTTGGGGCAAAAGTTTTAAGCGTAATGAACGTAAATTGACTAGACTTGTGAAAGAGACTGCGGGTAAAACTATCGTTTATGAAGAAAAAATGATTTCAGCGATGTTTTTTTCGACGTCCAATGGGAAGACTGAGACTGCGCAGAACTTTAGTGGAAATGATATTCCATATTTACAAAGCGTAGAAAGTCCCGGTGAAGATAAAGTCGCACCTTCATATAATAAAGAAAAGGAAATGACGCTCTCGGAATGGAATAAAGCTCTTGGAATGCAGTGGAATGATGAAATGTTCAAATCATTGAAACTGGTTCGAAACTCAACAGGACGTGTTCAAAAGGCTGTTTCCGATGGTTTTGATTTGAAAGGTCGTGAAATGCGTGAACTGTTAGGGCTTGCGTCAACAGATTTTGATATAGCCTATGATTTAACAAACAATATTGTTCTCGTTAAAACGACGGGTTATGGGCACGGTGTTGGGATGAGTCAATACGGTGCGGAGGTGTTTGCAGCGGAAGGATGGACCGCTAAACAGATTCTAGAACACTATTATTCGGGGACTGAAATAAAAAATTTCACTTTACTTGATTCAGAATGTTTAAAATCACGTTGACTTGCAAACAATAGCAAGTGAGGTGATGACTATGCGAGAAGAAAAACCGAAAGCCCCTTCTCAGAAGAACAAAAGTAGACAAAGAAAAAATTGGTTTTGGCCTGTTATGTATTCGAGTATGGCGATTGTCTTCGTAGGCATGATCTGGGGTTATAACGCACTTATAAATGTAGATACCCCAGACGTGAAAGATACTGCGATGGATAATCCGAAACCGGATGGGTTAGTGGTCGAGACGAATGCACAGAAGGAAAACATCAAGTATCCATTTTCTGAAGCCCTTCTAGACGACGTGGAAATCCTCCAGGAATTTTATGACCCTGATGCATCCGCGGAAATGCGTGAAAAAGCATTACTTGTATTCAATCAAACGTACACAACGAATGAAGGCGTCTCGATTTCAATAGACGGCGAACCGTTTGAAGTAGTTGCGTCTATGAGTGGTGTCATCGAAGAAATTATTTTGGATCCGTTCATAGGTAATGAAATTGTAATCGCTCATAACGATGGACTGAAAACGGTCTATGCTTCCCTTACAGGCGTACTTGTGAAGCCAGGCGAGGAAGTCCTCCAAGGACAAGCCCTCGGAACAGCAACGGAAAATGAGTGGAATCCGACTGCCGGAATTCACTTGCATTACAAAGTGCTGCTCAATGACAAAATTGTTAATCCGCATTTGTATTTAGGATTCTAACGTAGGACCGCTTCGGAAAAGACCATTCCAATATATTTTGGGGTGGTTTTTTCATGTTCAAATAGATTCTATCGATTCCTTACAGAACCCATACTCACGCTCTTTAATCACGCATACCTGACCGAAGCATAGCATAAGATAAATAAAGATTCTGAGCCGATAGGAAAGGAAGAGGGCGTGCACGAGCAAATTAGGAGGCGATGCGTGCGCCTCGGGGAGTTGCTGATGGAAACTGAAGTTACCGTACGCGTACTAGCGAAGGCGACGGGCTATTCGAAAAGCACGGTCCATAAAGACTTAACAGAACGATTGCCGAATGTAGATACGGCACTTGCAGAAGATGTTGCAAAAATCCTTGCATATCATAAATCCGTCAGACACATACGGGGTGGCGAGGCGACACGGATAAAGTGGATGAATGAATCTCGGAAAATCGAGAAATGACACGGAAGTAATAAAGCGGTTTCGCGGATTTTTAGCGAAACCGTCTTTTTATTGTATAATTATGGAAGTTGTTGAATTCTAAGTGTGTTAAGTATGTTCATTTTATGTATATTGTGATAAAATTGTTTATTAAGAGCGTAAAAAATTCATATACATAATATTCCACTTAATAGAATCGGAAGGGGTAAATCCATCAATGTTTGCAAAAGACATAGGAATCGATCTTGGTACGGCGAATGTTCTCATACATGTAAAAGGCAAAGGCATCGTTTTAAATGAACCATCTGTCGTAGCTGTAGATAAATTAACCAACAAAGTGCTTGCAGTGGGGGAAGAAGCGTATCGGATGGTTGGTAGAACACCGGGCAATATCGTAGTAATCCGCCCGCTAAAAGATGGAGTCATTGCAGATTTTGATGTAACCGAAGCAATGCTAAGTCACTTTATTACAAAGTTAAAAGTTAAAGGGATTTTCTCTAAACCCCGTATTCTGATTTGTTGCCCGACAAACATTACAAGCGTCGAGCAAAAAGCAATTCGGCAAGCTGCAGAAAAGTCCGGGGGTAAAAGAATTTACCTTGAAGAAGAACCGAAAGTTGCTGCAATTGGGGCCGGTATGGATATCTTCCAACCAAGTGGAAACATGGTCATTGATATTGGTGGCGGAACGACAGATGTGGCCGTTCTTTCAATGGGCGACATCGTAACATCGGAATCCATTAATATTGCTGGAGATACATTTGATACAGACATAACACAATATATTAAACGAGAATATAAACTACTGATTGGGGAACGAACTGCGGAAAACATTAAAGTTCTTGTCGGAACCGTATTCCCAGGTGGACGTGACGAGGAGCTCGATATTCGGGGCCGTGATATGGTTTCTGGACTTCCGCGCACGATTACAGTGAATTCTAAAGAAATTGGTAATGCATTAAAAGAATCGGTTCAACTAATTGTACAAGCTGCAAAAAACGTTTTGGAAAAAACGCCACCTGAATTATCCGCGGACATCATTGACCGAGGTGTGTTTTTGACGGGCGGCGGAGCCCTTCTTCACGGCATTGATCAGTTACTTGCGGACCAATTAAAAGTACCGGTGTTTATTTCGGATAATCCGCTTGATTGCGTAGCAATTGGGACTGGGATTTTACTGGACAATATTTCGAAAAGTTCAAGACAATCATAAATTAAAATTAAAATTGAGAAAGGAGAGAGGACAGCATGTTTCGTGGATTTAATGCGGTTGCATCAGGCATGATTGCTCAACAAAGAAAAACCGAGATGTTGACGAACAATATGGCGAACGTAAATACACCCGGTTTTAAAGCCGAACAAGCTGTAATTCGTTCCTTTCCACAAATGTATTTATCGAGTGTAAATAATGTCCATATTCCTACTACGGACGGTTTCAATATAAAAGGAATGAGCAATGTTGGTGGGATTTCAACTGGGGTTTATATGCAAGAAACACTCCCGCTTTTTGAACAAGGTCAAATACGTGAAACAGAGTTAACGACAGATATTGCACTAATTGATGGTTTGCTTCCAACAGACGCTGAAACAGGCAATACAGGTGCATTGTTTTTCACACTTGAAAATGATGCGGGCAGCGAAATGTATACAAAGAATGGGAACTTTACACTGGCTCCAAATGGTTTCCTAACAAATCCAACAGGACATTATGTACTGGATACAAATGGTCAGCGAATTCAGTTGCAAAGTGACGAGTTCACAGTATCTGATTCTGGTGTGATTATGGAAAACAATACGATCGTCGCCACACTTGGAATTTCATTCGCAAATCAGCCAGGGTCGCTTTTGAAGCAAGGCAACGGCTTATTCGTAACAGAGGGCGGAGAAGGACTTCCAACCGCCACTGGAGCTGCTGGAGTCTCTTATTCGATGCAACAAGGCTATCTAGAAGGTTCGAATGTTGATGCGGCTCGAACGATGACGGATATGATGACTGCTTACCGTGCCTTTGAGGCCAATCAAAAAGTACTTCAAGCGTACGATCGTAGTATGGAGAAAACTGTTAACGAAGTTGGGCGAGTCAATTAAGAATCAGTCAATTGAAAGGAGAGGACGTAAATGCTACGGACGATGATTACAGCTACGAATACATTGAACCAACTACAACACCAGCTGGATCTAATTGGGAACAACTTGGCGAACTCGAATACGCATGGTTTCAAAGCAAGCGAAGCGAGTTTTCAAGAACTTTTGTATCAGCAGTTTAACAACGACAAAGCAGACGAAGCACCAAGGCAATCACCACTTGGCATTCGGTATGGTGTAGGAGCTGCACTTGGACAAGCCTCAATGAATTCAAAAGTCGGCTCGTTGCAAATTACGGACCGTGACCTGGATTTTGCACTTACGAAGCCAAAACAGTATTTCAACGTGCTAATGCCTACAGAAGACGGGGAACAGGTTGCTTATACGCGTCAGGGTGCTTTTTACGTGTCTCCGGTAGATAATGGGCAACTGATGCTCGTGACGAGTGAGGGCTATCCTGTGGCGAATGCTGCGGGTCAGCCAATTACGTTTGCAGATGATGTAGAGTCGTATTCCGTTCGACCAAATGGTACGCTAGAATTAAAAATGAATGACGGCACTACTTCAGAAATTCAACCTGGCGTTACTGTTATTGAACGCCCGAATCTAATGGAGCATTTATCAGGCACTTACAGTGTGTTGCCTTCAAATCTTGCGGAACTGGGCGTTGCAGCAAACGATGTCGTAACGAATCTGCAAGGTGTGGCTAGAGGTGGAATTGGTTTGGAGAATAAAGCCCTTGAGTCATCGAACGTTGATATGCAAAAAGAAATGACCGATTTAATTTCCGTCCAACGTAACTATCAGTTCAACTCACGTGCAATTACTCTTGCCGATCAAATGATGGGTCTCATAAATGGAATTCGATGAAATCGTGTAAGGAGTCTGAACTATGAATAATGAAAACAGAACGGAACTACAGCTGAATAAGAAAGAATCCCCCGCAGCGCCTATTACGCGTGCAGAACGCAGGCGGCTGATATCCGAGGGAAAGGCGGTGCCACCTAAAAGAACACTTTGGGTTCAAATTCGCATCCTTCCTATTTGGCTTCGCATTCTTTTAGTAGCTGGACTTTTTGCAGGTGCTATAGCACTCGGTGTAACAATCGGATACGGCTATATGGGTGACGGAGATCCGTCCGATGCACTTAAAAAGGAAACATGGGTTCACATACTAGACATTATGAATGGAAAAGAGTAACAAAAGCTTTTTTTAATTCATAATTGATTTATACTTTTAGGAGGTTGGGCATGCTAACATCACAACAGATTCAGGAAATCTTACCGCATCGATATCCATTTCTAATGGTGGACCGGATTCTTGAACTTGAAGAAGGCACACGTGCTGTCGGAATAAAAAACGTTACGATAAATGAAGACTTCTTTAATGGACATTTTCCCGGTTATCCGGTAATGCCGGGTGTACTTATTATTGAAGCACTCGCGCAAGTTGGTGCAGTTGCAATCTTGCAAAAAGAGGAAAACAAAGGACGTCTTGCTTTTTTTGCAGGGATCGATAATTGCAGGTTTAAACGACAAGTGACACCTGGTGATACTTTGCGTCTAGAAGTTGAAATCACGCGTCTACGCGGTTCAATAGGTAAAGGGAAAGCGATTGCGACTGTTGACGGCGAGATTGCATGCGAAACAGAAATTATGTTTGCGCTTGGTCCAGTCGTGGAAACAGAGAAATAAGTTTGCAACAATCCCATTACTTGGGTAGAATAGTAAGTGTCCCATTACCCGATGTATTTATATATGCGTTTTTCTTACGAGTAGGAGGTTGTAAATAGAATGTATAAAGATCTATCTCCAAATTTAAAAATTAGTATTACAAGGTCAATTACACAGACTTTCGAACAATATATGAGTGATATTGCTTGGAGTGAAGACAAATTTCGAATTGAGGACTTTGTTTCTAGTTGGCAGCAATACATTACTACAAAAGCTCTTTGGTATACAGAAATTCCGGATGACATTAAATTGAATCCCGGATTTCACGAAGAGCTGGCCGTTAGGATTAATGAAATTATCGACCGCATACTTCAGGATCCGCCAACGGACGAGCAAATTGCTACAATTCAGATGATGCAAGAAAAACAAGGCACTCATTATGAGTATGACTGTAAAGCACAAGCAGCATACGTAGAAGGTTTATTAAAAATAAATATTTAATAATGGATAGTTCCCTCATTTCCGACCAACCTAGAAAGCATCATACATTTTGTATGACAAATGGTTTGTGGAAAGGAGGGAGTTTTTCTATGTTGAAAAAAGCCATACCGCTCTTTCTGGTATCGGGACTTGTTCTGACGGGATGTAATATGAATGACAAAGTTGTCCCGGACAAAAATGAGACGCCAATGGAAAACAGGGACTGGACACCGGACGTTAATAACGGTCAGACAGGACCAAATCTGGACGGTCTGGATAAAAATACCGATATGAATGGCAAAAGCCAACGTGGAGGTATTATCCGGGACGAGAATTACGACAACCGTACGAATGAAATGAATGGTAATAATGACGATGGTACTACGCTGGATGGTGCAATTGAAGATAATTCCACTAATAACAGGAATAACATGAACCGATAACCACAAACCACAAAAACAGTCGCCCCGAAATTTGGAGGCGACTTTTTTGTTGGAAATTTATAAGTTGCATTAGGACGGAACGGAAATCAGCAGGCAGTAGGATTCATTCACTAGACTTTTCAGAGTCCCTTTTCAGACGAGGTCGGGATTTCATGTCGGATTCGAATCGTTCGAGTAAAGCTGCATCCTGTAGGCCTTCGCCGATTAACTGCTCTAGTAACTGCTCTGCATACTCAGAACGTGCACGTTTCAAACGACCTTTAAGCAATACGGATATATTATCACCAATTTGCTTTACAGTCTGAACAGCGACTTGGAAAGCAGCTGGTTCGTTTTCAGGATAGGAAATGACTACTTTAACGTCAATTAATTGCTCAGATTCTTTCCATTGTTCGAAGAGTTCTTTATGTTTTTGGTCAATGAACATTTCAAGGATCCACATACGATGACTATTTTCCTGGTTAATAATAATTCCGTCTAAAAGTGGAATGTCTTGATTCAGGCCTTCTTGAGTAATTGCGACGGATAACATTTTGAACGTTTTTATCGTAATCCCTCCAAAGTTTACTTTTAGTATACCATTCCTAGAAGAAAAAACGAAGTATGCCAAAGTCGAAATTTGTAAGTGGTATAGGAAATCAATGAAAAGAGAGTAGGACAAGGATGTACGAACTTTCTACTAAAAATGAAATCTTCAAATTGAAGTTTTGCATCTTAAAACCCTGCCAAAAACAGAATATGCCGACTTGTCAAATTAACGGTGTCGGAAGTATGATGATGGTATTCCAGTAGAAAGGAGGATGCCAAATGAATCAAGTAGCACTTGTAGGACGAATAACTAAAGACCCCGTATTGCGCACATTTTCTGAAGGGCGCACGCAAACAAGTTTCATCATAGCTGTAAACCGTAACTTCAAAAACTTGAAAGGAGAGATTGAAACAGATTTTGTTCTTTGTACAGTTTGGGGTAAAACCGCAGAAAACACCGTGAAAAAATGTGGGAAAGGTTCTTTAATTGGTATAGGTGGACGAATTCAGTCCCGAACCTATGAAAGAGGTGATCAAAGTCGCGTCTATGTAACTGAAGTTGTTGGCGAGGATATTCGGTTCATTATCACAAAACCGAGAACTGTTGAGTCTGCAGAATTAGAAAAGCATTCGACTGAAAACGGCTCAGAACATTTTCATTTACCAAAAATCGAGAAAGAAGAATTGCCTATACTTTAATGTGAAGGGAGATTCCAATCAAGCTGAATTTGGCTAAACACGAGGAAAAAAGTGGCTGTTGGGGAACGGCTATCATTTAATAAGGGAATTATATAAGCGGCAGCAACCAAAAATCCGGTGGGGTAACCGGGGTTGCTTATCATCTAAAGTTAAAACCGTAGCGGATAGAAACTTAGTATGGTGACCGTTCAATAACTAAGTTTTCATCCATGCGGATATTAAAAAGGAGGAATATCACAATGAATCGACTTGAAAAAGATGTCATACGGATGGAATTACAAACAGGACAACTTATCAGTATTGTTGCAAATTTGAACGAACGCATCCTTGAACTTGAAAACAATGCAAATAACAAAAATACGTTTTTCGTAAATAATATCAGAGAAAAAAGGACTCCAGAAAACACCTGAAGTCCATCGCTTAATAATCAAATGACAGTAAATCGCTAAGCTCCACATCGGATAACTCAGTGAGCCATTGTGTGGATTGAATGAGATCATCGGAAAGTGCAGCTTTTTCAACTAACATTTTATCGATTTTTTCTTCAATCGTTCCAATCGTCACAAACTTATGAACGTGAACGAATTTCGTTTGACCAATCCGATACGCTCGGTCGGTTGCCTGGTTTTCAACAGCCGGATTCCACCATCTATCCGCATGCAATACATGATTTGCAGCCGTTAGATTAAGTCCAGTTCCACCCGCTCGAAGGGATAAAATAAACACTGGAAATTCACCTTCCTGGAAAGCTTCAACAAGTAAATCTCGCTGTCCTTTTGGCATGCTTCCTGTTAAAAATGGAGCTTCAATGCCGTGGATTTCGGACAGACATTGGCGAATGAGCTTGCCCATGCCAATGTACTGGGTGAAAATGATGCAGCGTTCGCCGTTTTCAACAATTTCTCCAGCCATCGAAACAATTCGTTTCAATTTATCGGAACGCAAAATCATTTCTTCTGCGGGCGCTTGTGGCTCTTTCAGAAACAAAGCGGGGTGATTACACAATTGCTTCAGTCGGCTCAGCATTTTTAAGATTAAACCTTTCTTTTCAAAACCAGATAATGTTTGTAACTTAAACTTGGTTTCATCCAGGAAACTTTCATACAAGGCCGCTTGTTCTGTTGTCAGCGGACAGTATTCATTTTGTTCCAGTTTTTTCGGAAGATTTAGGAGCAAATCAGGATCACTTTTCGTTCTTCTTAATAAAAAGGGTCGAATTTTTGCACGTAGTTTTCGTTTATCAATTTCAGAATTATCCCGTTCAATTGGAATAATGAAGTTATCCGTGAACTTTCGGAAATTCCCGAAGTATCCTTTGTGAATAAAATCGAAAATCGCCCACAGTTCCGACAAGCGGTTTTCAATCGGTGTCCCGGTTAACGCGATGTGATGTTGCCCGCGCAACTTACGGATTGTTCGAGATTGCTTTGTCTGCATGTTTTTTATATTTTGAGCTTCATCTAAAGTAATGCTCGTAAATTCTGTTTCAGCAAGCATTTCTCCGTCCTGTGAAGCTGTACCGTATGTTGTAAAGACGACGTCGGGTTTCTTTTCAATTAGAAGTTCTGTAAAAGCTTCGTCCTTCTCACGGTTCGGTCCATAATGTGTATGGATGGACAGTGACGGTGCAAATCGCTCAATTTCTTTTTGCCAGTTACCAAGGACACTCGTTGGACAAATGATCAGTGACGGCGTCTTCGTTTCTGGTCTTGCATGAACTTCTAGCAAATAGGAAATGAGTTGTACCGTCTTACCAAGCCCCATATCATCCGCTAAAACAGCGCCGAAATGATTTTCCCGCATGAACACAAGCCAGTCGAGGCCGACTTCTTGATACGGACGAAGTTCTGTTTTCAACTTTGTAGGTATTCCCGTCGAAGGAAGTCCTTTTTTCTCCGAAAGAATTTCCATATAACTGCGAAGCGTCTTTTGCATCGTGAACTGGAGCAGTGGATCTTCTTCATCTTCATCGGCCTCCAGAGGAACCATTTCTTCTGGAACGTCTTGGAATAAAAGATCTTTGACCGTCCATTCTCCAGAATCCGCACGGTCCATTAAATCACGAATCTTTTTCAGCCATTGTGGGTCAATGTGAAACCATTCGTCACCAGAACGAATGTATTCACGATTTTCATCTACCATTTTACTGAAAGCCTCACGGTCGATATTATTACCGGCAAGCGAGAAATTCCAATCAAAAGATAAAACCTCATCAAGTCCTGTTGTTGAATTATACGACTGGACGCCCGCATTGGTGCGCACGCGCATTTTGGACTCTGTTACAGACTTGAGCCAAGCAGGCAAAATCACGGAGTAACCAAAGGACTGAAGAAGTGGTAAATCTTCTGAGATGAATAATCGAACTTCGGGATCCGTTATTGAAACGGATAGGAAACTATTTAGTGTATCTACTTCTACAACATTCAAGAAAGAGACGATTTCCGATTGTTTCCTTGAAATATCATGCGCATACATCTTCCATTTCGCCGGAAGTGCCTCCTCGATAGGTGCATCTACTTTACGTACTGCAGGTTGCCAATGACGACCGCGATCTCCGATAATGACCGTTTCCAGCAACCAATCTGTATCCGAATCCAGTTCAGGTTCTGTTAGGCGCAGTGCAATTTGTACTGGAATCGTCGACACCGATTCTCCTGGCCACCCGTAAATCCGTAAATGGGGAAGGAGTAGTGAAAGTTGGTCCATTCGAATGGGCGATCCAGCAAGTTTGCCGTGTACTGCTAAACGAATCAGTGCCGCAGCTTCCTCTGAAATTCCAGCTTTCCCCGCGTTAAAATGAATTCCGGTTTCATCCGCCTCTGCATAACTCCAAAGTTCGGGGTCCTTCCAGGCCATAGATGCCTCCCGAACAGCTTTTAATTGTTCAGCATCTTCAGTACTGGCACCATCGTATTTTACATACGGGTGCGTTTCGGGAAACGAGGATAGCAGCTGGTCAGCTCTAAGAATGACCGCATCGTCATTTGTTTCAGTTAGAAGACCGTACAAAGACTGTTCATTGTTGAAAAACAAATATGAAACAAGTTCATTTGGATTTAGTATATAGCCGTTTACATCTGTTGCCGTGACTAAGAAAGATCCGTTTTCTGTAGGCTGGAGTCCGAGAAGTAGTAAACGTTCAAGAGTAAATGTGTTCGTCATAAATTCAAATTCCCTTTCTCCATCTCTTCCATAAGTGCACGTAACCGGCGATTTTTATCGCGCACTGTATCGACATAACGATTCCAAAACTCTGACTTACCGCTTTTTTTGGAACCTGTTTTCATCTTTTTAAAGAGTTTGACTGCACGACGATAACTTTGTCTGTTTTTCTCGTTAATAAAACCAGTTGCGTATCTATGAAGAAGAGGTAAAACGGCAGCTGGATCTTCAGAAAGTGCAATTTTCAAACCGCCTGCTTCAGCCGCGTCATAGGAGACATTGTATCTGTGCATAAGAGCCGCCCATTCGTGAAAGCGTTCGCGTTCAACTAGGAAATCCGCATAGACATCAACGCCGGTTTCTCCGTAATAAGAAAACATATTCTCGCGTTCGTCTTCCGGGAAATTCGCTGACTCAAGCAATCCATCGATTTTGCGTACAAATACAGAGCGGCGTGCAATTTGCACCGATTGGGTTAAGTGCTCACCAATAAAAGGAAGGAGTGCCCGCATGATTGCAGCGAGAGATTCCGTATCGCCTTCGACATCCGCTAGATCCGCAAGTGGGAGCCAATTCGTAAAGTTATCCAAGGTGACGAGCCCGGCGATATCACTCAGTTGCTCATGATCTCCGTTTAAAATATCAAATAGGGTGATTAATATAACAGCTTCGGTCGTTTCTTCTTCTTTAAGAATTTCTAGTTCTTTTATTCGTAACGCATTCTCAGTAAAGAGATGTTCCCAAAAAGAGCGATACGCTTGAAAACGTTCGTTAAATAAACCCGTGTTTTTCAAAGTGAAAGTACGTACCATATACTTTAATTGTTCATGAAAAGCATCCGTTGAAAATAGTTTGGGTTTTGTTGAAAGTGCAACGACACTGTC